>PBKF01000043.1 GCA_002722105.1 Fidelibacterota bacterium
TCTGCACTTTCCACTTTAGGAACTAGAACAGCATGGACATTTTGGGGAACAATATATTCTAAATCTTTTAATCCAATATCACTTGAGTTTATCCTTACCATCCGCTCAATACCCTGAAAATCAACCAACCGTAAAGCATTTCTAACTATCACTCTGGCTTTTTCCTTATCTATGAAAGGAATAGCATCTTCTAAATCTAGGATGATACAATCAGGTGAATAGTTCTTGGCTTTTAATATTTTCTCTGGTTGGTTTCCCGGAACATATAGACGACTCCTTCGAATACGATCATGGGATGTTAAGGCCATATTCCCATGATTCATCGGTGGTAATGATTGGGCAGTTAGTACCTTGATGATTTTTTTTGTTTCTAGATTTTCTTGTAAATATTCGATAAATATGTTTTCTTTGTTTAAAGCATCAAATAAATATAATCATCTACCCTAGAATGATATCGATGGAGAGTCTTTTCAAATTACGAATCAAAAAATGTATACCCTTATTAGATATTTTAAATTATTAATAAACTCTATCATTTCTTAAATCATATCAATTATTATGATAATAAATAATTTATCATTTAATATTTAAACCATATTTTATCATATAATCATATACATCACCTTTTTTCAATATTGGTGATGGAAAATTAATCTTGTTTGGAGAATCGGGAAAGAATTGTGGCTCTAAACAGAGGCCACGATGTTTAGATAATGGTTTCCCATATATGTCATTATAGTTCCCATCTAAGAAATTTCCTGAATAAAATTGTAATCCAGGCAAATTAGTTTTAACACTCATTTCTAATCCGGAACTTTTTGAATATAATTTTGCAGCTAAATTTAATTTTTGATCATCATCTAAATTAATTACAAAATTATGATCATATCCTTGAGCATAAATGAGTTGTTTAAAATTATTTGAAATACGTTTACCAATCTTAATTGGTTTTCTAAAATCAAGAGGTGTATTATTCACTGAAACTATCTTTCCTGTAGGAATTAGGTCGCTATTTATTTCAGTATAATTTTCTGCATTAATAAATAATAGATGGTTCAGAATGTTATTACTATTTTCTCCACTTAGATTAAAATAAGAGTGATGTGTTAGATTAACTATAGTGTCCTGGTTTGCTATACATTCATAATAAATAGAAAGTTCATTATCTTTATTTATTTCATATATTGTCTTTACATCAATATCTCCAGGATATCCTTGGTCTTTATCTGGACTTCTTAGATTAAAGATTATCTTTGAATCAGAAATCTTTTTTACTGACCATTTTTGACTACTAAATCCTTTTGGACCTCCATGAAGATGATGTCCATTATCATTCGTTTTTAGCTGAATACTTTCATCACCTAATTGAAACTGTCCATTTTTGATACGATTAGCATATCTACCTGCTGTTGCACCGAGATAAAATGGATTATCCATATAATTTTTTTCATTATCATATCCTAACACAATATTTATTTTTCTACCATCCTTATCTAAAGTATCCCATCTGGTAATTGAAGCCCCCCATTCAGAAAAAAATATAACAGTGTTTCTATTATTCGATATATGTAAATCCATAAAATTTTTAAAAATTGCTTAATGCTAAGTAAAAAGGAATCAAATTTTTAATGATTCTAATTTATTTAAAAATCTTGTTTTGTTACTATTTAAATTATTTTTCAACATAAAATTCGTTTCAAATTAAAATCTCAATCATATAGACTAAAACTGGATAATATTTTTCATATATATTTTTTTGAAATTAGTTTGATGATTTCTTATCTACTAATGAAACAGCACAATCTGCAAAACCTAAACCTGTCATTTGAATTACAAATCTATTGTGGGAATATTTTACACCTTATCAGCCCCAGAACATTAAATACCATTAATATTTCATTATCATATGCAATAGAGAAATAAAGAAAAATTTTTATTTTTAATTAATCATTAAATTTGTTCTACATATCCTCTAAATAAATTTGATGATATAAAATAAACATTAATAAAGCGATCTTATTCTATAATAATAGAAATGCTTTAATTACTTTGTTAAATAAAAATAGAAAACTTTTTCAAGCTTAATCCTAATCAGTAATTTTTAGATAATTTCTGAACCAATATAAATTGAAAAATAAATTAAAATACATGTTATTGGCAGTAATTATTGCTACTATAGCAATATCCTTTAAATATCCAATATTTAGTACCTCCCCAAAAATTTATGCAATAGATCAGAATATGGTATTAATACCAGGAGGAAAATTTCTTATGGGTAGTGATGGAGTAGAAGCCTTCTCAAATGAAATGCCCGTACACGAAGTGATTGTAGACTCCTTTTTTATGGATCAATATGAAGTTACCAACCTCCAATTTTTAGAATTTGTAAACGAGACTGGATATATTACTACTGCAGAAAAAATGATCAACTGGACTGAAATGGAAAAACAATTGCCTGCTGATATTCCTAAACCGCCGGATTCTTTATTGGTCCCCGGTTCACTTATTTTTGTCAAAAATGAAAATCCAATACCGTTAAATGATGAGTCAAAATGGTGGAAGTGGGAAAAAGGAGCTTCATGGAAAAATCCAGCTGGAAATAATAGTACGACTAAAAATAAAATGAACCATCCTGTTGTTCATGTATCCTGGGAAGATGCCAATGCTTTTGCAAAATGGGCAGGTAAAAGATTACCGACTGAAGCTGAATGGGAATTTGCTGCTCGCGGTGGGAGGGAAAAATCGCGTTATCCCTGGGGGAATATATCCATAAATAAATCACCCATGCGCGCTAATTTTTGGCAAGGAAATTTCCCTGCTGTAAACACACAAGAAGATGGATTTTTATTAACTGCACCAGTCGGTTCTTACCCACCTAATAATTATGGATTATATGATATCGCTGGAAATGTATGGGAATGGTGTTCTGATTATTATAATGAAAATAGCTATGCTTATGATAAAAGCTTAGGGGTTTGTATTAATCCAAAAGGGCCAGAAATAGCTTACGATTCTGGAGAACCATTCGCAAATAAAAGGGTACTGCGGGGCGGATCTTTTTTATGTAATGATAGCTATTGCTCAGGATATAGAGTTAGTAGAAGAATAGGCTCAACGGAAGATACAAGTCTGAATCACACTGGTTTTCGTTGTGTAAGAGACTATAATTAAAATAAAAACTATTATCTTAATAATAATACTATAATCACCATAATTAGAACGATAATTATAGTTCTAATTTTTTTATTACAAAGATCTTTAAAGAACCGAAATATATAAAATTGTTTAATTTATCTTTTTCATCCACTGCTGCAAACTGGCCATTTTTTCAATGCTTACGATATAAACACCAAATGATTCTTCCACTATGCCTCTAATGATAAACAACGTTTCCCAGTGAAGCATATCCCCAAATTCACGGAACACACCAGGGAATAAAACACATTCATAGATCTCTGTTTCATCTTCCATCGTTAAAAATTCCATGGGCTCCAAATTGCCGGTGATAGTTTCCTTCCGTGTAATATATACCCCAATCAAATAAATGGATTGTCCCACAAATTTTGGTATGTCTTTAGCATATTTGATTTTGCGGCTCAACCGTGTCCGATACACTGCCAATGGATGAATCGATAAGGGATAGCCAAATGTTTCTAACTCCATTCGGTATTGATCTTTATCGGTTAATTCCTGAGAATTAGGTGATACTTTTAGGGGTTGTCGCTCACCGTTTTGGAGATAAAATCCTGCCACCCGATAAGCTAATTCTCGATGATTCAATTCCGGTGCCAATTGCCGGAAACAGCCAGCGTTGGTTAAAACCATTGCATCTGCTAAATTCAACTCCACCCGATATAAAAAATCGTTCAGTGAATCAAACTCTCCGGCCTTTCTTTCATCTAGAATTCTGTCCACTGCTTTTTTCTGAAGTTGCTTTATACTCATGAACCCCATGCGAATTTTATTTTTTCGTCCTCGCCATTCCCGGTTACTTCTATTTATATCCGGCGGCAGAATCTGGATTCCGAACCGTCGAGCTTCACTCATGTAGGCATAGGATGAATAAAAACCGCCTTGGTTGGAAATGACAGTTGCTAAAAATTCTGCCGGGAAGTGCGCTTTGAGATAGGCACAGGTGAAAGATAACATGGCGTAGGATGCTGAATGGGGCTTGCAGAATGAATAGCCCGCGAAGGATGCAATCATGTCCCATACACCTTGAATCATTTGGGGCGCATAACCTCTCCGAAGTGATCCTGCAGTGAATTTCTTTTTCCAGGATAAAATAAGATGCTGCATGGAATCACGCCTCATGGTTTTTCGCAACGCATCTGCTTCCGCGTAACCCAACCCTGCCATGACCATAGCAGCCATGGACACTTGTTCTTCATAAACCATAATACCATAACTCTCAGATAAAAAATCCAAATCAGGATGAAGTAAATTCCATTCTTCCCCGTGAATCCTTGATAACATTATATTGGTAAACCGATTTGCTGCCGGGCGGATAATGGATGAATAAATCACCACATGTTCAAAATCTACAATACCGGCCTTTGCTAAGAGTTGCCGTGTAGCCGGACTCTCAATATAAAATACACCCATGGTTTTTCCCGATTTCATGAGTTCTTCGGTTTTACTATCTCCTACAGGCTGAATTTGATGATAATCTACATACTTATTTCTGGATGCCGCTTCGCCGTAATTCAAATTCACCTGCCGAATGGTATCTCGCACTACTGCCAGACTCCGATTCCCCAACAGATCAATTTTTAAGAGCCCTGAATCTTCCACCTGATCTTTTTCCCATTCTACGATCTGGATCCCTTTCGGTGCCACAAGCACAGGTACATATTTTCGAATTTCATCCGGTACAATCACCACACCTCCGGGATGAACCGAGGGATGACGGAATACCCCTACAATTTTTTCACTCTCACGTAAAATGCGAATCAAAGTATCATCTAGATCTACATTAGCAAATCTTGGGTCGGTTCGAACCCAATGTTCTAAGTCCCTTCGGGAAGTATACCAGCCAATCCGCTTGGTAATACTTTTGATCTCTTCGTTGGATAACCCATAAACCTTCCCCACTTCCCGAATGGCAGACCTTGGTTTTAAAAATACTTGGCTCGACACCATGGCCGTCCGACTATTCCCATATTTTTTGAATACATATTCTAGAATACTAGCCCGCTCATCCCAAGGAAAATCCACATCAATATCCGGCATATTTTCCCGTTCCGGATGGATAAATCGTTCAAATTGGAGTGAGTGCTGAAGTGGATCGACCTGCGTGATAAATAAACAATAACTTACAATAGATGCAGCAGCGGATCCTCGGCCGATAGTGGCACGGGTTTGTTCAACAACATCCTGCACAATCAAAAAATATGGTGAAAAACCCTTTTGCGTAATAATACTTAATTCATGTTGAATGCGTTGTCTGATTATCTCATTAATCTCTCCATATCGAATCTTAGCACCAACGTAAACTTTCTCTTTCAATGTTTCATTGGAATGATACGTCTCCTTTAAAGAAAGCCCGGGAAAAATTGTATTAATAAATGACCAATCCCGTTTACAACGATCTGCCAAATAACGGCTGTTATTCAGTGAATCCAAACTGTTAGGAAAAAGTCTCACCATATCCGCTTCAAATCGAAACCAATGCTGATCCGATTTATATTCCGATCGGTTCAATTGTTCCAGTGTAGTCTTTTTTTCAATAGCTCTTAGCGTTAAGTGAGCATCATGGTCACTTGGAGATCTGAAATAGACATCACCTGTTCCTACAATCTCCAATTTAAATTTTTTGGATAAACGATGTGCTTCAGACTCCTGAATACTTGGACGTAGCTCAATAAATAAATGAGTGTCCGGAATAAATTTCATCAATGCTTTCAACGTATTTTCATCATGTGCGAGAACAAATAAACCAATGCATTTTTCCCTTAAAATATCTATAACCGATTGGTTGGGATTATCATGAATAGCAGACACAATACGACAGATATTTTCATACCCATACTGATTTTCTGCCAAAAGGATTACTTCATCTTTATCTGTAATTAAATTTGTGCCAGCGATGGGAAAAATTCCTGCATCTTTGCAATGCTGAACAAAATGGATAAATCCCCATAATCCATTTACATCTGTCAGTGCTAATGTATCCATGCCCTCTGATTTTGAAAGAGACACCAAATCTGAAAGTGATAAAAGTCCACGCATGGGAGAATAAACAGAATGAGTGTTTAAATGGATAAACATTTACAATCGACCTAATGCCTGAAATACATCTGCTGTTTGAAGGCTATGAACACCATACTTCTGCCGGACTTTTTCTACCGCTTTAGAGATAGCCATATTCCGACTCTCTCCTCTTAAAAAAAGGTCTGTCTGATAAACATAAGGCCGAAAATCAGACACATCAATCAAAATGGTTCGAATACGATTTCGTCTTTCATTTGCCTTATTAAAAAGTTGCCGACAGACTGTAATCACCGATGTATCATCAATCCCGGTAATACACCCAACACTGTGATGCTGATGACCATCAATGTAATGAATGTCCAATCGAACCCTGTTCGCCAGTTGTCTTCGCTGACGCAGTTTGAAGGCTACCTGTTCTGCTAAATTTTTCACGATAGGATGAAGCACCGTTTCATCATTGGTATCTTCCGGAAGCACCATTTGCTCTACAATATGATCCCGGAATTGATGGGGTCTTACGACAGATGAATCTTTCCCTTGTGCTTCCCGTGCCAATTGGACGGCATGGATACCAAAGAATGTCAGAAATTGATCTGTGTTGCTTGCCATGGATTGAATCTGCTGAACCTGTTCAATCCATAAAAATCGGAGCAAACGTTGAACAGGTTTTTCCTTCACTTTAGGTAGAACTAGCGGTATCAAAGGAGATAAAAATTTTGCTTCTTCACCATTCTGAACTTCATAAATCGTTTCAGGAACCACAGATGTTACAATCCGGCTTATCAATTTATTGATGCTGATACCCACCATGCCTTCGATACTGGTTTTCTCTTGGATTTGCTTCAAAATAGATAAACCGGTATTATGAACATGACTCCGAATCTCACACATTCCATTCATATCCAGATAGAATCTGCCCATGCCTTCCAACTCAACAACTGGAGTAAATGTGGATACGGTTTCATATACATAACGATTCACGCGGGCATAAAGTGCTTGATTGTAAGGTAGTAACTGGACACCTTGACTCATTTTGCGAGCGATGGAAACTTTCATGCCATGGGATAGCCCTTCTTCTTTTGCTTCTGGAGATAAAAACAGAATTTTACCGCTTGGCCGGGTAGATGAGATAATGGCTACCGGACGTGTATTCAGACTGGGATCCATGATCCGCTCTGCCTGGAGCTGTAATTCCTTAAGACGTATATGAAAAACGTCTCGAGCGATCATGGAAGCGTACCTAGTTCAAATAATTCCGGAAGGAATAAAGAAGCACGCCATTAATATGAAAATCGTCTTGTGGATTTATTTTAATGATTGAAAATTTAGGATTTCTGGGATGGAGCTCAATACAATCCAGTTTGGGAATATAACACTTTAATGTGGCTTCACCATTGATCAATGCTACCACAATTTGCCCGGATCGAGCTGTAGCTGCTTTCTTCGCAACAATAAAATCGCCATCGTGAATATTTTCATCGATCATGGAGTTCCCTTTCACCTGTAGTACATAGTTATCAGGATGCAGCAAGGATGGAGGTACATCTACCATTTCTGGATTCTCTAACGCTTCGATGGGCTCTCCCGCAGCAATAAGGCCCAGCAGCGGCAAACGAGCTGATGTAGTTGTGGCGTGCTCTTTGTGGATTAATGTGAGCGCTCGCTTACCGTTGGGACCTTTTATACGAGATAAATGACCTTCTTGTTCTAAGGTCTTTACATACCAATTCACTGTCCCCAATGAACCAAATCCCAAACTAGCCATAATCTCTTCATAGGATGGAGAATAGCCGTGGATCAACGTGAATCGTTGGACAAAATTCAGGAATTTTTTCAATTTTGGGGACAAGACTTTTATCACGAGGTAATAGAAAAATATTGTGTGATAGATTTTCCATCCCAGACAATAGATCGAGATTCTTTTTTACATTCATATTCCTTCAGCCTGGCTACCGCCCGAATAACAGCTAAAGATGGTTGTTTTTTTATTCTTTTCTTCATCATTTGTAATATACAGAATTCACTAAGATCACAAAGGCTTTCTCTTAGATAACTCTATATCCCTTATGTTTTATAATATTACTCGTAAGTTACTCGTAAGTATATTACAAAAGTTTTTAGTTTTGTGCAAATAAAAAGCCCCTGTGTCTAGGGGCTTTTTATAAATGTAATGAAATAACTTTGAAGATTAAACAGGCGCTGCGAGCCAAAGTCCGGTAAAAAGCAATAAACCAGTTACACTGTGCATAATTATTGTACCCCAATTTGCCGGTTCAAGTAATCTGTCATTATAATACTTGTATAAGGTTTGAATAGAAGTCACGCCAAAGTACGAAGCTAATAAGGTAATTAAGATTAATGAAGGGAAAGTACCATTCAGTACCAGAAAAACTATACTTAAGAAAGCACCTGAGACCAGTGCCACATAACCTGCCCTCGCTTTCTCTGGACCAAATACAACAATTAGAGTATTTTTGCCTGTAGCTTTATCACTGTCATGATCAGGAAATTCGTTAATATAAACAACAGCAGCTATTAAAAACCCCAGCGGGATTCCCGCTAAAAATGCTTCAGGCAACAGTTGTCCAGTTTGCACTAATGTACTGCCGGCAACCATCAATGGACCGAAATTTAGCCCTATTAATAACTCCCCCATACCTTTCCGCGATGCGAATCTAAATGGAGGAGCAGTATAAAATAAACCTGATAAAAAACCAATTAAACCCAACCATAAAATTGGCATACCCGCTTTCTGTATTAACGGAATACCTACCAACACACTTAAAGCAAAAACTGTAATTGATAAATTTCTTACACCATATGGAGAAATAAGTCCCATCTGAATGCCTCTACTACCACCGTTAAGACCTTTATTACTATAATTATAGTTTAGATTATCTGTCCCACTTAAGTGATCAAAATAGTCATTTGAAGTGTTTGTCCCAATGTGCAGTAGAGAGCCCCCTAATAAGGTTACACCTAACCAGTACCAATCAACCGTATAACCTAAAAATTTTGCAACCGCTGCGCCCACTAAAATTGGCATTATTGTTGCTGATAAAAATGGGAGGCGCATAATCACAACCCATGTAAATATTTGTGTCATAAAATTTATTTTTGGTCTTACCTGCTCGGATGTTTTGTCATCTAGCTTAGTAGTCACACCACAGTATCCTATATGTTCACCATTTTTGTCTTTTGTAGGGGTTATTTTAATTTTTGCAGGAAATTCGCTACCATCTTTCTTCAGAAAGGTTGTCTCACCTTCCCACTTACCATTTTTAACTGATTCATCTAACCAGCCGATCACATGACCTAAAACGACCTGTCCATCACTAAAATCACTGACTCTCATCTTCCCAATAACTTCGTCTTCGCTGTAACCAAATAATTGTTCAGCGCCTTCACTGAAGGTTTCCACTTTTCCATCTAAATCGCATGTTATAATACTTTTTAAACCTTTACTCATTATGCCCATTATGCCCTTTTTCTAGTTATATTTAAGTTGAATTTACAAATGCATTGTACTTAAAATTAAAATGAAAATTACAGCAAGTAAAACATTGAGCTACTTTGTGTTGCTCCTAGCTTATAATTTTTACCATTATGGTAAATACCAAAAATCAATTTAGCTTGAATTTTCCTTAATTAGTTTTTCAATTTCCCTCTCATCAGGAAATCTTTTTAACTCCTTTTTTGAAAAAATAAGATTCCCATCTAATGATACTTCATAGACACCGCCGCCACTGGAAATTAAATTTGTTTCAATACCCGGAAATTTTGATTTGAGTTCTTCTTCCAAACTGGAAGCCCGAGGTAGATAGTTTCACATACTGCAATATTCGATAGATACTTTCATTTTATTCCCTAATTGATACTTTTTCAAATGTTTTTAAAACATCTAACGGGTGTGAATTTAAATTCACATCATTGAATATTCGAACTAGTATCCCATTTTCATCAATCAAAAATGTTTTTCTGGAAGGAAATAAAAATTTATTTACACCGTATTTTTTACCGACAATTTTATCTGAATCCGATAGAAAATTAAATGGAATTCTATATTTTTCACGAAATGATTTTAAAGATTTCTTTGAATCATAACTGATTCCTATAACTGCAATATTTATTGATTTATATTTTTCAGATTCATCCCGGAATCCACATGCCTGCTTAACTCATCCAGGCGTATCCGCTTTGGGGAAAAAATATACTACTAGTTTTTGACCTTTATAATCCGATAAGGAATGAAAATTGCCATCTTGGTCTTGGAGATTAAAATCTGGTGCAGGTTTTCCTATTGTTGGCGGTTTCCCAAAAAGCGACATGAATAACAACCCATTAATTAAAAAAAATTTCATGAAATTTGATCATCAACAGCAATAACTGCCTGACCCATAAATTATCAACTATATATTTTCTTTATTTATAAAAAAGTAAATCAAAGATTTATTTAAATATTTCAAGTGTTAAAATAATCAAGTTGTTTATAGAATAGTATTAAATTTTATCTTATGAATTCATCTGATATANAATCTGTCGCCCAACGTGTATTTCAAATTGAATCTGAAGCTGTATCTCTGGTTGGTAAAAGATTAGATGAGCAGTTTGTATCTGCAGTCAATACAATTATGCATTGTAAAGGACGTCTGATTATATCGGGGATGGGTAAATCCGGTCTAATTTCGCAAAAAATAGCGTCGACCATGGCATCAACAGGAACGCCTTCCCACTTTGTCCATCCTGGGGAAGCAACCCATGGTGACTTGGGTATGATCACAAAAGATGATGTTGTATTAATTGTTTCCAATAGCGGTGAGACTATGGAATTGATTCAAATTATACCCGCATTACATAAAAAAGGTGTAACCATTATCGGCTTGATCGGCAGACAACATTCCACTTTATCTGAAAAAGCGGATATTTATTTGGATACATCCGTAGAAAAAGAAGCTTGTACTTTGGATCTTGCCCCCACAGCAAGCACCACAGCTACCTTAGCAATGGGCGATGCGTTGGCTGTTTCATTACTGGAATTTCGTGGATTCAATAAAGAAGATTTTGCAGAGCTCCATCCTGGTGGCATGCTGGGAAAACGGTTGCTGCTTACACTTGATCAATTGGNNCATTCCGGTGATACCATTCCCTTTGTGAATTCATCTGCCAGCATTAAGGAAGCACTGTTAGTCATTTCAGAAAAAGGTCTAGGNATGACTGGTGTATTGAATNATGAAAATGAAATGGTAGGTATCATTACGGATGGAGATATTCGACGAGGCTTAGAAAAGGGAGGAAATGATTTATTTGAACAGACGGCAGATTACTTAATGTCTAAGAATCCTAAATGGGTTACTTCTGATACTCTCGCCCTTTCTGCGTTGGAATTGATGGAAAAACATGCCATCACCAGTTTATTTGTTTATTCCAATCCAAAACTGAAAAAGCCCGATGGCATTGTTCATATTCACGATATATTAAAAACAGGGGTTCAATAACATTTAGTGAATTNAANGCTAATAAANATAAACTGAAAATCTTAGTTCTGACTTTACTGGATTAAACCCATATACCACCTTTTTCATATCACCTAAGTGTGATTTAGAAAAACCTAATCCAAAGGCTGTNCCAAGGCCAGCGGCAAAAACAACATCGCTTAAATAATGTTTATTATCCTGCAAACGATTCACAGCAGTAATTATAGCTAAACTATAAGTAGGTACTCCCCATTTCCATCCAAATAATTCTTTAAATATTGTAGCTGTGGCAAAACTGTGAGAAGTATGCCCTGATGGNAATGATCGATGGCNCGATCCATTGGGCCGCTCTCTACCAATAATATCTTTCAATATAACAGTCACTAACCCATTTGTTCCAAGTGTAGCGAATGCATATTCAAATTTTTGCAATGAATTTGATTGATATGAAAGTATCCCGGATGCTGTTAGAACAAATATTCCTGAATAAAAATTTCCATAACGGTCACCAAAACGATTGATCGATTCCGGAAGTGGCTGGTNNTTCAAAAACCAATCTTGCACACTATCATCCATTTGATAAGCGATGGCTGAACCAATACCACCTATAATAAGAATTCTTCTTCCAGGATTCTTGAAAACGGTATTTTGAATACCCTGCAATCCATTTTCAAAATTTCTATTTATGAATTCTTTCTCTTTACTATTTTGAGGTTTTACTATAGCAAGAATGCTGAAGAAAATAAAAATACTCAGCAGTGATTTATGTTTAAGTTTTAAATACATTTTACTATTACAGTTTGTAAAAATAAGGAAACTGATGAAACGATCAATTTTATTTTTAACACTTTTTCTAATATTTGGATGCTCGGAAAGAGCCCCTGTAAATATCTATGAATCTGAAAAATTTAGAAATTTAACTCAGGAAGAAATTACCATTGGTGAATCCATCTGGGTCACCACCTGTTTTCGTTGCCATATGTACGGTACCATGGGAGGTACATCAGTGAAAGATAAAGAACATTTTGACAAACTTGCAGCAAAAGGAATAGATCAATTATATAAAAGTGTATTGGAAGGTATTGAAGGTGAAGAAGGTGTGATGCCCCCTAAAGGAGCCTGCTATCCCTGTACCGAGGAGGAAATTGAATTGTCTGTTTACTATATCTTCCATTTAGCAAAAAAAGTACAGACTGAAATTGAACAAAAGGAGAAAAAATAATACTTTGTTCATTAAATTAACATTTTTTAGCAGATAGCCAAATAANCAGATTAATTTTATTATTATTAAGCTTGTTCAATTTTATAAACCATGATTCCATCAAATTTGGAATTTCCATTCTTGTTTAAATATTCAATTAAATTTACATCGATAGTTTTACCTTCTTCCTGCGATGCATGAATCAAATATTTTTGGTCAATTAAATATCCTTCATGGGCAATTATAATTCCCATTTTAAAATAACTGCGCTTTACAAAAGCAATACCACAAACACTTGGTAAAGTTTTCAATAATTCTTCCGTGACATTTCTAATTGGCAAATATTGAATCTCTACTTTGGGAGACCAATCAAGCTCAAGAAANTCTGAGCCNTCTTCTTTCTTATTTAGTTCAATTTNGACTATTTCTTTTGATTCTGTAGAACNAATTACTGGAGTAATATCTATAGTGCGACTATGATTTAANATNCTATCTGAAGTATAATGCCATCTAGACTTATAGGTTGGTTTTTTTACACCATTTTCATCCATTTTATAATGAATATCGACCATCACATCCCGGGCATTTTGCCACGTATAACTTTCTGCGAATGCTAATGTGGTTAAAACATGTACAGTACAATCTGAAGTATCAAATCGGATGATCGGATCTGTGTCAATGCCAGATTCTTCGCCAAGACAAAATATTCCATATGGGGTGCCTACTCGCCAAAGGTTTAATGCTTTTATACGATCATGATAAATAGGAAATCGCTNCTGNAANTGAGGCAGGTAAGATTCAAACTCAATTTTNGATAAAGTCCAAGGTTTAGGAATTGTACTTACCCAACCAAATGAGTCTATTNTCTTATCACATCCTATAAAAATGAATATCAATACAATACAATATTTAAAAAGTTTCATTGTAAAATGATTTAATTTTTCTAATTATTAGGTTTGAAATTAAAGGACAATTAACAATTATTCATTTAGAAACATCAGTGAATAATCTTATTTTAAAAACAATATTTTTTACTACAACTATTCATTAAACAAACACTATTTATTTCTTAAAATGAAAAAGCACCCTTTAATAAATCTCCTGAAAAATGNAACTTTATTTGATTCTTTAGCCCATCAATATGGAACTCCTCTTTTTATTTATTCAAAAGAAAGGTTATTAAAAAATATTAATGTACTTAATCTTTCTTTAAAAAATAATTTTGATTCTTATCATATTTGTTATACTNTGAAAGCAAATAATAACCCTCATCTTATAAAGCTACTAAAAGAAACAGTCCCTTCTATTGGTGCTGATTGTTCAAGTCCAGGAGAAATTTTTGCAGCAGAAAAAGGAGGAATAAAAGGAGATAATTGTCTATACACAGGTAATTATGAATCGCTTGAAGATCTAAAGTATGCATATGATCATAAAGCAAAAATTAACTTGGATGATATTACATCATTTCATCGGCTTAAAAAGNTTGGTCTTCCTGAAACAATTTCATTTCGCCTAAACCCAGGTTTCGGTGAAGGTGCGTTTTCCCAAATAGTTACTGGAGGTCAAAATTCAAAATTTGGCGTTCCAATCTACGATATTGTTAAAGCATACAGAATAGCTCTGGAGGCTGGAATAAAACAATTTGGTATTCAGTGTATGACTGGTTCAGGAATTCTTGATCCAGAATATCATCCAAAATTAATCAAGGAAATTTTAAAAACAGTAGATAGGCTTCGAGATGAACTAAATATCCATATGGACTATATTAGTCTTGGAGGTGGGTATGGTATTCCGTATAAAGAAGAAGAAAAACCATTAGACTTTGAATCTTTATTTTCGCGAGTCGGAAAAATCTACAATACTCATTTTGAACGACTGAATAAAGTGAAACCAGCTTTGTGGATTGAACCAGGGAAATCAGTAGTTGGAGATATTGGAATTATTTTAGCTCGAGTAACAGGAAATAAAGATAGCTATAAAAAGTTTGTAGGAATTGATGCAGGAATGGAAACTTTGATGAGACCTGCACTATATGGAGCACACCACAGAATATATAAAGTGGGTGAAACCAATGCACCAATGAATCAAGTCGTTGATATTACAGGAAGAATTTGCGAAAATACCGATCGCATTGCTGTAGATCGAAAATTCCCGAATGTTAAAGAAAATGATTTGATCGCTATAATGGATACGGGGGCATATTGTTTCACAATGTCTCACCAATTTTGCACTCGACCTAAATCTGCTGAAATACTTCTAGATGGTGAGANCCCAAGACTAATTAGACGTCGTGAGAAAATTGAAGATATTTTTTCAGGTTGTGAAGTTTAAAACCGTTTATTTTTATATTTTATTAATTTCCCTCCTAAGTAGTCAAGGTCATAAGGGTATTCATCAAATTGAGTTGGCCTATTACAACGAGAATTACATTATGAATNAATTTGATGATAATAGCTTCATTAGGTCAAAAGCAAATAATGATAGAGAGCCAACAAGGGAGATTTTTGGATATCATCCTTATTGGATGGGTACTTCCTGGGAAAATTATAATTTTGATTTGATTTCCACACTTGCCTATTTCAGTGCTGAAGTAAACTCGGATGGAACATTGAGCGATCTTCATGGATGGCCGGTTACGAGTCTGATCAATGAAGCACATGCACATGGAACTGATGTTGTGCTGTGTGCCACTCTTTTTAACACTAACGATCTGGAAACACTTTTGAGTAATCCTACATACCGTCAAACTCTGATTAATAATTTAATTGAACAGGTTCAAGCTGGAAATGCTGATGGAGTGAATATAGACTTTGAGTCCTTCCCTGCGTCACAAAAAGAAAATATGGTGACTTTCATAACAGATTTAACAACTGCATTTCATACTCAAATTCCTGGCTCCCAAGTTACATTAGCCATGCCAGCCGTAGATTGGAATAATGCCTGGGATTACAATGCATTAGCAACAATAAGTGATGGTTTATTTATTATGGGTTATGGTTACCACTGGAGTGGAAGCTCTANTACGGGACCTATTTCACCGTTAACTGGACCTGGCTACACTTTGACTTGGACAATTTTTGATTATTTAGAGAAAACAAATTTTCAACAAGATAAATTAATTTTGGGTGTCCCTTATTACGGTTATGACTGGCCTACAGTATCATCTGCCCCAGGTGCGAGCACAACCGGTACCGGGAATCCGAAGATATATGCAGAAATGGAGCCACTGGCTCAATCCTATGGCAAACAATGGCACGAATCGTCTCAAACTCCCTGGTACCATTACCAAGACTCAAATTGGCACCAGGGTTGGTATGACGACAGCCTATCGCTATCCTTAAAATATGATTTTGCCATGTATCATGATCTGAAGGGAATTGGTATGTGGGCTTTGGGCTACGATGGTACAAACCCAGAATTATGGGAATTACTTTATGCAAAATTTAGCGGTGGTTCGCCACCTACCATTCCTACGAATTTATCAATAAAAAATATTGGTGACGGTACTATAAAAATAGATTTTAATGGCGCACTTGATGCTTCAGAATATACGGTTTTCAGAAGCTATCTGGAACCAAGCGGTGAAATCGATACTTTGGGAGTGTATTCAAACAATCCAATAATAATGGATAATTTGAATATAGGAGAAACTTATTTTTTATCAATAAATGCTTCAAATTTGTTTGGTGAAAGTGAATTNACTGAAATGCTGGGCATTGTTCCTTCAAATGAACCAGTATCATGTTTAATTGTAAATGGATTTGATCGGACTGCAGGGACAAATAATACCTTTGATTTTATACGCCAGCATGGAAGTGCACTACATCATTCGGGATTCAATTTTAATTCGGCATCAAATGAAGCAGTTATAAACGGCGATGTCTCTTTGTCAAACTACAGCTATGTAGACTGGATTTTAGGTGAAGAAGGAACAGCAACAAGTGCATTTACAAATGCAGAACAAAACCTGGTTAAATCATACTTGGAAAACGGCGGATTTTTATTTGTATCTGGATCTGAAATCGGTTATGATTTATCCGGTCAGGGAAATAATACTGATCAGGAGTTTTACACAAACTATCTAAAAGCAAATTATATATCTGATGCTGCTGGCAGTAATGTTTATTCAGGGTTTGGAGTGAATAATTCAATCTTTGAAAATATCTCTGATATCACGTTTGATAATGGTTCAGAGGGCACTTATGATGTGGATTGGCCAGATGGTATTCATCCGGTAGGCGGTGCTATTGTTAATGCTAAATATGATGGTCTTAATTATGATAGCCGTGGAGGGATGGGAATAGAATATGTTGGTACATTTGGTTATAGTAACCAAAATGGTGGATTGGTGTATCTTGCGGTTGGATTTGAGACAATATATCCAGAAATTGTACGAAATGAAATAATGAATGATATAATGCAATTATATGAATCACAACTGAGTTCTATAGTAAACTATCCATTACTTTCTCCATCCTTAATTTCTATCCACAAACTTTTTCCAAATCCAACAAATACATCATTTACTATGATATTTTCTTCTACGCCAAATGAGCGAGTTTTCATTTCCATTCATGATATTCTTGGACGAACTATAAAACAAACAACATACCAACCAAACAATTTTAAATCATCCTTTACTTGGGATGGATTAGATCAATATGGGCAGTCTGTTTCTTCAGGGTTATTTATAGTCTCCATAAGTAACGGCACTATAAAGAAATCTAAAAAAGTAACACTTTTAAAATGATACATCGGATCACAGTTTTTATTTTCTTCAGTATGATTTTTTCCCAGACGAGTCATCCATCAATCCATCAGGAACAGATGGCGAAAGAAAAGCTTAAACCTAAAATCCCCATTCAGAAAATTAAAATCAGGACAGGGTTAGATGTTCTTCTTGATTCAAGACAGGATTTGATTCAAGGAAAATCAATTGCTTTAGTGACTAACCAATCAGGCATTGATAAAAATGGCATACCTAATTATAGGCGACTTATGAACATTCAAGATCTTGAATTAAAAATTATTTTTTCTCCTGAACACGGTTTATTTGGTGAAGCAGGTGCTGGAGAAAAAGTAAATTACTCAAAGCAGAATTCAAACTTACCTAGAGTAATTAGTTTATATGGTAAAACCCGCAAACCAACAGTGGAAATGCTTCAAGGGATTGATATCATTCTTTATGATATTCAAGATATTGGTGCACGGTTTTATACTTATATCTCTACCTTAGGTTTGGTCATGGAAGCTGCAGGTCAACTGAAAATTCCAATCATAGTTTTAGATCGTCCTAATCCGATTCGCGGTGATATTATCCAAGGCCCTATTTTGGATTTGGATTACAAAACATTCGTAGGCTATTACCCAATTCCGATCCGGTATGGTGGAACAGTAGGCAAATTGGCACGAAAAATCATTGAAAATAAATGGATTTCTCCCTTACCAAGATTAGAAGTAATTGAAAATGAAGGCTGGAAACTAAACCTGTGGTATGATGAAACTGACCTTCCATGGGTAAAACCATCTCCCAATATTCCTGACTTGGAAACGGCTATCCTTTATCCTGGAATGTGTATCATAGAAGGAACAAACATCAGTGAAGGCAGGGGAACACAAAATCCTTTTAAGCAAATTGGTGCTCCATGGCTAAATGGAAAACTTTTATCTCAAAAATTAAATAATTTTAAATTACCGGGCGTTGTGTTCGCACCAGTTTCATTTACTCCTGTTTCAATACCTGGTATTTCAATCCATCCAAAGTTTCAAGATGAACAGTGTTACGGGGTAGAAATATTTATAACTGATAGAAATAGTTTTAGCAGTGTAAAAACTGGAGTAATAACACTATTTACACTTTATTCAATGAATCCGGAAAAAGTAAAATTTCAGGAATTTCATCTAAATCGATTATGGGGTAGCGATAAGTTGTATAAAGCACTATTAAATGAAATTCCGCTAATAGAATTTTTAGAGACCTTTTAGCTTAATTTAAAATTATCAATTTATCTATCAAACATAACCGAGTAATTCAATTATTTAATCAAAATTAATTTAACTGTTTTTAAATCAAGATTACCCATGGGTCGAGCAAAATAAATTCCATTACCAAGTCTTTGGCCTAGTATATTTTTACCATCCCAACTTAAACTTATTGATCCAGGCCCGATTTCTTTTTCCATGATTGAATCTACTTTTCTACCTAACATGTCATAAATATCAATAATTATATTTTTGGTTTCTTTTAGTTCAAGGCTAAAAGTAACCTGATCTGTGAATGGATTTGGGAATGCTGCTTTTGAAAAATAAATTGGTGGTAACTCCATTGATTCTATATAATCTGCTATATCAATCCTTAGTATTGGTAATCTATACCAAACATTATCTCCAGGGCAGGAAGTCGTTCCAAAATAATCTCTGTGACCCAGTAAAACTGAAGGATTTTGTTGATACGCATCTGATAACCAACCGAATAAACGAATAATGGCATCTTTACTTTCATCACTCATAACTTCAAAACAATTAGTTTCAGGAGGATGATAACAGCCTAATAAACAAACTCCAATATTCCCTGTATTTGCGCCACCAACATGTGCGCCAATCACACTTTCAGGACGGCCTTGATAAATATTACCTGAGCGATCCACAAGAAAATGGTATCCAATATCATTCCAGCCACGTCCATTTTGATGAAAATCTTGAATCCAGAGGACCTGAGTTTTTCCATCCTCCAAATTATCTGCGCTACAACATGCAGCATGGTGGAGTGTTAACTTATCAATGTAAGGATGATTGCTATATGAAAATTTTGGAGGTTGCGCACCCCACTCTTGGCGAGATACTATTACTGGTTTCGGGACATCACCAATCGTTGGAGTTAGAATTCTAGGATGGACTAACGTGACTTCAGAATCAAGAATAAATCCGACGACCGACTTTACATTAATCCTAACTTTAGAAACTATTTTAAAAGAAAAATGATCAATATATTCATCATCTTCAGTCGTAAAAGTTGCAATAGTTAAACCAAGTAATTGATTTCTAAATATTTTTGCTTGAATTTTTTTTTGTATTCCAAAACTATTTAAAATAAAAAATTCTACATCAGAAATATCTTCCCCTTCAATTTCAATGGCACCACCTTCTAAGGATGAGAAACTTGGTGATGATTTACCCTCAGAAATAATGAAAGATAAACTGTCACGTACTATCAGTTCAGGGAAACGATCTAAGACTGGGCCTAAATCTCCGATTTGTGCAAAGGATGAGTTAAAAACAATAAGAAATTGAAAAGTGAGAATCCGTTTCAATTCAAATCTATAAAGGCAATTATTAAAAATTAAATCCGATAGAAATTCTTTTCACATCTCCTAAAGGACCAAAATCTGCAAAGGAATAATCAATCTTTAAAATTGTTGCAGTACGCCAAATTCTATAATTAACACCGGCACCAAACGTGGGGCCTTCGATTGATTTTTCCTTAAATAAAGAAGGGTAACCAGCACGAATAGACACAAGATTTCCAAATGTAGACTCTATTCCTATATTTAAGTACTCTGAGTTATCATTAGGATGCAAAGCATCAATACCATAGGATAATCTTATATTCTGTTTATTAATTAATTCACCTGATAGCCCAACTCGGAAAATTAAAGGAATTGGAAATTGGTCTGTTTCCAGATTCGCATTAATAAATTCCACATTACCCTGATTTAAAGGATCTGGATCTACACTGATTTTTTGATCTCTACCATCTAATTTCATTTTACCACCATAGTTACTGATTGATGCACCTAGTCTCATTCCATTAAAAGGCGTTTCAAATAGCGCTCCTAAATCCGCAGCATATGTACTAGCACTGGCATGCCAAATTGTTTGTTGAATATATTTTATATTTCCTCCTATACTGAATTTATCAGATAATTTTCTGGCAAAACATAGGTTAGCAGCCAAATCTCGCGCGCCCCAATATTCACCTGTACCTTCTGGCTCAGAAATTGTACGTACTTTATCCTCCGGAACCGAAAGATTTGTGACACTTAATCCTAATACACCAATTCTATGTATTGGAATCGAAAAAGCAAGATATTGGAGTCTTATTCCTGCTAGCCATTCACCATCAACAAACATTGTTTCTAACCTGTTCAAGTTTGCAAGTCCTGCAGCATTCCAATACATAGAGCTTATATCACCATCCATCGCTGCAAAAGCACCACCCATCGCTGTTCCGCGAGCACCTATACCGACTTTTAAAAATTGTGCTGCAGTTGTCCCAGATTTTGTTATTGTTTGCGAACCATTCAATTGGCCAAATAACCAACACAAATGGAACGCAATGAAAATCGATAACGCTACTATATTTTTCTTCCTAAAACTTTTTTGCATTTTTCTAATCAAAAATTTTTTCTCATTTAATTACTGCAAATCGCCCGATTTTCTCCCCTAATTCTCCTGCATCAACATGAAAAATATACACCCCGTACGCGATTGGGAAATTATCACTAGTTGTTAGATCCCAATATTCTTTACCATCATCAATTGTCGAATTGTGCACCAATGATTTTACCAGTTCACCTGTAATAGTATAAATCCGAATGGTACATTTAGCAGGTAAATGGTTAAAATAAAGTCGACGAGGGCCTCTGTCTCTTGGATTTTGCCTATCTAGTCTTTCAAGTGCATTAGTCACAACATAAGGGTTAGGCACAACCGCGATTTTTTCTAAATCATTATTAAATTGATTTTCATCAATTCTCGATGCTGATGTAATAAATGTGAATAAATCATTAGTCGTAAATGGGCGAGATGTTGCAATATGGTAAATATCTCCATCAGTTGGAACAATAGGTGTATCTTCAGGTGGTTGTAAAAATTTTATCATCCATGTTGGTGAACTAAAACCATCACCTTCAAATAAAACAATCTCATCATGACTGTCCCAAGTATCATTACTTTCATTGGGCTGCCTTTTTAATATTGCAAAACGTTGCTTTTCAGGAATCATACCCATTGTTGTTTTATAAATCTCAAATGGAGTTAAAATTCCCGCAAAAGATCCTGTATCAATAATTGTTGATGAAAATCGAACTTCATAATCAGCAGGAAATGCAGTTCCTCCTTGAGAAAAAACTCCCACAACTGCAGCGTAATTTGTTGGACTATACAGATTCCATCCAGTTTTACTATCATCAATCTCTAAGGGTTCATCTTGTACAAATATCTTTAATCCATCAAAAACTGGATTGGATTCTTCATCATTAAGCATTTTACTATCTTTTATGGCAAAATGCGTATAGCTGATCTGATATTGGATACCATTTTGTAAATTTCCCCCGGCGGTATCTGGTACGGCACGAATACGACCATAATCTGAATCTAATTCATAGTCTACACTATCAATATAGGTAACGGTACCGTCCATACTTTTCAAAGTAAAGGATTCTTTTAAAATATTCCTATATTTGAGGCCAATGAACTTCCCATAATTTGCAATAAATATTTCTTCAACAGGTTTTGTATCTTCAACTGAATATCGCGTTGGTGATTCTTTAAATGTAACGCGGAAGGTGTCACTGTCCTCAATTTTCATTGGATCAATGATTTCAATTCTTACATTTCCTGTGCCTGTACCCTCTTGATGAAATATTCCTTCACTTGTCAAATTTCCTGCTGTATATCCTGCTGAAGGAACTCTAGGGACAACTTGAGCTGTATTTATATCAAGAAATAATTCATTGGATTCCGGATTTAAAGTGATCAGTTTAGAGCATTCTGCTGGTGCAATCAGAAGACTATCATCTCCATGATCATAGGAAACCACAGTATAATAATAAACCTGTCCATTGATTACATTATTTGAATCTACAAAAGAATGTTGAATGCCTGTATTGCTTCCCAAATTATATGGAATTCCATGACCAGTGTATGGAATACTGCTTAGGCCGCTGTAGTCATTTATCAGATCAAATTTGGCTGGTGCTCCTCCAACCTGCTCTAAAGGAGTAAACAAAAAATTAGATCCATAAGCATCGGTTATTGTTTGCTGATCTAAAAATTGGGGATCTGTACTTCTGTAAATAACATAGCCTTCAAAATCATTTTTATCTGAAATTGGATCTATAGAATACTCTGCAATATCATCCCAATATAAAGTGACTTTTTCATTACCGGGCACAGCTGTCAGATTCGGTTTTTCTGGTGGCTTAGCAAATTGATAATTCCTCTCATAAATACTTTGAGCTGTTAATGCATTAAGTGTTAGGTCTTCATAATTTTGACCAACTAGCAGAGCAATTGAAAAACGACGAGCTTCTCCTGCAGGTAGATCAATAGGGCCTGAACTATAGATAAATATATAATCCCCCGCTGAATTTGCATTAGCTGAGTCAAATACCCCAGGAGTCAAAAAATTTTGGAAAACATAATTATCATTTGATATAGAATTATTCCCTCCAAAAGCAGGCGATGCAAACCCCGTTAAACCCATCATATCCGCTTCATCTAAATCAGTCCATTCAAAATTTGGTTCGCCAGGCTCTCTAATATCGTATTGATCTCCAGCAGTGGGAATTCCATCTCCTTCTCCTCGATCACCAGTATTTTGTAAACCATCCACACCTACGTCATGTTTTTCAGGATCCCAATCTCCATCATTATCTATGCCGTCACTTCTACTTTCATCTATCATTCCATCCATGTCATTATCTATACCATCGTAGGGTTCACCTGGACTTTCTAAAAATTTATATCCAAAATAACCGGGATCACGGCCTGAGACATCACTGTACCCATCTTCATCCCAGCAATAAACCATATTAATATCACGGTCAAAAAAAGATAAATCATCCTGCCAATTTGATGGCCCACCTATATGAGGGTCTCCCCACATACCAAAAATGACTTCCTTTAAATCTTTTTCACTTTTATTTGTTACCTTATAGATTAAAAATATAATATCTTCTGCCATTGGGTTAGACCACTGATAATAGCGGGATTCTATTTCAATCCCTAAACCCTTACGTGAAGAATCATCTGGAAAAGGATAGTACTCAAATTCTTTATTTGTACGATCATCCACTACAAAAAAAGATTCCATATCAGAATTTGATGCTCCCTGACTTAGTGCACCCGGCCATTTATACTCTTTAAGTATTTCATTGTACCAACCATCTGGCCAACTGTCTGGTTTACCATCACCATCCCGGTCAAAATCATTAGATGTAGGAATATAATTGCTTTCGGAATCTGCATATGGCACATTTTCTGAATTAAATGCGAGTGGTTGCCAACCCCAGACTTCTTTCCCATCGGGCGAAACTTCCCCCCCTAATGAGACTAAACCATCACTAATAATTCTTGCCACCCAGACCGTATCTCCTTGATTATTGATAACCGGGTCTCCATTTTCATCGATTTTAACATATGCATCCAAATGACTTTCGGGTTCAACTTCAACTTCTGCACAAATAAAAGGTCCAAATTCGTAACCATAACCCAATCCTTCCCATACGATATCAGTAACTCTATTTCCTGGACTGGAGATGCTACCATAGTTCCAAATTTCAGACGTTATTTTGTTACCATTAAGTATGGCCTTCTGACGCCTAAGAATTTGAGGGTCATTTTCCTCATTGATTTGTTTTAGAAGCATTCTATCTCGCAATTTATAATAATTCAAATATTGATGATCAGTCCAATCTTTATTTGGTACATTTTGTGAAATATTTTTCTTATCAAAAGGGAAAACAGCTAACAGAGGATATGAAAAAAGAGACCACAAACAAATAAAGTATAGAAGCTGAAATATTATTTTATAACTTACTATTTTCAATTTTATTACCATTAAGGATAAAGTTTAGAATTCAACCGAAATACCTACCTGGACTGATCTTGGCGCACTATAATAATTTGGCCTTATTTGATATTCTTCCCATGTATGCACACCTGGTTCACCATAATGCTGAATAAATGCATCTGTTTCTTGTGAAGATCTATTAACAAATGTGTATCCTGCTCTACCAGTATCATCGAAAACATATCTTTCATTTTGGATATCAAATAAATTATATATTTTGCCAAATAATACTATATCTAGGATCCCAAGATTAAAATTATTATGCAATCGGACATTAACATTTTTCTGCCAAGGCTTTCTTCCACTATTCGTATTTGGAACATAATTAGCAAAAGGAATATTTGGTGTATATGGCCAACCCTGGGCAATTTTACCTATAAAACTTATACCCCATTTTTTTGGATTACTTATCGTCACAGTAGCATTAAAAATATGTCTCTGATCCCAATTTAGCGGAACAATTCTTTTTTCTTCTTCTTCTCCTGTTAAAGAATTAAAATAGAATGAACCAGAGTTAAGACTATTCCCTTCTGCAACTTGATATGAGTAATCTAGAAAAGCTGATGTTTTTGAGACTTTATCGTATCTTTTTGTTAGGCTAAGAGTAAGTCCTTTTACATTTCCATAATCTTTATTCATATAAATAGAGTAAGAAGAAGGGCCATAAGTTGGAGATAAATAATCGATAGATTGAAGTGCTAGGAGATCTCGAATATCTTTATAAAATACACTTCCTTCAACCGCTAGTACTCTTGTAAACTGCTGTTGCAACCCAAATTCATAAAGTACTGTTTTTTCCGGTTTTAAATTTGCATTTCCCATTGATGGTGAAATGTTTGCTCCAAAAGTACTTGTTTTATATAGTCTTCGTAAAGTCGGCATTTGATAAAAGTGTCCATAACTAAAATGTAGGATTCCTTGATCGGTAATTGGAAATGAAACACCTAATCGTGGAGATATCATTGCTTTATCACTAGCTTGAGTTCTCTGATTTTCAGGATTGATAAGATCATCTATATATGTATCATTTGGGTCAAAATAGTCATATCGTACACCTGCATTAACTATCATGTCTGGGTATTCTATCTTATCCTGAAAATATGAAGAAATAAATACCGCTTGCTTTTTATAATAATTATGACTTGGAGATTCATTAACTGGCGGTACTGTTGGCTCCGGATATTGAAAACCATCAAATAAAATAACGAAATTATCTTCTTCAAGATTATCAATCCTAAAATTTGCTCCAATCTTAACTTCATGACGGTTTGTAATTTGACTGGTAAAATCAAATTTTCCACCTTGTGATTTTGACTCTCTAGAATAATGTCCCATTTGAGTCCCTCCAAATGCAAATGTTGCAGAAGGTGGAGAGCCTAATATTGAATTTGTGGATACATAGCGATCATCTGTAGGATCTTCATATAAATACTGTTTAAAATCTGTTGTTGAGTTGAAAAAATTTGCTTCATAAAAAGATCGCGCGAAGGCTTGAGTTAATTTTAAAGAATAATTATTATTTTGGGTAAAATAGTTATAAGTACCATCTGGATTATATTTATATACGTGCGAATATGATTTCCAATCTCGACTATCATGAAGTAACTGCAAAGATAATTTAAGCTTTGGAGTAAATTTATATGTCAGTTTAGATAACAAATTCAATTTTTGTGATGGGTTCATAGCCACATATTTATTATCACCACCAAGTTGAATGATCCAATAATCAGAAACCCTAAAATCAGCAAAATCGTCTGGTTTATGTTCTCTGCGTCCATATAAGTAACCTTCGCTGTCACTATATCTACCACTAATGTTAAATGTTAGCCCTGATAAGAATGGAATGGGACCACTGAGTGCAGCATCAAAAGTCTGATTTGCCCTAAAATTGACATCATCAATATTCAAAAAAATGTTAGTTGCATTTGAAAAGTGATCACCGGAATACATTGAGATGCTACCATGATAATCAGGGCCGCCTTCTTTTATTTGGAGATTAACGATACCACTCATTGCATTGCCATATTCCGCGTTGAATGCACCGCTAACAACCTTCATCTCTTCCAGTGCTTTATTTGAAATATTAACTGCAAGACTATTAGTAAAGAATGGGTTTGATACTGAAACACCATCAATATAATATCCTACTTCATTAGACCTCCCTCCTCTTATATGAATTTCTCCACCTGCACCTTGATTTACACCTGCCTGAGTAGTAAGAACACCTAAAAAAGATTCCACAGGTAAACTTTGGATTTCTTCCGAAGTTGTAATTCTTTGTGAAGCAGTTAGATCTTTTTGTACCAGTGGCCGTTCAGCTAAAACAATAATTTCCTTACCTTCAATAATTTCTGGAGTTAATTGAATATCTTGTGTCGTGGTTTGATCTAAACTTACTCTTAAATTTTGAACGACATATTTTGAATACCCTATGTAGGATGCAGCTACTGTATGGTAGCCAGTAGGTATATTTAAGATTACATAAACACCAAATTGATCAGTTGCTACCCCAAGATTTAAATTTTCAACCATAACATTCACACCAGGTAATGGTGCCCCTGTTTTAATATCCGTTATTTTTCCTGAAATTTTTCCTCCAGAAGCAAATAAGGTCGAAATGAACAGCACAACCGAAAATATCTTAATTTTATGAGTCATTTAGTTTTTTGTCAAAATTTATAAACATGAATAAAGTTATTACATTATGCCAATGAAATTCTTATGAAAATTATACTCGGCATATCAGAATATTAATTATATTAAGCACCAAGTAAACACAAAAAAACGTAAAAAGGAGATAAAATGAAAAAATCAGTTATAAGTTTTTTCGTTCTTTTAATTACAAATACTTTTATTATCGCTGATGGAGGTTTTGTTCAAACTAGCTTTGCACCATCTATGATTGGTAGTGATTCACTATGGGGTGGTACCGTATCTACTGGTGCACGTGCAGTTTTAGCAGGTACTGATCTGGATAATGATAATAAACATGAGATATGGGCAACAACCTATCATAATGGTGGTCAGGTTTATTGCTTTGAAGAATCAGGTACAGATACTCTTGAACTTGTTTGGGCTTCTGAAATTACAGCATCAACATACGGCTATGGAACACGCTGGGTTCAAACTGGTGATTTAGATAGCGATGGGAATGGTGAAGTAATTTTCTTTATTGGGAATGGCCAAGATGACCCGGCAGCAGGCCTTTATGTTTACGAGTGGGATGGCGTGACAGATAATGGCTATGGTGCAACCGCTGATTTACATGTCAATTTTTGGGGTGCCTTAAATGATTCTTTATCAACAGCTCGTCCCGAACATTTTTCTGTAGCAGATATTGATTCAGATGGTAAACATGAAATAATAATGGCATCAAATGGTGGTACTAATCCTGTTTATGGTACTCAAGATGGTTCAACACCATATTCAGAAGACAGATTCATTATCATGTCAGTTCAAGGAGATATACCTGGTTTCGGTGCAACTGTTGTAGAAGAATTCTCAATGTCACCTAGAGATGTCGATAAAGATGGTGTAAGAGAAAATGCTTTAGGCGGTGGTAGTCCGCAGGGTGCAGTGGTTTGTGATACAGACGGTGATGGCCTTCTTGAAGCAGCCTGTTTTTCCTGGAACAATTTGGCAGTATTTTTTATTGAAGCGACTGGACCAGATAGTTACACTATAGGTGACACTACATTCGTTAAACTTGGAGCATCAGATGACTGGACCTTAGCACCAACAGCTGCGGATATGGATGGTGATGGAAAACATGAAGTTTATGTTGCTGGATATTATGATGCGCGTCTCTACTCAATCGTTGATACCGATGGAGATGCAACTCATTTAGTTGATAGCACTGAAACTGCAGTTATCGCTTCCGGGACTAGCCACGGAGCCCATGCGACTCCAGGCTTTGGTCTTTTTGTAGGCGGAAACAGTGGTTCCGATATACATAAATTTGACCTAGCATCTGGGGGAAACCCTCTTGATTCTACACATTGGAGTGGGTCTACTTATGGGTTTGATAATTCCCTATCAGGGTTTGTAGCAAAACTGGGTTCAGGCTTTGATTTCGACGGCGATGGTAACCATGAAGTAGTTCTTGCATATATGAGTGTAGCAGATAGTATTGCAGTCGTTGATGTTAATAATGATACTACTATGGTTGAAAACACGTCGGCGTTTGGCGTAAGAGCTGCTGAATGGGATGCAACTATGGCATCCATTCGAGATATTGAAGTAATTATGCCAGATGACTACAAACTCTCGCAAAACTACCCTAATCCTTTCAACCCAAATACTCGAATTGAATATTTTTTACCAGCAAATAATGATATCTCCTTAGTGATCTACAACATGCTTGGGCAAGAAGTCATTAGACTATTAGATAACCAATATACGAAGGCTGGAGCTTATTCTACTGCATGGGATGGTCGCGATAAAAATGGACTAAAAGTTGGAAGTGGTACATATATATATGAACTAAAATTCGGCAACTTCTCTAAATCTAGACAAATGGTACTAATGAAATAAATAAAACAGTTAAAAAAAAGCCCTCTTAAGAGGGCTTTTTTTTTATTTAATATTTCAATGTTCACTTGATGTTTAATAAAATGAAACAAATTACCAGATTAATTTCTAAAAAAATGGAAGAGACGTCTTTTGATTAAAATTAGACTTCTATTTTTAATAACATCGTTTTGGTTTTATTCCTGTGCGCCTCATCCAGCCTTGTTTAACAACCAAGGCGAAAATAATCTAAAAAAATCTATTAATTCAATTATAATCGATTCAGGCCTAGATGTAAATATGAGTATAAAGGTGACTTCTCTAAAATCAGGAATTACTCTTTATTCATTAAATAGTAATAAAAAATTAATGCCCGCAAGTAATAATAAATTATATACATGTGCTGCTGCGCTCGCGAATCTGGGACCAGAATATACTTTTGAAACATCCATCTACGAGGCAGATGGTAATCTATATTTGAAAGGTGGTGGAGATCCAGATTTCTCACTGGAAAAACTAGATTCTCTGGCTCAAATAGTTGCATCCCAAATAAACACAATTGATACAATTTATGTTGATGAAAGTATGATGGATTCACTTCACTATGGCGAAGGCTGGATGTGGGACGAAGGACCTTGGTGGTATGCTGCTCCTGTTAGCGCACTATCTTTAAATGATAATTGTATAAACTTTTTTATTCGTCCTGGAGATCTTGGAAAACCAGTATCAATATCCACCAAACCAACTACAGAATTCATTGAAATTGATAATCAATCTATGACCGTTAATGATACCATTGATCACAAAATTTTTAAAGTCACCAGAGATTGGGTAGGAAGAACGAATCGATTTACAATTTCAGGTGAAAAATTAATTTATGAATCTGCTGATACATTAGTTAGAAATATTGTTGATCCTCCATTATTTGCTGGAACAGTTCTAAAAAAGATGTTAATTGGTTATGGAATAAATGTGAACAAAATCTCAATGGGAGTGACACCTGAATCTGCTGTTAAAGTAACATCCCATATATCGGATTCACTATTTTATTCTGCCGAAAATTTGATGAATGAAAGTGATAATTTGACAGCTGAACTTTTTGTTAAAACAATTGGTATTAAAAATAACTTAGCAGGTAATTGGCGTGATGGCCTTAAAAATATTAAATCATTTTTAGCAGATTCAGTATCGATCGATACAGCTGACATTCGGATCGCTGATGGATCTGGTGTATCCCGATATAATCTAACGAGTGCAGATCATTTTATCCAATTACTCAGTTATATGTACGATAGCCCTTACAGAGAACCGTTTCTAAAGGTGCTGCCTGAAGGTGGTAAAAAAGGAGGAACTTTGGAGAATCGATTTAAGAAAACAAAGTCTATAATTCGCGCAAAGACCGGCGGGCTTTCAGGAGTCAGCTGTTTATCTGGGTATGTGTTTTCATCAAATTATGGACCACTAGCTTTTTCAATTTTGATGAATGGTTACATAGGGTCTTCTTTTAAATATCTAAAACTTCAAGATGACATATTAGGTTTATTAATTCATGATTAAACCTCCAGCATTAAAACTCGGGGCAATTATTGGTATAGTGAGCCCATCATCGTGGATAGATACAACTGATCTTAATACTGCAAAAACTATCTTTGAAAATAAAGGTTATAATTTGGTTCTAGGTGAAAGCGTTTTTTTAAAAGATGGCACCTATGCAGGAAAACCAGAGCAAAGAGCCAACGATATTAATGGCATGTTTGCAAACAAAAAGATTGATGCCATTATTTGTGCACGAGGTGGATATGGTGCAAATCGTGTACTCTCTCTATTAGATTATGATCTAATCAGAAAAAATCCTAAAATATTTATTGGTTATAGCGATATCACTGCCTTTCTAACTTCTATTACGCAGCAAACCGGATTAATTACTTTTCACGGCCCAATGTTATCTTCCTTCAAAAATGGAAATGTAGAATACAATTTAACTTTGATGGAAAAAGTCACATCTGGAGTAAACAATATTGTGATCGAACCCCCATCAGAGTTACCAATCAGAATTTTAAAATCTGGAAAAGCAGAAGGCCAATTGTGGGGTGGAAATATGTGCTTGCTGATAAACCGGTTGGGAACATCGGATCAATTGAATACCGATGGTGTTATACTATTTTTAGAAGATATTGGTGAGTATCTGTATGCATTCGACCGCATGTTGTTCCACATGAAAGAAGCAAAGATGTTTCATAATATCAAAGGCTTAATCGTTGGAGAATTCAAAAATATGAAAGATCAGGATACCCCATTCGGAAAATCTACAGATGAAATAATTATGGACGTCTGTGATGATTTGGATATTCCAATTGTATCTAACTTCCCATGCGGACATGGAATTTTTCAAGCAACATTACCCATTTCAGCTCCTGTTCAATTGAATACAGAATCCAATTCTGCACCATTAAAAATTTTAGAATCACCTGTAAAATAAGGATTTTTTATGCTTAATTATATTTGGTTTGGAATGATGTTTATCGGTGTTGTAGTTGGAACATATACAGGTAACATTGATGCTGTAACGGAAGCAGCAATTGACATGGCAAAAGTAGCTGTCAACTTGGCTATTGGACTCATAGGTATTATGGCTATGTGGTTGGGAGTAATGAAAATTGCAGAAGAATCCGGATTAATTCGGTTAATTGCCAAAGGACTTCGTCCAATCACGATTCGTTTATTTCCAGATGTGCCGGCTGATCATCCAGCCATTGGCTCTATAGTTTTAAATATGTCAGCAAATATCCTTGGTTTAGGAAATGCTGCAACTCCACTTGGACTTAAAGCCATGGAGGAGTTGCAGGAATTAAATCCAAATAAGGACACAGCTACAAATGCAATGGCTACATTTTTAGCATTGAATACATCCAGCGTACAGCTTATTTTGCCTGCAACGGTTGTTGCGCTCATGGGATCATATTCAAGCCAAATATTCCTGACAACGATTTTTGCCACAAGCATGTCCACAATTGCTGCTGTTATCGCTGTTAAGTTTCTTGAAAAAAGAAAACGTTTTGGAATAAATGATGGAGGTCTAAAATGATTGATTCCATTGTCGTTAATATCAATGAATTTTCAAAATACATCATTCCATTTCTCCTTGTTGGAATTCCATTTTATGGTCTGGTATTTAAAAAGATCAAAGTTTATGAATCTTTTGTTGAAGGTGCAAAAGATGGGTTTACAATTGCTGTAAGGATCATACCATATTTAGTTGCAATTTTGGTGGCAATCGGTATGTTTCGTGCATCAGGCGCATTAGATCTAATACTAAATTTTCTTTCACCGATTCTAACCATGATTGGATTTCCTCCTGAAAATCTTCCACTAGCCTTAATGCGCCCCTTATCTGGGAGTGGTTCTTTAGGACTGTTAACAGATCTGATCAATCAACACGGTGCTAATTCACTAATTGCAAAAATTGGTGCAACCATGTTTGGTTCAACAGAAACAACATTTTATGTATTAGCTGTCTATTTTGGTTCTGTAGGCATTCGTAAAACTCGGCATGCGCTAGCAGCCGGGCTAATTGCTGATGCAGTTGGAATAATTAGTGCTGTTTTTATCTGCCAACTACTTTATAGTCAGCAAATTACTTCTTCAGAAACAATTATTGGTGATGGCATAGTGAATATTCAGGAACTGGATCCAACAATATTTGTCAATCTTAAATATTCATCGAAGGATAATTTTCTTAAACAAGATATTTATGGAAATATCGATAAATGTTATTTACGGCGGGAACCAGCCGAGATGCTTTCCATTGCTAGTAAAACGTTAAAAAAATATCATCCCGAATTGCGTCTCCTAGTCTATGATGGATTAAGAACAAGAAGTGTTCAACAAAAACTCTGGGATGCGTTGGACACAATCCCTGAAACTGAGCGTACACAATTTGTTGCTGATCCGAAAAAAGGTTCAATTCATAATTATGGTGCTGCGGTTGACCTGACATTGGCTTATGAAGATGGATCACAACTAGATATGGGTACTGGTTACGATCATTTTAGCGAACTGGCTTTTCCAATCAACGAGGATTCTTTACTTGCAATAGGAAGGCTAGATAAAAACCAGGTGAAAAACAGGAGAATTTTACGAAAAGTAATGACAGAAGCAGGCTTCCATACAATAACGTCCGAATGGTGGCATTTTAATGCATTCTCATATCATGATACCAAAAATAGGTATAAAATTGTTGAAAATTAAAAGCAAGGCAAAACATCGTATCTATATCTTATTAATGCCTTTATATTTTTTCTTTGCCCAAAATTGCTCAAATGAAAATGGTGTCATTGCAACATTCGATTATCGTAAAGACCAAATAAAAAATAAATTCATTAAGGATCCATCCTTATCAGTCTTCTCAGTCAATTTAAATAAAATCAATAATACTTGGATCATCAAAGGTCAGACAACTGATACAAGCGCCTATAAAAGTATATTAAGATTAAAGGATTCTCTTTTTAACAATATTATAATAGATAATAAATTTATTTTATTGCCTGATTCAATCTTGGGTAAGCAACTCTATGGAATTGTAAATGTGAGCGTAACTCCAATAAGAGAAGAGCCTATGCATTCAAGCCAAATGGTTGATCAGGCTATTATGGGTAATATTATCAGACTGCTTCAGTATCATAATGGGTGGTACCTTACTCAAACCCATTATGATTATGTTGGCTGGATTAATAAGTCCGGTCTTTTTATTACAGATAATAATGGTAAGAACAATTGGATAAATAACGCGGATAAAGTATTCAAACGATTGCAAGGCACTATTTTTTCTGAGCCAAATGAACATAGTTTACCTGTGGCTGACATCGTATTAAATAATATCGTAGTCACTAAACCTCATGATAATGTGTGGACTAAAATATATTTACCGGATGACCGAAATGGATTTATAAAAAAAGAGTTTCTGAAAGAGAAAAGGGATGAATCTGGCCATAATACTACTCCTAATGATATCATATCACTTGCAAAAAAGATGATGGGAACCCCGTATCTTTGGGGAGGAAACTCTACAAAAGGGAATGACTGTTCAGGGTTTACGCAGACAGTTTATAAGGCAAATTCAATACAGCTTCCAAGGGACGCAAGACAACAGGCACTTGTTGGTGACCCTGTCTTTCCTTCAAAGAACTGGGGAAATATTCTACCGGGTGACCTACTGTTTTTTGGAAGGAATAACAGAGTTACCCATGTGGGTATTAGCTTAGGCCAGAAGGAATTCATACACCAAGGTGGTAAAGTTGATATAAACTCTCTTGATGAATTATCTACAACTTTTAGCCATAGTAGATTTGAATCATTCCTTTTTGTAAGGCGTATTTTAGCTAACTAAAACCTGTAAAGTTTTATCTGGTTTGGTTACTAGATTGAAAATTATAAGAAACTAAACATTAAGATTACTTTTTTGCCTCACATGAAAAATAGAATACTGCATTGCACAGAATGAAAAATTCATTTAATGGCTTTTTCATAAAATGATTTATTTTTTTTCAATCAATTATAAATCCATTATTATTTATTCTGTGATTACATTAAGCTTATCATTGGCATTACCAAATAATACTGAGTTCCGATCAACCTGGGTCATTACCTGGGATCATATAAACCGGTATGAGAATGCTGACCAAAACATGGATCGAGTTATAAAAATTATGGATGATCATGTTGATGCAAATATGAATGCAGTCATTTTTCAAGTTAGACAAGGTGGGACTGCTTATTACCACTCTTCTTATGAACCTTGGGGGTATTATGCTGGATATCAGTACCCCGGCTATGATCCGCTGGCATTTGCGATTGAAGAAGCACATAATCGTGGACTTGAACTTCATGCTTGGTTTAATGTTTTCCAAACTTCGAGTACCCATAATGGAGCTCCTTCAACTGAGCACCCCGAATGGATTTGTCGCGATCAAAATGGAATACCGATGACATCTTATCGCTCTTTATCACCAGGATTGGAAGAAGTGAGAGAGTATACTATTAATGTTGCTATGGAAATTGTTCAAAATTATGATATTGATGGACTTCATTTGGATTATGTTCGTTGGAATGAACATACAAATTCTCAACGGGGCTCACCTACTTTCCAAGAAGAATTAAAACGTTTGGATGGATCAATCACAGAAAATCAATTTCATGATTTAAGCCTGAATCCATCAGGGCGATTTTTATACGATTATGAGCACCCTTATTCTGCCGGTATACCAAATGGTTTCAATTCATGGGAAGAATGGTGGAGATGGAGTGTGACAACCTTTGTTAAAACACTACATGATTCAATTCAATCTGTAAAGCCTCATGTTAAACTTAGTGCTGCAGTATTAGGAAAGTATAATTGGTCTGGATGGCAAGGCTATGGAACCGTTTATCAGGATGCAGCTCTTTGGTATAACGAAGGTTATTTAGATCATATTATGCCCATGAGTTATCACTGGACAACCTCAGATGGGTTTCGTGATATGCTTTCAGATGACTGTCCAAATTGTTGGGAATTATTTATTCAACCAGGGATAGAATCTGGAAGACCATTCACAGTGGGGCCGGGTTCCTATGTATTGGATGAGTATAATGTATGGAATAATCATAGTAGTATTGTTAGCGTTATTCGAGAATTGAGTTGGGTAGGTGGATTTCAGTTTTTCAGCTATGCAACTTGGAGAGACCAGGAATATTTTTTAACGGCTGGGGAGACTTTTTTTAGTGAAAAGGCAAAGATTAATACTAACCCATTGAATAAACCTTCACTTTTAAAACCACCTGTAATTGTGCTTTCTCCATTAGATGAACATTTTCAATTGGATATTTTCCCTAAAGAATCAGAAGAACCAAATTGGATTATTACTTATAAATCTAATATCCCAACTTCTTCTTCTCAAAATGCTCAGATAATTGATATTCATTATACAATGGAGCAATTTATAATTCCTTTGAACTTTTCATTAACCGACACATCTACAACACAATTTTTCTTTTCCACATCAGCTGATCGGTTCTGGCAGGAATCTGAAAAGTCTAATCTTGTATTTTATAATCATGATGGAAAACACCCGCTAAAATCATTCCGTTTATCACAGAATTATCCCAATCCATTTTACGATGAAACAATGTTTTTAATTACAACTTCTTATAAAAGAAATATAGAATTAACTATTTGGTCTGTGCAAGGTAAGAAAATAAGAACTCTATTTAAGGATGAATTACACCCTGGATATCATGTTTACAAGTGGAATGGGAAAAATAATTTAGGAAAAAATGTAGCATCTGGGATTTACTTTTGCTCTCTTATATGGAAAGAAAATATAATGGATACTAAAAAACTAATTTATATAAATTGAAAAACAAGCTTTCTAGTATTCAAATCACTTTTATCTCTTGATCTTGTGAAATTTAAAATGGTATTTATAAAAACAGATAAAGTGATTTTTTGATAAAAATAATGTTCTATTTATTATTACCAAAATTCAATATACATTGAGATAAACTAGTTATGAAAATATTAGTCAATACAGATAATAAAATAAACCAAGTCCACGCTAAACCAACTTGTTTTAGATAAAATACAATCAAGAAACTGGAAACGAGCCCTATAATTAAACTAAACTGATCAAAGGAATATTTAAGTTTACTTAAAAGAAACAGACCCAATAATCCGCCATATGTGAAAGATGCAATTTGTAATCCTGTAATTACAATAGCTGTATCTCCTTCATCAAATACCAGTGCAATTCCTATCAAGACACAAGACCAGATCCCACTAATTATTTGCGATTTCTTAATATTAGCATTCCCTTTAAACCAGTCATTAATGGTTGATGATGCCAAAGAGTTTATGGAAGAACTCAAAGTTGACATGGCCGCAGATAATATGCCAGCTAAGAGTAAACCTTTTACTCCTACAGGCAAATGATTAACAATAAATGTTGAAAATTCCCTATCTCTTTCAAGGTTAGTTCCCCCGAAAAAAATATAAATTAAAGAGCCCACAAAAAGAAATATACTGAATTGGATTAAAACAAAAATACCACTTCCAATCATAGCTTTTTGGCCCGAAAGTAAATCTCTAGTTCCTAACACTCGCTGAACCATCATATAGTCTGCGCCATGGGAAGCAAATGATAAAAACATTCCTCCAATTACAGCACTGATTAATAAATACGGATCACGAATAAAATCCCCTCTAAGATTGAAAATTTTTAATTTTCCATCATCTGCTAATTGTGATAAAGAAGAGCTGAATGATACATCCAAATTATTCAGAATGAAAATAATTGAAATCAAACCGCCTATCAGGTAGAGAATAAATTGGAAACTATCAATCCAAACGATAGTACGAATGCCTCCTAACAAGGAATAAATTAATGTAACTGACCCGATTAGAATAACAGCTGTAGGTAGAGTCCACCCGGTTATGACCTGAACAATAACTGCCGTTGCGAGAAAACGAATTCCATCTGCAAGAATACGTGTTATGAGGAAAATACCTGAAGCAACTTTTTGAATTTCAGTGCCAAATTTATTTCCCAGAACTTCGTAAATAGATGTGACATCAGAATTAAAATATTGTGGTAGTAAGAACATGCTGACTAATACCCTACCAATGATATAACCAAATGCCAATTGTAAAAATAACCAATCCCCCCTGTAAGCAATTCCGGGAATACTAATAAAAGTCAATACAGATGTTTCTGTCGCAACGATAGAAAACATTGCAACAATCCAAGGAAGGTTTTTGCCTCCCAGAAAATAGTCTTGTGTAGACCTGTTTAGTCTACTCTGGAACCAGCCAAATCCAATAAGTCCAGATATGAATAATACAATAATGGAAATGTCAATCCAATGCAACATGGCCTAATGAATAATATATTTTAATCTATCTGTGACAATTTTTGCCAACGGCTTTTCAATTTCAAATTTGGATTTTTTTCATTAAATCCCAATGTTTCATATACTCCAGAGTGTATCCTTTGGCGCCATTCATAATATTTAGGATTTTTTGCAGATCTATTTGGATGAACTGCATTTGTGAGCAGAATAACTATAATATTATTTTCTGGATCAATCCAAAGCGATGTTCCTGTAAAACCGGTGTGCCCAAAACTGGAATCACTTAAATAGACACCTCCTGATGCTTCTCCTTCCGGGCTATCCCAACCTAAACATCTTGAACTACCTTTGATAATATTTGCCCGTTGCGTAAATAATTCAACTGTTTCGGATCTAAATATTCTTGTCCATCCGTACAGTCCCTTATTTAACATCATCTGTGAGAATCTTGATAAATCGCGAACTGTTGAAAATAGACCTGCATGACCAGCTACGCCCCCAAGGCTATGTGCATTCTCATCATGGACCTCGCTATGTATCAAACCTTCCCGGTATAATTCAGAAACTTCAGTTGGAACAATTCTGTGTTTTTTATCGCTTTTGGGATTATAAAATGTAGATGTCATTCCCATTGGATCAAAAATGAGAGAATCGACAAATAAATCTAACCTAACACTGCTTACTTTTTCTACAAGTTTTCCAAGAAGAATAATACCAATGTCAGAATAGATCATTTTCTCTTCTAGACCTGTTTCTGGCTCGATATTATATAAACTATCCAATCGTACCCTTACATTTGATTCCATTAGATAAAACTGTTTAAAAGGTGCGAGACCGCTGGTATGCGTCAGCAAATTTCGAATAGTGATTTTTGACTTTTTCTTGAAATATTTTGATTGTTTTCCTTTGAACTCTGGTAAATACTTCACTACTGGATCATTTAAATTTATTTTTTCTTCTTCCACTAATTTCATGATGGCAGATGTTGTCGAAATAACTTTAGTAATAGATGCTATATCAAAGATATCACTTGTTCTTGTTTTTCTATTTTTTTCATAAGTATGATATCCAACCGCTTCTTTGATAAAAATATTACCGTCTTTTGCCGCCAGTAATACTCCACCAGGCCAGGCCTTATCATCAACTGACTCTTTTAATAATTTGCTTAAATTTTCCGTATTGACACCAATTTCACTTGGCATGACCTGAATGATTTCTTTACCAGATGAATAATTATTTTTCTTCTGAGTATATTTTTTCTTTTCAATCACTGTTCCATCTCCAATTGCTGCCACACCAGGAATTGTAACGGGAAGTTTTCCTGATATTCTGGTTTTTCCAATTAGTGCTTTGACAAGAGCTCTTTGCATGACCTGATTATTTTTATATGCGCAAAGATAAACGGGGATTTCAGGAAAATCTTGGATCAAATATGGGGTTCCTAAACTTGCTAAAATTATATCATTCGAAACATTCATCAATGATCTTACAAAATTTGTCAATTTTTTTGAGAGATATATTTCATTCTTCCATGCTTTTTGATTAACAAAGACATTCAATAGAATACGACTATTGGAGGGAATATTATCTATCAAAGTTTTTAAATATTCATCGGTATCCGACTCATCAATTTGAATTGATTTAAAGTTTAAACCTGACTTTTTTAACCCCTTGTTAACATTAGAAAGAGTATGATTGTTTTTTGAGTCATAGATGTCCATTACAAAAAGGTGCGAATTACTATCTGAAGCTAAAGGAATTAGATTTAAGTTATTCTTTACACATGTAATTGCTTCTGATGCAATTTGACTTGCTATGGATTTGTTTTCCTCTTTATTTAAAATTTTTCTCGCATGAGCACTAGATAATGTCGCTGTATGATGTAAGCCAACCTTTTGTTTCAGTTTTAACATTTTTAATGCGGCAGAATTAATTCTAGTGATTGGTATCTCGTCTCTTAATACAGCCTGCTCAATAATATCAATAGAACCTTTTAAGTCATAATTTTGAATCACAACGTCGCTTCCAGCTTTAATAGTTTCAACCAGAGCAAATGCATCTGAATAATTTTTTACTATGCCTCCCATACCCATTCCATCAGTTATGACAACTCCCTTAAATCCAATTTTTTCCCTCAATATTGTCTGAATCCAAAAAGAATCAAGTGATGCAGGAGAATCCGATTCTTTTTGAAATTCAGGTGCGTGAATATGTGCTACCATTATTGCATCAACGCCTGCATCAGACATAGCTTGAAAAGGTGCAATTTCTACCGTCCATAGTCGTGATGAATCACTAGGGATCATAGCAAGAGAAGAATGTGAATCTGTTTCTGTATCACCATGTCCTGGAAAATGCTTTGCTGTTGCCAGCATACCGTTATCCTGAAGTCCTTTCATATATGGCACTGCATATCTTTCAACTATCTCTGCATTTTCTCCAAAAGAACGGGTATTAATGATTGGATTCGCCGGATTATTATTAACATCCACTACTGGAGATAAATTCCATTGGATCCCTACAGCACGAGACTCTTCAGCAACTATTTTACCTACTAGATATGCGTTCTCCGGATTACCTGTTGCTGCGATAGCCATCATTGGAGGAAAATCAGTTCCGGAAGGAAATCGTTGATTTAAACCATACTCAATATCTGCATCTAAAATTATTGGGATTCTTGATTTATTCTGAATTTCATTGATGTAGATCAAAGAACTACTTGCATCACCAGACCATAAATGGATTCCACCGATTCCATCTGTTTTAATTAACTGAATAATCTCATTCCATTTTTTTTCTGAGATATCTTTAAAACGCATATTCATACGAAAAATCATCATCTGAGCGATTTTTTCACGCAATGATAATTGACTCAATGTACTTTCGGCCCAGTTTTTCGGGTTTCTCTGTGCAATTGTACATCCTGCAAAGAAAATTATCAATATGAATAAAGTAAGCTTTTTCATAAAATAAATAATTATTCAAATAAATGGATGCGATATTACATACCGTTTATTTTTGAACCTAAAATTTGTATACTTTCTATGAAGAATTTAATTTTTTTAATTTAGTTTTTCCTGATGTCACAAACCATTGAACAACTTGTTGGTCAACTCACCATCGCCGGATTCCGCGGTAAAGATGCAAATCCCGATTCGTCAGTTGCAGGCTTTATTCAAGATTACAATATAGGTGGTGTCATATTATATGATGAAGATTTAGAGTATAAACAGCTGGGTTCTAGGAATATCAATAGTCCGCAACAACTAAGTCAATTAACCCAAGATCTACAATCCTTATCATCTTTCCCTCTATTAATTACAATTGATCAAGAAGGCGGGGAAGTTAATCGCTTGAAATCTAATTACGGATTTCCCGAATGTCCTGATTGGCAACATTTTGGATTGTTAAATAATACACTTATGACTCAGCAATATTCTGAAATTTTAGGAGAAACACTGTTATCATCTGGCATAAATGTAAATTTTGCTCCCGTCTTAGATTTGGATTACGGTAATGATTCCGTCATTGGTAAATTAAAACGTTCAATTTCAACAATACCTGAAATAGCTATAACTCATTCAAAAATTCTCATTCAAGAATTAAAAGAACGTAATATCATTTCTTGTGGAAAACATTTCCCAGGGCAAGGTTCTGCATCAAGTGATACACATGAAGGATTTACTGATATTTCAGAAACTTGGACGGTGAAAGATCTATTACCTTTTGATAAATTAATCCAATCCGGCGATCTAGATATGATCATGGTTGCTCATACATTTGATGAAAAATTAGATCCAAAATATCCGGCATCACTTTCAAAAAAGATTATTACAAATGTTCTACGGAATGATCTTGGATTTTCCGGCGTGGTTATTTGCGATGATCCCGGTATGAAAGCTATTTCTGATAATTATGATTTGGAAACTACCTTTGAACTCATGCTAAATGCTGGAGTTGATTTGTTTTGCTTTGGTAATAATTTGTATTATGATGCTGATTATTTTCCACAATGTGTTAAAGTAATGGCATCTCTTATCAAATCTGGAAAAATTAAGGAAAATCGAATTCATGAATCAATTGCCCGGATTGATTCTTTAAAAAAGAAATATGGAATCATTTAACTCCAGAATTATTCTAGGAATAGACTGTGGAGCTACCAAAATTTTGGCACAACCTGTTTCTATTGATCCCATCAGTAAAAATGTATCTCCAGTTGATAATCTGGTAGAGATGAATTATGAGATCCACCCAGATTGGGATCCAGATTTTATTCCAGTTGATTTGGATATTCAGCGTAAGGAATTTTCTGAAAAGACAATTAATTTAACTGAAAGTGAAAAAAAACAGGGCACCGTTATTATAAACTCGATCCGTAAAGTAATTTCCAATATTGACTCTACATTTATCAGCATATCTGAGAATATTAAAAATGAATGGGATCTTGCAATTTGTTTTCCAGGTATAAAAAATGAAGATGGGATCAACATTATGGCAAACGGTCCTAGGATCCCTGATTTAAATAATAAAATCCCCGGAATTAAAAAAATTTATAATGATTCAGATTGTTGTGTTTTGGGTGAGTGGAAATCAGCTATAGGGAAATTATTAAATTGTGAAAATGCAATTTATATTGGTGGTGGAACAGGTATTGCTGATGGTATAATCTTGAAGGGAGAATTAATTAACTTTAATATAAGAAATGATATAAAGCGTTCATGGGATTTAATTATGGAAAATGGTCAATCGGTTGAATCTCTGCTTTCTCCAAAAGGAATGATAAATCAATGGAATGACTCCCACTCTGAAAAGGTTTATACTTTATCAGAACTAAATAAGAAAAAATATGCTCAAAATATTTTTAAAAAATCTGCTGATGCATTTTCATTTTTAATCCAGGATCGAAATTCCTTTTTTCAGCAATATGATATAGGAATAGAAAAAATTGTGATTGGTCAGCGTCTTGGAGAAAATTTGGCAAGTGATGATTCCCTTTTAAAAGAATTATTCGAACGTAAAACTACAATCCCTATTCATTATTCTACAGACAGGCGGACAGCAGCTTTAGGCGCTGCTTGGAAAAAAGGATGCTAGTAAAAGGTGCCATACCATCAAAAGAACCTATTGTGAAAATTGGGTTGGTTCTACCGGATGATCAGAAAAAATCAATTGAGGTGGTTGACTTGAATACAAATGATCAATATACAATAGATATCTCTTTTGATGGTAAACGATTATCTGATTCAGAGTACCAGCTTTCCTCAATACGTGCCGGACGCGGGTTTCACTGGGAGAAAGAAATTAGAATTACCATAGAAGGAGAATTGGATATCAAAGTCATTAATGGGTATTTATTTGTGACCAACTACATTCCGCTAGAAAAATATTTAGTCTGTGTAGCCACTTCAGAAATGAGTGGGGACTGCCCATCAGCACTTTTAAAAGCTCAAACTATCGCTGCCAGATCCTGGCTTTTGGCAGCTGCTGAACAAAAACATGCTAATATTGGCTTGGATGCTTGTAATGATGATTGTTGTCAGCGCTATCAAGGCAAAGAAAACATTACTGATGAAGCTTTAAGAGCAGCAAAGAATTCTCGAGGTAAAGTAGTATTATTTGATGATGAAATTTGTGATACACGTTATTCTAAATCCTGTGGAGGAATGTCCGAACATAATGAAAATGTATGGCAGGACAACCCGAAACCATATCTGCGTGGTGTTTTTGACAGCCCCGAATCATTGAATCCAGATCTTAGTTCCGAAATGGGATTGAGCAATTGGATTCATAAACCTTCAAGGTGCTTTTGCGACTCTTATTTTGTTCCCATTGATCAACTGAAAGGTTATCTAGGACAGGTAGATGAATTAAAAAATTACTTCCGATGGCATATTACTTATTCACAAAATGAACTCGCTCAACTTATTTCCAAAAAGACTGGACAGTCGTTTGATTCAATCACAGCGCTTCAGCCAATTAATCGTGGTACTTCCGGACGAATTACAAACCTTAGAATTAAAGGAGAAAAAAAAGATAGCCCAGTGTCTATTCAATTAAATAGTGAATATGAAATCCGCCGCGTTCTTCATCCAGAGTTTTTATACAGTTCCGCTTTCATCATAGAAATAAATTCCAACCTAAATACTCATCTAGCTCAATTGACGTTGCACGGAGCTGGTTGGGGACACGGTGTTGGATTATGCCAAATCGGTGCATTGGGGATGTCTTTAAATGGAAAATCAACTCAAGAAATATTATCACATTATTTTAAATCAACTGAATTAAGAAAAATTTATGACTGAATCAATTTCACTTCATTGGCTAGATTGGGTAATTATTTTACTCTATATTTTATTTTCACTGGGAGTAGGTATTTATTTTTCTAAGCGCGCAGCATCCAGTACTGAAGAATATTTTTTATCCGGAAGATCTCTTCCATGGTGGATTGTGGGTACATCCATGGTAGCTACAACATTCGCAGCGGATACACCTTTGGCAATCACAGAGTTTGTTCGTGGACCAGGTATATGGCAAAACTGGTTTTGGTGGAATTTATTGATGGGATCCTTATTGGGTGTTTTCCTATTCTCAAGATTATGGCGTCGCGCAGAAGTCCTTACAGATAATGAACTTTTAGAAATTCGATATAGCGGAAAACCGGCAGCTTTTTTAAGAGCATTTAAAGCAGGATACTTTGCTATTTTATATAATTTTATTGTTATGGGTTGGGTTATTAACGCCATGGCATCAGTGGTGGCAATTATGCTGAATATTGATAAATGGACAGCCGTTTGGCTTTGTGTTTTTATTTCCTTGATTTATGCCATCCTATCAGGGTTCTGGGGCGTAGTAGTTACAGATTTAGTCCAATTCTGTATTGCCATGTTTGGTTCAATTACACTGGCTGTTATTGCATTAAGTCATGTTGGCGGGATGGAAAATTTATTATTGAAACTTTCAGCATTACTTGGTTCAGATACAGTTCATGAGAACACATTGAAGTTTATTCCACCTGTTCCGAAAGCAGCATTATCATCATCTGCATTTTGGGAATCTCCTTTTTCCAAATTTTTAATTTTTATTAGTGTAATGTGGTGGAGCCATCATGGTACAGACGGTGGTGGTTATATTATACAAAGGATGTCATCTGCAAAAAATGAACGTCATGCATTACTTGCTACACTTTGGTACAATTTAGCCCATTATTCCCTGCGGGTTTGGCCATGGATCATTGTTGCGGTGGTTTCCATTGTCATGTTTCCGATAATACCTGAATCTTATTCAGACTTAGGTGTAAAAGCCGGTTATCCTTTGGTGATGAATACCTTGTTGGGACCTGGCCTAAAAGGGATTTTAATTGTATCATTTTTAGCAGCATTTATGTCTACTATCGATACACACTTAAATTGGGGCGCTTCCTATTTGATCAATGATATATATAAAAGATTTTTTCAACCAAATAGATCAGAACAGCACTACGTAGTTATAGGAAAAATTTTCACAGTCATTCTGATGATATTGGCAGCTTTTACTGCATTGAAAATGCAAAGTATTTCAAAAGCATGGGAATTCATTTTTTCTATGGGAGCAGGTATAGGATTGGTCCTTATATTAAGATGGTTTTGGTGGCGAGTGAATGCCTGGAGTGAAATAACTGCCTTGGCCACATCAATCACCATAACAATTATTTTAGAACTGATTGCATGGAATCAGACAGTTGCTACCGGGAATTCTTATTCTTTATTTAGTACGTCTCCTGTTTTATTTGGGATTTCTCTGCAGGTCCATCATAAACTAATGATAATTGTTCCCTTCGCAATCATATCATGGATAACTGCTACATTTGCAACAAAACCAGAGCCCATGGATAGATTAAAATTATTCTATGAGCGAGTTCAACCAGGTGGTTGGTGGGATCCAGTTGCATCTGGATTTAACCACACACTTCAGCCCGTAAGTCATGGTTTTTTCATACAATGGATTGCAGGGATATTTATGATATATGGTTTTACATTTGGAATAGGTAATTTTATCTTTCATCAGTGGAGCTATTCAGTTTTATGCTTTGGTTCTGCCTTTATTGGATCCTATTTAGTCTGGAATCGATCACTTTCAAATTTGAATTGATATTCTTATCTAAACTCTTTATATAAAAATTATTATGTCAGAACCTAGAAGGATATATTCCATTGATATATTTCGTGGCATTACCATTTCCCTAATGATTCTCGTGAATAACCCCGGAAGTTGGGGGCACGTCTATTCTCCCTTACTTCATGCCAAATGGCATGGATGTACTTTGACAGATCTCGTATTTCCATTTTTTTTATTTATTGTTGGTGCTTCTATGCGGTTTGCATTTATTCGCTGGCACTATTACCCATCAAAAGAATTTCACAAACATCTATTTTGGCGGGCATTCTCTATTTTTATGGTTGGATGGTTTATCCATGCTTTTCCTTTTATACGACAAGATTGGGATTGGACCAACTTTAGATATATGGGTGTTCTTCAACGTATCGGCATTGCTTATTTTATTTCAGGGATTCTTATAATCCGATATAATTTCAAAAAACTACTGCCGATTTTAATTGGTATTTTATTTTTTTATTGGGGCATCCTTTGGCTTGGAGGGTCTAATGACCCCTATAGCTTAGAAAATAATTTTGTTCGTAAGGTAGATATCTGGTTTATGGGCGAAAATCATCTTTATAAAGGTTTTGGAATACCTTTTGATCCGGAGGGTATAATCAGTACGATCCCTAGTATCGGTACAGTGTTAATCGGGTATTTGATGGGTGGAATGTTGCACACTACTAAAAATTACACGGATTGTACTAAACGAATGTCAATATTTGGAATAAGTATTATACTTATTGGATGGCTTTGGGGATTTATTTTTCCTATCAACAAAGCCCTTTGGACCAGCTCTTATGTTTTATTTACTGCCGGTATTGCTGCTTTGGTTTTGTCAGTGCTCACTTGGCTTATAGATATTAAAAATTGGAAAAAACCATTCTGGGTTTTTGAAGTTTTTGGTACCAATTCCATATTTGTTTTCGTTGTTTCTGGTCTTTGGGTAAAAACTATTTTAGCAAAGAAAATGGAATTAAATGGTGAAACTGTTAATGCATATAATTACTTGTACAAAACCGTATTTGTTCCTATGGCTGGCGATTTAAATGGATCTCTTCTGTTTGCCATTTCTCATGTTATAGGATTTTGGCTGGTACTATATTGGATGTATCGTAAAAACATAAAGATTAAGCTATAAAATGAAATTTATTTTAAGCATTTTGTTAATTACATCAATTTCTATTTCAAATAACGGACCATTTGTCGTTGTCTTGGGCATTGCTCAAGATGGTGGTGCACCCCACGCAAATTGCCAAAAATTCTGTTGTAAAAATCTATGGGATGGAATTAATTCTGAAAAAGTTTCTTCTATTGGGGTCATTAACCCTAAAACTGGAGAATCTTGGATCATAGATGCTACACCGGATTTTCCGGCACAACATAAAATTATTACCCATAACTATCAAACTCAATTGGCAGGCATTTTTCTTACCCATGCTCACATCGGTCACTATACAGGTTTAATTTATTTAGGCAGGGAAGTCATGGGTGCTAAAATGATACCTGTATTCATTATGCCAAAGATGAAATCATTTTTAGAATCCAATGGACCTTGGAATCAACTAGTATCCCTGGAAAATATCGAATTAATTACATTAAGAAATAATAGGTTTAGGAAATTGGCAGATGATTTATTTATAGAACCATTTTTAGTGCCGCACAGAGATGAATATTCTGAGACGGTTGGATACAAAATTATGGGACCAAATGCTTCGCTATTATACATCCCTGATATTGATAAATGGGAGAAATGGGATCAAGAAATTTTTGAAGTGATTCAACATGTAGATGTCGCTTTAATTGATGGTACCTTTTTTTCACAGGATGAAATTCCCCATCGTGATATGAATGAAATTCCTCATCCTTTTATTACTGAAACGATGAAACATCTTTTCAACTTAAATACCTCGAATCGCAATAAAATTTATTTTACACATTTTAATCATTCTAATCCTGCAATCCGGGATGGTGCTGCCGTAAATCAAATTAGATCAAATCGGTTTAATGTAGCGCGGGAAGGAATTATTTTCGATTTATAGATGATCAATGTATAAAGGATACTAATCTAATTATTAATTTATTTTGGGTCTTTTGTATATATTATAGCGATTTAATAAAAAAATGAAAAGAGTATTTATTACAGGTGCATCTTCAGGAATAGGAAGAGCACTGGCTTTAGCTTACGCGAAAAAAGGAGGAACCCTTGGCCTAGCAGCCAGAAGATTAGATATACTCCGCGAAATAGCTGAAGAATGTTCTTCAATAGGTGGAACACCATTTATTTATCAATTAGATGTTCAGGATGCTGAAAAATGTAAGTCTGTTGCAGAACAGTACATGATAGATGCAGGTGGAATTGATATTGCTATAGCCAACGCAGGTATTGGCGGAGATGATGACCTATTTTCTGGAAATAGTAAGAAAATAAACACAATACTAAACACTAATCTTTTAGGAGTCACCAATATACTTTTTCCTTTTCTACCTACCATGAAAAACCAAAAATCAGGTGTCATCGTGTGTATAAGCTCTGTTGCAAGTTTTACTCCTTTGCCTTACCATGGCGGCTATACCGGATCAAAAATCGCTATCCGTATGCTTTTTGATTCTTGGCGTCCTAGGCTGGACAAATACAACATAAAATCTGTCTCTATCTGCCCTGGGTTTATTGACACTCCAATAGTAAAAGGCCCTGCAAGACGATTTCCAATGAAATCAGCATATGAAGCTGCAGTTCAATTTGTGGATGTGATTGATCGTAGACATTCCACCTACGTGTATCCCTGGCCATATAAAATACTCATTTTGATTATAAGATTAACCCCGGAACGATTTTATAATTGGCTCATAAAAAAAATCTTCTCTAAGCCTATAAACTAAAAATTGAATAAATTAGTTATATGAAAACAAAAATAATTTCCTTCGATCAAACAGGTATTCTATCTATTGATGACAAAAGCTTGAATATTTTTGCAATTATACTAGGCTCCTTATTGATTGCTGTTTTGGCCCAAATCTCGATTCCTATACCATTCAGTCCAATTCCTATTACAGGGCAAACAATTGGCGTTATACTTGTAGGTGGAATTTTAGGCTCAAAACGAGGTACATTAGCTGTTTTGGCTTATTTGATGGAAGGCGCACTTGGGTTTCCTGTATTCGCCCAAATGAAAGCAGGCGTTCATGTGTTGGTTGGTCCGACAGCTGGCTATCTTTGGGGATTTGTTTTTGCTGCTTTCTTGATTGGCTATCTTACTGAAAAAGGATGGACAATGAAACCAATCACAAGTTTTTTATCTTGTTTTGCCGCTACAACATTGATCTTAATTGCCGGAACACTATATCTGGCAGCATTTAAACTTGAATTTAGTAAAGCCTTGGTTATGGGATTTTATCCATTTCTTGTTGGTGATGTTGTGAAATCTACTATTTGTGCCATTCTGATTTCAGGCCTGAGAAGAATTTAACTCATTATATGACTGCATCAGCCTGTTTTGCCATTTCAACACAGGTTTTCGTTACACCACCTTTATCATGGGATGTAAACCCTAAATCTATCTTACACCAACCCACAACCATGTCTGGATGATGGTTCGCTTCCTCTGCCTTTTTAGCCAATCTATAAATGAATTCAATACTTTCCATATAAGAATTGAAAATATAAGTTTTTCGAAAAGCATTATCCTTGAATTCCCAACTATTCAGTACTTTTAATGCATCAGAAATTTCTTTCGTAGATAATGTGCTTATGGTGTTACCTCCTTCAATTGATTTACTTTATTTAATTCAAAACGAACCCAGTTAATTGCAATGACAAATGCGAATGTAGCTGAAATCATGATGGCATACCAATTCCACTCAACCGGTTTATTAAGTATAAAACTAAAATAAAGTGCTAGGGGTGCACTAATACCAATAACACGAATGGTTGTAATTACCAATACAGGAATCCCTTTACCCAATCCCTGCATGACTCTTCCTGAAGTAATTGCAATAGCAACCAGTGGATAAATCAGGCAAACCAAACGCAAAAACCCAACAGATACATCGATTATTTCTCTATCATCAGTGAACCACGATGAAAATAATTCGGCAAAATAATATACCAATGCTGATGAAATAAGTGTTATGAAAAAGGCTCGTGAAATACCGTACTTTATAATAAAATTTAATTCTTTCAATTTTTTGGCTCCATAAAACATACCAACCAGGGTTGTTAAACCACCGGCGATGGAAAAAATAGGTAGAAAAATGAGCATATCTAAACGTCCGGCTACTTGGTAAGCCGCCACAGTTTGAGATGAATAATGTATAAGGATTTTATTAAAAACTCCCTGCCCGACTGCCATGATAATCATAGACATTGAAGCAGGTAGTCCTACTTTTATAATATCCCATAAGATTGTTTTGGAAGGTTCAAAATCTTTTAATCGAAATGTGATATAAGCATGCTTTTTAACAAATAACATGTATATAAAAATGAAAAACACGATTAATTGACATACCACTGTTGCAATGGCTGCACCTTCCACACCCATACCAAGACCAAACCCTCCAAATTTTTCTAGTTTAAAAATAAAGATAGGGTCTAAAATAATATTCAGTATTGTTCCAAAACCCGCTACCATCATTGGGAGTTTCATATCGCCTTCACCAGCTAAAATTGAACGAAAAAAACCAGAGAACACCATGAAGGGTAATCCAGTAATTATAATATATAAGTAGTCCCATGCCAGAATAAGGATATCCCCCTCTGCACCGAATCCAATTAAAATTTGTTTACCGAATAAGAAACCCAAAGAAGTAAATATGATAGCAATTGTTGCTGCCATGGCTAATGCATGTTCTGCAGCATTATCAGCATTCTGTTTATTATTCTCACCTATAAATCTTGCGATTGATGCGGTTACGCCAGAGCCCAGTCCCATAGTTAGTCCAAGCATTAAAAAGAAAATGGGCATATTAAATGCCACACCGGCAATGGCATTCCCACCTAATCGACCAATAAACATCATATCTACTAAATTGTAGAACGTTTGGATTCCCATACCAAACATGATTGGAATCGCTAAAGACCAAAGAGCTTTGGATGGATTATCTATGAAAGTTTGGAGGCGTGATTCAGACCTAGAATTATTTTCCATACGCTCTTAATTTACCGAGATAAGTTAATCAATCTATAATGTGTATTTTACTATTTTTAAAATGGCCACAAGCGAGGTAAAAAGAAAACAGCTAAAATCAGAAAAATAAATGCCAGTGGAAAACCAACTCTAATATAATCACTAAATTTGTACCCCCCGGGTCCATAAACCATTAGATTAGTTTGATACCCTACAGGTGTTATAAAGGAAGCTGAAGCCGCAAATGCTACAGCAAAAATAAATGCACGCGGTTCCAACCCCATCTGGTTTGAGACAGCCAAAGCAATAGGAGTCATAATAATTGCTGTTGCTGCATTGGAAGAAACTTCCGTTAGAATCATCGTAATCAAATAGATAAGACCTAAAAGTGCATAAGGTTGCCATTTTTCTGGAAAAGATTTTGCGACGTTAGAAATAAATGTACCGATCCATTCAGCAGTACCTGTAGTTTGTATAACAATACCAACTGGGATTAATGATGCGATAAGAACAATCACTTGCCAATGAATAGATTGATATCCTTCTTGAGGAGTCAAAATTCTTAATGCTAACAAAATTACTACACCTAACATTCCACCTTTCATAATTGGCATCGTACCCGTTGCTGCTAATCCAATTGCTCCAAGGATTACTATGATAGTCATCCACCAAAACCGCTGTTTTCGTAATTCTGCTTCTACTTTACCTAAAACGATGAAGTCACCATTTTTAGATAGATTTTCTATTTTATTTGTCGGTCCATAAACTAATAATGTATCATAAGAATTTAAAATGACATGGGCAATTTTTTTTCGAAGAATAGCACCCTCTCGTCTAACAGCTAGAATAAATGTGCCAAAACGCTGTCTGAAATTAGCTGCCATTAAACTACGTCCTACCAAATCAGATTTTTCTGTAAGTAAGCATTCCATTAATACATTTTCTTCTTGTTCTAATTCTTCTTGAGTCAATTTTTCATCAGTTAATAATTTTATTTTTTCAACTTCTTTCATTCTTAGAAAATTGTCCAAAGTGCCTCTCACAAATAAAATATCACCTGCCTTTAATGGTGTCCTTCGAATATTGGTTGTAATCATTTTTTTATCACGCAATATATCCAAGACCATTACATCATAGTTTGCATTAATCCCTCTCTCGAAACATGTTTTTCCAACAAGTGGTGACTCTTCTGTAACCTTCATTTCAGTTAAATATCCACCTAAATGGTAGCTTTTTGTCAAACTAGATGTAACTGTTCTAGATGGTAATAATTTTGGTGCTATAAATAAAATATATAATAGACCAACTACCAGCAATATACTCCCATAGCGTGCAAATTCGAACATCCCCATAGGTTCTACATCACCACTAACTTCATAAACTGAATTGACCAATAGATTTGTCGATGTGCCAACTAAAGTCAAAGTCCCGCCTAGGATGGCTGCATAACTCAATGGTATTAACATCTTAGATGGACTTAATTTGTATTTATGAGCCAATCGAATGGTAACCGGCATAAAAATAGCAACAATAGCAGTATTGTTAACCACAGCGGATGCAAGACTGATTGTAAATAAATAAACTGCACGACCTAAAATTTTTGATCTGTTTGCAATGCGGTTAATACGTACTACTAAATATTCCAATAAACCGGTTTTTTGCAAAGCACGGCTCAAAATGAATAGAAATGCAATAGTAAGAACTGCAGGGTTTGCAAAACCTGAAACAGCCTCCTCCGGAGTTAAGTACCCCAATAAAAATAGAATAGATAGCAGGATTAGAGCCGTAACATCAATAGAAAATAATTCCGTTACAAATAAAATAAATCCTAAAGCGAGTAATAACAGGATAAATGCAATATCAGGTGTCATAAGAGCAACTTTAATTCAGTAGATAAGTGAGCACAATCCAGTAATTGTTAACTGAAAGGATGATCGCCAAGTTTCGGTTTAGAACTAACAGTTTCCATTTTGGAATGATTTAAATTATCTGTGAATTCTATTTGGTTTTGAACTGCGTTTATAATGGAATCAATTACAGGTTTCCGCCTAGTATTATTTAATACGGCCATAATAAATATTGGAAATTCAGCTTCCGGCAAAACTTCTTCCCATGGATCAAATAATTTTGTTTCATCTAAAAATTTATCAATATCGCTATTGTGTATAAGTAGCTCAAATACCTCATCCATTAAGGATAAAAGCTCCAGTTGCAATTGCTCGTTACTAAGATTTAACAATTTCATTTTTTTCTAAAATCAAATTCTCATCTACATCATCAATTTGAGTTTTTGCTACATAATCTTCTGCATATTTTTTATAAACACCGGTTTTTACAAAAATCTCAAATAAATCCTCATCAATATGATAATCATTTTTCATAAAGCCCATAATGCGCATAGCCATTGATAATTTTTTTCCGTCTTTATATGGACGATCTGCAGCTGTTAAGGCTTCATAAATATCTGCAATCGCCATGATTTTTGCCTGTGTGGACATTTGATTTTCATCTATTCCTTTCGGATAACCTGTGCCATCCATTTTTTCATGGTGCCCTCCTGCAAACTCAGGAACATTTTTTAAATTTTTTGGATAAGGCAATTGTTCTAGCATTTCAATTGTGATAACAATGTGATCATTAATGATCTCTCTTTCATCCGGAAGAAGTGTCCCTTTAGGAATATTTAAATTTTCAATCTCATTTTTTGAAAGAAAATTCTTTGTTTTTCCAAAAATGTTTATTTGTTGTTTGCCTATTTCTTTCACTCGGTCCTGCAGATCAGGTTTCATAAATTCGCCACCTACATTACAAGACTCTAGGAATGCCATATTATCTTCTATTTGCTCAATAGTATCCTTATACTCATCATCGAAATCATTTGGATTCTGACCATTCAACTTCCGTTTTAAAAATGCAATCTCTGCATCTCTTTCAAAAGTTCCATCCTTGTTTTCACCAATTCAATTCTGTCAAAGATTGTTTCAAGCTTAGTACCTTTATCTACCACATGAGGTGGAGTGGCTACTTTTCCACAATCATGTAACCATGCAGCAATATAAAGTTCGTACCTTTCTTCTGCCGTCATGGAAAAATCTTTGTATTTCCCTTCCTTCATTTCGGCAACTGCATCAGCTAACATCATGGTAATAACTGGCACACGTTCGCAGTGCCCTCCCGTGTATTCTGATTTTTTATCAATTGCAGTTGCAATTAATTTGATAAATGCTTCAAACAGTATTTTTAATTCTTCAACTAAACGTTTATTTGTAAGGGCTACGGCTCCTTGAGATGCCAATGATTCAACCTGTTCTTGCATTTCTTCATTAAAAGGAATCACGTCTCCATGCTCGTCCCTGGCATTTATAAGTTGTATGACACCTATAATCTCATTCTCGTGGTTTTTTAGAGGAACTGTCAAAAATGATTTTGACCTGTACCCTGATTTTTTATCAAATTTTTTAGTCCCTTCAAAATCAAATCCATCTTCTTCATAAGCGTCTTTTATGTTAACAGTCTTTTGAGCTAAAGCTACATAAGCTGAAACATTCTTCCGATTAGGTGTTTGCTTATCCAACCATAACTTTACAGGGTAATATGGGATTTCTACCCCGGAAGTACCTCCCATAATTATATCCATTGTATCATTACGCATAATTTCAAATTTTAGATTACCATCTTCATCCATCGAATAAAGAGTACGACCATCTGCTCTTGTAATCTTTTTTGCTTCTTTCAGGATCATTTCAAATAGACGATCTGTATTCTTTTCTGTTGAAAGTGCCATTCCAATTTCACTGAGATTGTGAAGTCGGTCTTCTAAAAATTTGATTCTGTTGAGTGTATCCATATGGTATTCAATTTCATTAAAAAGGATATTTAAGATTTTGATTTTACATCTGCTTTAGTTAGATAACAATTAGAATAGGAATCAATTCATATACATGATTTAATTTCTGCCATGGACTCTACGCTACAAAACCAAATAAAGAAAGTTTATAGTGATATAGAAAGTCGGAAAATCAGAGCTGAAACTTTGATTGATCTTATTAATAACTGTATCCAGATTACTCTAGATAAAGAAACTATTCACAGCTTTTTGGATTTAGCCCACTCACAAACAGTTGTTCAGACTATTTATAATGCAGATTTAGTCACCGAATGGTTAGAAAAATTGGTAAACCTAATTGACATTTCTCAATTCCATACAGGTTATCTCTTAGAACAGCGAGCTAAGAGATATAATAAAAAAACTGTTTTTAACATTATCAGGGATGAAACTATACATACGGTCTCCTATGCAGATCTATGGAAGCAAATAATTGAGACAGGTAAAGCTTTATCCACTCTAGAAAAAGCTGATGAATTTCCAACCATTGGTTTACTCACTCATAATCAATTAAATAGTGTTCTAATTGATTTAGCCTGTCTTTCTTTTGGCTGGCGAGTGATCCCTATACCATTGAACTCTACTTCGGAGCACCTATCTTTTATTTTAAATCAGTCAGAAATATCCCATTTATTTGTTGGAGGGAAAACGGGTATCCAATTATGGAATAAAGTACAACCAATTCATAAAATTTCTGTGATTTCATTCAGCGATTCAGAATCACTGAATGGTGATGTGATAAGTTGGGAAACATTCTTTGAAAGCCGATATGATGCAAAAAATTTTAATGCAGTCCAACGTATGTCCTATGTACCAATGAATGAAACTCAGACTATAATGTACACATCTGGAACCACAGCAAATCCTAAAGGAATAACTTTTACTCAAATGAATTTAATTAGTAAACGGTTTGCAAGAGGATTAGCCCTACCTGAAATTAATGCTAATGATTGTTTTTTATGCTACCTCCCACTCTTTCATACATTTGGACGGTATTTTGAATTAATGGGCAGTATTTATTGGGGTGCCACGTATTCATTTGCAGAATCACCTGCATTCAATTCATTGCTAAAAGATTTTCAATTAATCAAACCATCTATCTTTATAAGCATTCCAAAAAGATGGGTACAACTTTATGAAATGTTGGAAGAAGAACTAGATTTAGACTCAGCCAAAGATGAGAAAATTAACGAACAATTAAAAAAAGTTACTGGCGGAAAATTAACATGGGGTTTATCTGCTGCTGGCTATTTGGATCCGGATATTTTTTTATTTTATCAATCACATGGAATTAACATATTGAGTGGTTATGGAATGACAGAGGCTACAGGCGGAATTACTATGACACCTCCAGATGATTATGTAAAGGATTCTGTAGGTAAAGCTCTCCCAGGGTTAGATATAAAATTGGCAGGAGATGGCGAAATGCTCATTCGTGGTAAATATATATCACCAGGTTATTACAAAGAAATAGAATCTGATGCTTTTGCAAATAACTGGTTCAATACTGGAGACATTTTTAAAGAAAAAAACGGTCATTATTTTATTATTGATCGTAAAAAAGACATTTACAAGAATAGCCGTGGACAAACTATTGCACCACAAAAAATAGAAAATCTATTTCAGGATTTTGATTCTATTAAATCCGTATTTCTTGTTGGAGATGGAAAAGAATTCAACACAGTTTTAATTTATCCAGATCATGAAAATTCACCTATTGATTTAAAATCTGCAGAGAACCAAAAAATACGGGATTTATTTAGCTCAATGATTTTGTCTGTAAATAGTTTTCTATCTCCATTTGAGCGGATTGTCAATTTTGTCATTATACCAAGAGATTTTTCCAAAGAAAAAAATGAATTGACCCAAAAAGGGACATACAACAGAAGAAATATTCTTAAAAATTTTTCTAAAATTATTGAACCCCTTTATGAAAAAAATTATGTTGCTCTATATTCTGGAGCGAAAGAAGTAAGAATTCCTAATTGGCTATTAAGGGAAATTGGAATTGTAAGATCCAATTTAAATTGGGATGGACAAAATGTAATTATCCATGGACAGCCTGAAAAACTTTTACTTTCTTGGGCAGGTAAAAAAATACAGCTTGGAGATTTTATTTATTCAATTCAATCTGATATTTTTGATTTTGAATCATTTATCAAATCACCATCGCATTGGCTTGGGAATTTTAGTTTTACTAATTTTGTAGGTCCTTCAATTTTTAGATTAAAAGAAACTGAATTATATAGCATTATTCAGATTGATTTATCCATAATGAATTCAGGGTTAGAGCCTGTAACTGGTACAAACCCTGAAACTACAGTGTTACTTCAAATCCACCATACGGTTCGAAATTATCTTGCTGGTGATCCATCATCCTTAAAAATGCTCACAAAAATTGTGGATGGTCATTCAAGAAATTGGCAAGATGTAATCCTGGAAACATTTTTAATTTATAAACTTCATCCTGAATCCTCATTCCAAATACGATTAATCGAAGCTCTAACGCCTCTACTTTCCGGCGATTTTCTAGTTTCAATGATAAAATCTGCCTATTATTATCAGAGAGATCATGATCCTAAAAAAAGATTTACATTTAATATAAATCGTGCGGCAGATGAGCATTACCAATCCTTTATTAAATATCTTCAAGATGTTCATCAAAATATTATCGAATTAAATTCGAATGAATTAGAATTCGTTCAAACCATTCTACTGCTGGTTGCAGATTTCGGAACCCTTCACCCAACTAGGTATGTCTGGGCTCGCTCTGAACTTGTTTGGTGGCAAATTTCTCAAGTACCAAAACCATTATTCTCAACTGCTCAAAAAGCATATTACACATTAACCAAAGGATTCCGGAGTTGGATCGGAAAATCTGCGTCGTTAACCATCGACCGGGAAACTGGAAAAGAGTACACTTGGGAAGATGTTATTACATTTGATGAAAATGTAAAAATATCTCACCAAAAACAATTAATAACAGCCTTGCGAGAAACCTCACTGATCCGTGAATCAATTTTTCTATTTTCATCAAACTTTATTATTGGATTAAATGATATATCACCTGATGGTATTTGGATAACACATTTAGGTACACGAAATAATAAGAGTGTATTTCGTATTTTAGTAAAAACAAGATCTATGGGAAATCATAACCTGGTGGTTAATCTTAATGAAGGCTGGAACCGTCAATTTCTTGAAGAAGAAATTAAATGGCTCATTATCATGGGTTCAGGATTTAAAGATGAACCTTTGGTGGAAAATTTTGGAGGTTACTGGCCAGAATTTGAACTTTATACTGAAGAGTATATCCATGGAGAAACAGTTGCTGAATATCTTGGACGTAACCGTAATGATATTGGCGATGATACAAAAATAGATCGCTGGCAAATGCGATGGCTACATTTTATTTGGAATGGTATCCAAGCCTATCAGGAATTTTGGGGACGAACAGAATTTAAATTATCCATTCAACCTCCATCAACGGAAAATTTGATTATTCCAAAACACGATTATACTACAGGTACAAGATTGATTTCCATATCCAGTCGTAAACAGATTGAATCTATTAGTGAACATTTTCTTTCATTATTTATAGATTATATCGTAAAAACCGAAGAAAAATTTGAAGGACTAAAACACATGTCAAACTGGGAGGTGATTTTCACAGCAACACTTCAAGCGGTAAAAGTTTCAAAAGGTAAAAAACTTCTATTCCAATTAAAATCTGAATTAGGCCAAAGAACTGTGCGAAAGAAATTAAATGCAGTTGGCTGTACTACAGATCGAATTGACCGTTTTTTAAAAGATATCCAAAAATTTGGTGTACTCACAAAACCTGTTGTTTTCGCTTCTTTGCGATATGATCGCTGGCTTGAATTGAATCCGGAAGCAACCCTGTCTGCCCGTGCTTCTATATTACAGGAATTATATAAAGATTATAATCTTGACATACTATTAGATGAATATCCTGAGACAAGAGTAAGGTTCTTTATGATGACCTGTTTTAAAAGAGAGAACCCTAAACTAATGGGAGCATTTCAAGACATGATTGAGGCTATGAGAAAAAAAGAATTGAATCCTTGGAATCTTCAAGACAGAATTGCAAAAATTCAATCCAATATTCAAATGACCGAAGAAGAAAAATTCTTTCTGGCGCGGATGTTATTTCCACATGTGGATTCGGCAGATTATGTTGAATTGGTAACCACAACCCATGGAGAGGATGATCGATTAAACCTTTTGTTTCAGACAGAGGGTAAAGATGGCCAGATCTATAGAATTCGTCCACCATTTTTGCCAAAAGAGATTGCACAATTCCATACTTTGCTTTCAGAATCTTCCTTATCAGGCATATTTACTGCTAAACACGAGTTTTTATTTGTCTTTAATGCTCGAAACAGATTAGTTGGCGGCTTATTTTGGAAAAATTTAGAACAAGACCGAATTCACTTAGAATGGGTTATAGTGAGAGAAAAGTACCGAAAAATTTCTCTAAGTAAACGCCTGATGGATGATTTTTATAAACGGATGGAATATAGAGGTATCCAGATAATTACAGTTGGCTTCTATGTAGAGAAATTCTTTTTCAGACATGGATTTAAAATAAATAAGCAATACGGTGGATTAGTTAAAATACTCTGATTATAGTAGTCCCATTATCTGGAATATTTTGAGACTGAATGGGAAAATTATTAATTAGGGGGAATTATTTTATGATACTAGAGGTAAAGCATCATATAGATTACTACACCTGAAAAAGAAACATAGATCCAGATTGGAAAAGTTATTCTAGCAATTTTGCGATGACGAGTTATCTGATTTGTCCATCCCCTGTACAACGTAAATAAAGCCAATGGTATAATAATTGCAGCAAGTATAATATGGGAAATTAGAATAAAATAGTACATTATTGAAAAATTACCTGAATAAAGCTTAGGCCCACTCTTGAACCAATGATATATAATATAAGTCACTAAAAATAAAGTCGATGTGCCGAAGGATGTAAGCATGATATTTCGGTGTAATTCTCTCTTTTTCTTTTTGATTAGTACAAACCCATAAATCAATAGAATTGTCGTTATAGCATTTATTGTTGCATTCACGAATGGTAGCATAGAAACATCAATAGACCCCTCAATACCATCTGGCCTTGGTCCCAGAATAAGAAAAGCCACAGCCAAACTGATTACGACCGAAACAATATAAATAATTCTCGACCAGAATGAATCTTTGTTCATATTAAATTATTTTGTCTAGGATAATCATAGCAAAAAGCGCAGGAAGATATATCACTGAAGTTTTTAATAACAATTTTGCATTTTCTAATGAATAATTTTTAACTAAAGGAAACCCTGAAATAAAATAAGCCAAACTTAGAATTAATGCTCCCCAAAAGTAACTAATGCCCAGAATTCCAATATAGGATGGTACAACCGAAACGGGAATCAATAATAGTGAATGCCATATGATCTGGCGATTTGTTCTTTTACCATCACTTTCTAAAACTGGTAGCATTGCCAAATTAGCTTTGTCATAATCTTCTTTACACATGAATGCAATTGCATAAAAATGAGGATGCTGCCATAAGAACAGAATTGCAAATAAAATCCAAGCTTCAGGCGCAAGAGAACCAGTAGCTGCAACCCAGCCACCTAGGGGTGGTATAGCCCCCGGTATTGCACCAATAGATGTATTAAGCCAGGTCAGTTTTTTCAATGGTGTATAGATAAATAGATAAAGCAATGCTGTAATTAAACCCAGAATCGCGGTGAATTGATTTATAAAACTATATAAAATAAGTGTTCCAGAGAGGATAAGAAAAATTCCAAAGACTAAAGCCATTTCTTCATCTACCATCCCCGTTGGTATAGGCCTAGATTTGGTACGATTCATTAATTGATCAGTCTCCTTTTCAGCATAATGATTCAATGCACCTGCTCCAGATGAAACCAATCCTGAACCGATTAGGGTCAATAGAAATTCCCTTAATTTGTCTAAATTACCTGCACCTAAATAAAAACCTAATGCAGTAGAAACAAGAATTAAAAATGTAATGTTAGGCTTTGTCAGTTCAATGTAAGCTCCAAGCAATGATTGGGCTTTTGGAGGTCGCCGTCTCATTTATAGTCGAATTTGTTTAACAAGGTGATTTAAATCATTTCTTAATACTGCCATACTGGCTTTTTCCGTCCCGTCATAATATTTTCGAATTTGACCATCTGCATCTATTAAAATAAATTTAATAGCATGACCTTGGGGTAATTGATCAGCATAAAGCATAAATCCATTTTTCTTAAGATCTTTGATCGCCTCTAAATCAGAAGTAAGAAACTTCCAACGATCATCACGGACACCATGAGCAATCGCATATTGTCTCAGAATTTCCTGATTGTCAATTAACGGATCAACTGTAATGGAAACAAATTGTACTTCAGATACATTTTTATAGTCTTCATACATATCTTTCATGTTACTTGTCATCATGGGACACGGTCCAGCACAACTGGTGAAAATAAAATCCAGAACAGTAGCTTTTTTTATTAAATTTTGTTCAGAAAACTTTTCGCCATTTTGTGTCAAAAAAGAAAAGGATGGCACCTTTTTTATTACAGGTAAATCAAAAGAATTTTTCGCTTTTTGGATGACCCAATTTGCACTAAAAGCAAGTATGGCGAAGCTAACTATTATATATATTATATTTTTATTCATATTATTACCTGTGCTTTTTTCCAAGCCGTATATTGAATCATCACTAGTCCTAAGATCCATGATGCAATCCATAAGTGAAATAGTTGAATCAATGGAATAACTTCCAAAAACACCAGAAGTTCACCCGAAATGATTTGGGCCAACATCAAAATCATGATTCCATGTGTTGCAAATAATATTATTTTTGATGGATTTTTAGATTTTTTTACAAATATAACCCAAAAATAACCAGCAATTCCTGTAATGATAAATCCTAGTATGGAATGAATGTATTTAAATGGCCCCAACATCTGTAAAAGAAACTTTGAATCTATAATTGGATTCTCTTTACGCATCATTTCTAATCCTCCCCTAATCTCGGTTCCAAGAATTACCTCAATTAATAATGACACTATTAAGATTCTAAAAAGCCATTCAAGATTTTTAGGATAATTACCTGATCTCTCTGATTCATAATAATCCAAATAGTAAGCTTCCTGGGATGCATAAAGTAAAAGCATTACAATGATTAGGGCTAAAAGCAAATGGAGGGTAATTGTAACTGGATTTAGAATTGTATCAACCAATATTGCACCTAACCATCCTTCAACGAGTGTAAGTAAAAATGCCGCTAAAACACTAAACTTTATCCGCTTAACATAATAATAATGCTTAAAAGCTAGAAAAACAGTTATGGTAATCGCTATGCCAACTAATCCGCCAAAAAGTCTATTGCTATATTCAATCCAGGCCAATACAACATTAAACTGATCTTGAAATTCTAAAGGAACTTGATCCAAGCTTGTTGGAGGAATCCAACTATCAAAACATTTAGGCCAATCCGGGCATCCCATCCCCGCTCCTGCAACACGAACTAAACCACCAATAAAGATTAGTAAATAAGTCATCAAAGTGGTAATAATAGAAAAACGTCGAAAAGTATTCATAAAATGCCGGAAAAATTAGAACAATTTTTCATATACTGATGAAACTTTTCCTCTTAAAATGAAAATACATATGATTAAATTTTGGATTGAATATTGAGCAAATTTTATTCTTTCAGCTAATATATTATTATCAAGGCTAATTTTACATGATATTAAACCGGATTGAATTGGGAACTCCTTGTACGGTTCGGGAGACTGGTGAAACCGGATCCTTAAAGAAGATTTATTTCTATCCTACAAAATATGAGATTGAATTTAGGGATGGAAATATTAAGCATTTTTCGTCAAAGGATTTGGATTTTGAAGGAATCCAACAACCGGAGGCAATACTTCAAAAACCTGCCATCCCATATAATGGGATTGGAGAGCAATGGACAACCTGGTCTCCCTTTTCTGGAGAAAGTATTGTAAAGCATCATTTTTCTACAACAAAAGAAATCATATGGAAAATGCTTACATCTATCGATATGTACAATGTTTGGTTCCACGGCATACAGAGGGCGCTACCAATAGTCGATATTGAACGGTATGTACATCGTTATTCATTTACACATTTCAGGCTTGAACCAGGTGCTTTTTTTAAAATTAGACCAAAAACAATCGCACCATATTTCAATTGTCGAATCATGTCTTTAGAAAAAGAAAAAAAATTTGGTTTTACTTTTAAAACGACACCTATTACTTCTGAATATATTCAATTTACCATTGATGAAACAGAGCAAGGTGTTTGGGTTACATGCAGGCGTACTTCTGAAGGACTTTTTTCTCTTCTAACCCAATTTAACTGGGAAGAAAAATCAAAAATTCTTCAAAGATTGGATTCTATTACACCCAAAATTGAATTTTTAAAAGATGAGATAGATGACACAGCCGAAAGTTCTAAAAGTGTTGATGCCAACCAGTTTGGTGGTTTTGCATCAAGACAAGATTATATTAATTATGCAATAAATATGGGCATTGAAGGGAACATGGATTTTGTGAATTCTATAATCGAAAAACCAATTCGCGGTATTGCAAAGGCAGGGATTGTTAAGGCCAAAAGAACAGGTGAAATCCCTCCAAAGCCTGATAAGCCTAAAAGTGGTGATACACCTACAACTAGTAGCGGAGGTTTAACTCTTTTATCTAAAGATGAATTAATTGCTTATTTAGTTAATACAGGACTAGATGGTGATATGGACGCTGTCAATGCCCATGATAACAAGATTCAGCGTGGGAAGGCAAAAGCCATGATAGTAAAAATAAAGCGTGGAGCTGCAGACCGACCACCAATGCCAAAAATACCTGAAGATAATGTAGGCGTAGAAGATAAAGGTGAAACAGATGAACAAATGATGGAACGATTGATTGCCAAGGGGTTAGAAGGAGATATGGATGAAATCAATGCACTTGAAAACAAAGTATTACGCGGAAAAATAAAAGCTGCAATTATAAAAGCAAAGCGGGCAGCAAAATAGTGTCGGGAACACCAAAAGCAACCCTGACCAAAACACAGGTTATTTCAATGATTGTATGTACACTTTTATTATTGATATATTTAACAATGGTAACATGGGTATTCTAAAAAATGATGGAATGGCTCACATTAGATTGGCTCATGAGCAACCTAGAATGGGCTGTAGGAATCCTTATTGTTGGTATAATAATTTTATTTTTCTTCCCAATTCTATTGGGATGGCAATTAAAAAATGATGCTAAAACAAATGATGAGGTTTAATTCTTGGACGCTTTACCGCTTATATCAATCTTGGTAATAGTATTTGCGATGATATTAATTACTGAAATGATGAGGCTTAAAAGAGATGTTAGAAAATTATCCAGACTAACCAGGCACTTGAGGAAAGATATAGATCTAATAAAATCGGATTTAAATGAAAAATAACTTAATTATTAGCTTTGACCTTGTAAAGGATTATTAAATAAATTTGTTTCTAACATCTTATTATGGAGAAAACAATTCTTACAGATACAGAGAACCAAAAAAACGAATCGAGCCGGATTTATACGCTCTACTATTCATTTTTTTTAATTCCTTTTATGATTGCAGTTTTTGGAGCTGTTTTTTTCCTTCTTTTCAGATTTATTACTTACGAGACTACTGACGCTTCTGAATTATTAAACCAGGTAAAAATCGGTTCCAAAACAAAAAGATGGCAATCAGCATATGAGCTTTCAAAAGTATTAAATAATCCTGAAACTATTCCCCAGGATCTTGGATTTAAAAACCAGATGATAACATCATATAAACATGCTATTAATGATGACCCTTTAGTTCGTGCATATCTAGCAATTGCAATGGGTGCAACAGGTGATGAATTCTACTCAGATGAACTTGTCAATGGGATGAAAGATGAAGCTCGCGAATCTCGCCTAGCTGCAATCCAAGCAGTTGGTTTGGTAAAATCAGAAAATGCTGTTTCAGGTCTTATCCAGATTATAGAAAAATCTGACTATCAAGATGAACGACTTGCCGCTACTATGTCATTAGGTTTTATTGGCAATGACCGATCTATTCCAATTCTAAATAAATTATTAGAAGATGATGAACCAAACATAAGGTGGGATGCAGCTATTGCTCTTGCAAAAATGGGACAAATAAATTCAGCAAAGATAATTGAAAATTTAATGGATCGTGAATACTTAAATACATTTCCAGAGCTGGATCCAAATGAAATTAATAAAGTGATTCTGACTGCTATTGAAACTTCAACATTAATTGAAAATGTTCGTTTTGAACCTAAATTGGTTATGCTCGCTAAATTTGATGAGAGTTTAAAAGTAAGGGATGCAGCAATAAAAACATTGAAAAAATCATATAATCGGATTATTTAGGATATGTCTAAAGAGAAGATCGTACCAAATGCTGCTGTTGGCTCAGGCCCTGAGAATGCATTCAAAATCTCTGAGACTGACCGGAGAGGTTTTCTTAACTGGCTGTCAGTAGGCTGGTTAGCTTATTTAGGGGTTACAGGTGGATTTTTTACGGTCATCATTCGTTTCCTTTTCCCCAATGTACTTTTTGAGCCACCCCAGACATTTAAGATTGGTTTTCCAGATGATTTTGCAAAAAATTCTGTGGATATAAAATTTAAAAAATCTAATAACGCATGGATTGTTAGAGATGAGGAAACTATATTTGCATTATCTACCGTTTGCACTCATCTGGGCTGTACTCCAAACTGGTTACCTGTAGAATCAAAATTTAAATGTCCATGCCATGGAAGTGGTTTCAGAATGACAGGAATTCATTTTGAAGGGCCTGCTCCAAGACCACTTGAAAGGTTTAAAATCGGGCTTGCCAATGATGGACAGATTCTTGTTGATAAAACCAAAAGCTTCAAGTGGGAAAAAGGCGAGTGGGGAAATCCTGAGTCTTTCTTAAAAGTTTAAGTTAATATTCAATAAAATTATTTAACAAAAATGGCTGAAAAACAAAATAAAAAATCACTACTACAGAGTCTTGGTGAGTCTCAAGTTTGGAAATCAATTATTAGATCAGGTATTCCTCATACTCGTAGGCAAAGAATGCATGCAATTCTTGGTAGTGTTTTCCTCCACCTCCATCCAGCTCGTTTACCAAAACATGCTGTTAAAGTAGGCTATACATGGTGTATGGGTGGTCTTTCCTTTTTTCTTTTTGTGAATTTAACGATTACCGGTATCCTGTTAATGTTCTATTACCGGCCTACGGTTGAATACGCATATACAGATATTATCGATTTAACAGAACAAGTTCCTTTGGGAATTATGAGAGAGCTTCACCGTTGGGCTGCTCATGCTATGGTTCTTGTTGTATGGCTACATATGCTCCGTGTATTTATGACTGGTTCGTACAAGCCACCAAGAGAATTTAACTGGGGTGTTGGTGTATTACTCATGACCATGACTATGTTTTTGTCATTTACTGGTTATCTACTTCCGTGGGATCAATTAGCAATTTGGGCAGTGACAGTAGGATCCAACATGGCCAGAGCACACCCATTTATTGGACATGAAGGGCCAGGTGCCAGTCTTTTAGCGATTGGAGATATTAATTTGGTTCATATTGGATCTGATGTGCGTTTCGCACTTATTGGAGGTCGATTTGTAGGTGAAGCTACTCTGTTAAGGTTTTACGTTATTCATTGCATTGCCGTTCCTTTTATTATGATGATTTTTATGGCCATACACTTCTGGCGAATAAGAAAAGACGGCGGAATTTCAGGTCCACTTTAATTGTAGGTCATTTCAAATGCTAGAAGCTTTTAAAAATACTGTAGATTACTTATCATCACCTACAATCAGTTTTTCTATTTTGACTGTTATTACTCCAATACTTTTCCCACCTACTGACTGGTTTGATAAACTAAATCGCAAACTGGGTTTTTACCTTATATGGACAAAAACAGGGTGCGCCATAGCAATGTCTATCATCACGGTATTCTTTGCGATAGGATATATGGATGAAAATTTCAGTGTAATATTGATGAAGGGTGACAATTTTCCTATTGTCCTGATGGTTTATTCTATATTCTTTTTTACATGGTTAGCTATGCACAAAGCGTATATAAATGATGATAGGATAGAAAACGGGTTGAAACCTTCTGAATATAATGACCCGGATGATAAAGTTCTTGTATGGCCAGACCTTGTCTATATTGAGTTTATTGCACTCATCCTATTTACTGTTTTCCTGGTGGTTTGGTCAATATTAGTTGCTGCGCCTCTTGAAGAGCCTGCGAATCCTGCAGCAACACCTAATCCATCAAAAGCTCCCTGGTACTTTTTAGGCCTGCAGGAAATGCTTGTTTATTATGATCCATGGATTGCGGGAATTCTCCTTCCACTATTCTGTATAATTGGGCTTATGGCAATACCCTACATGGATATAAATAAAAAAGGAGATGGCTATTACTCTTTTAAAGAAAGACGAGTAGGAATATTTATTTTTATGTATGGCTGGATAGTTCTTTGGCTTTTCTTAATTGTACTTGGTACTTTTTTCAGAGGTCCCAACTGGAACTTTTATGGACCATTTGAATATTGGGATTCTCACAAGGTTGTTGCTTTGAATAATGTCAATCTATCAGAATATTTTTGGGTTAAACTCTTAGGTACAGGCCTGCCTGAGAATATACTACTCCGCGAATTTATTGGTTTTATCGCTGTTGGTATTTATTTATTTATTCTTCCAATTATTCTAGCAAAAACCTGGTTGAAGGATATGTTAGATAGTTATGGACCTGTTAGATATGTCTCTCTGATGCTTTTCGGACTGGTTATGTTATCATTACCCCTAAAAATGTATTTCAGGTGGGTTTTCAACCTTAAATATTTTATTGCTATACCTGAATACTTTTTCAATATTTAAAACTTTATGTTTAAAAACGACGAAAGATACTGGGACATAAACCTACTAAATAAGTGGTTTGCCATATCATCAATTATTTTTCTTGTATGTACTGTATGGGTTTTTGTCGATGACAATGATGATGAGTTTAAAGATTATCAGCGCGAGTTTCGTAAAATGCAAATTGAAGTCTCTCAAAAAAAGCTTGAAGAGCAAGCATCTGAAGTGGAAAAAGAAAGGATTGTATACGAAAATGCATTAGCTAATGCACAAAAAGAATTTGATTCTCGAAATATTGAATTGGAAGATCTTGAGAGAGAACTGACCTTACAAGAAAATATGCACTATAATCAGAATATGGAATACCAAAGCCATAAAGCAAATGTTGACGCTCTTAAGTATCTGGTTGAAGCTGAAAATACACATGAGAGTCATGGAGAATCCCATAAAGATGAATATGTTGCTGCCTTAGATAAATTAGATACATTAAGGCTGAATAAAGAATCAACAGAAATTGAAATGTCATCGCGAAGAGAGAGAATAAAAAGTATCAAATCAATTGTAAAAAATAAGCAAGATGAACTCGATAAGTATTTAAAAGAAGCTACTCTTACTGCAAACAAACTCTCCAAGTTGGATCGTGGTCGAATGACAATGGCTAATAAACTTGGTGATATTGTACGAGACCTTCCCATTCTTGATTTTCTTGATCCTTACTACAAAGTCAATCAAATAGTTGTTGCAGATGTCAAGTACGATGTGAATTTTGCATCAGTGCCAGTTGTTGACAGATGTACAAGTTGCCATTTGGGTATAGATAATGCAGATTTCTCTGATGCTCCTCAACCATATACAACACATCCTAATCTTGACCTCTACATCACATCTAAATCACCACATCCAATGAATAATTTTGGATGTACCAGTTGTCATGCCGGTCGTAGTCGTGGGACATCGTTTTTATCATCATCCCATACACCAAATACACCAGGTGAAAAGCAACGATGGATTGAAGAACATGATTGGAAAGTAAATCACCACTGGCTGACACCCATGCTTCCAACAAAATATACGGAAGCAAGTTGTTTCAAATGCCACTCAAATACAAGTGACTTAGCTGGTGGTGAAAAAATAAACCTTGGTCTAACCCTTGTAGATCAAGCAGGCTGTAATGGTTGCCATCATAATGAAAATTGGCGTAGTCTAGCTAAAGCAGGTCCAAACTTAAAAAAGATTAATGAAAAGTTGACCAAAGACTGGGTATCAAAATGGGTGAAAAACCCTCGTCATTTTAGGTATAATACAAGGATGCCAGCCATTTTTGAACAACCTAACCAAGAAAGTCCTGAAATCACAGCATATAATAATGTAGAAATCGCTGGTATAACCGAATACCTTTTTAATGGTAAAGAAAAACAAAAAGTTAGAAATAGTAGACGTTTTCTTGGAGACCCTGTAAAAGGTGAAAAGTTATTCAATACTGTTGGTTGTATGGGTTGCCATATTTCTGAAGATAATCCAGAAAACGCTCCTCACATAAACGATTATCCAAATCTTACAAAAGTTCATGGGCCAAATCTTGTCGGGCTTGGATCAAAAGTCTCTGCAGAATGGCTTTACGGATGGTTAATGGATCCACAAGCCTATATGCCTGATACCAAAATGCCTAACCTAAGACTTGAACCACAACAAGCAAAAGATATTTCAGCATACCTATTAAAAAATAAAAATATAACCTTTGATAAGCTTCCAGCGCATGATTTTAATAAAGAAGTTCTTGATGAATTGACTGTAAATTGGCTCAAAAAATCAAATCCTGAAAAATTTGCTCTTGCAAAAGCTGAAAAAATGGATGATCAACAAAAATTGAATTTTATTGGGGAAAAAAGTATTAGGCATTATGGTTGTTTTGGTTGCCATAATATTGACGGTTTTGACGATGCTAAACCTATTGGAGTGGAAATAACAGAAGAAGGCTCCAAACCTGTAGGAAAGTTCGATTTTGGACTATTTCATGATATCGATCATACCGTCCATTCCTGGATAGAGAATAAACTAAGGACACCAAGAATATATGATAGAGGAAAAGAGAGTAATCACCTTGATCTTTTGAAAATGCCTAATTTTTATTTTTCTGAAGAAGAAATTGAAGCAATAACAACAGCAGTTCTTGCTTTTAACTCCAATAAAGTTGGAGAGAATTTAAAAGCCTACAAAAAAGCACCAGAGCTATATAAAAAGGGTCATCGATTAGTAAAACAATATAATTGTCAAGGTTGCCACCTTATTGAAAATCGTGGTGGGCAACTAGTCGAGCATATTGGTTTACCAGAATACGGTCCTCCTAATCTTAACTCTGAAGGTAGAAAAGCGAATCCGGATTGGTTATTAACCTTTTTTAACAATCCATCTATTATTAGGCCAAACCTGCAAGTAAGAATGCCCAGTTTCCACCAGATATCAGATGAAGATTGGGATGCTATCATAGCCTATTTTCAACATTTGGATGGTGAAAAAATTAACTATCGAGCTGAGCATAAATTCGATCAATCAAGTACAGAGTTTTTAGCCGGTATGAAACTACACGAATTTGGTGAATGTAATAAATGTCATTTTTATGGAGAAGAATTTCCCAGTGGTGAACCAGCGACATGGGCTCCAAACCTCGCCTTAACCAAAGAGCGTTTGAATCCTGATTGGGTCACTGAGTGGCTCAGAAATCCTCAGGTTATTATGCCAGGAACTAAGATGCCAGCACCCTATCTTCCAGATCAAGAAACTTTAGCTGCTGATGGAGGCCGTGAAATAATGGGAGATGCTCTAGTTAAGTTAGATGGTGATACTACAGCTATGCTTGATGGATTGAGAGATTATATATGGGACATTAAAGGTGAAACTAATATTGATAAACTTATTAAAAATTATTTTGATAGAAACGGCTATGATTTTGATATTGCAGGTGAAGACAACTATGAAGAAGATGAAGAAGATGAAGGCTGGGATGATGATGATTGGTAAGTAAAAATAATTTAATCAATAAAAAAGCCCCGTCAAGTTTATTGATGGGGCTTTTTTATTATCACTTCCGTGAAGCTCAATCATTCATGAGTAAATCTATAGAATTTTTCACATTTCCAATTTTCCAATTATCACCAGGCCAAGAGCCTAATAATTCTTGATTTGGGGCTAAGAATATAGATCGTAATGTATGGCCAATCTTCCCTTCATCTATTCCCCAAAATTCACATCCACTTTGTTTTGCAATTCGGTATACATCTTCTATATGACCACTGCTGGACCACACTTGCCAATTTTCAAATTCTGCAATTACTGGTCCGTAAAAATCATTTAATATCGATGGGGTATCATGTTTATAATCGAAACTAATCATAATGAATTCAATTTCATTATTATTTTTAAATGCCCTAGCCAAATATTCATTTTTTATTACTACTGCTGGGCACATAGTAGGCATGGGGCACCGCGTAAAAATAAAGGAGATAAATTTATATTTTTGACTTAGATCAGATAATCGCACTTTTGAACTATCCAATTTCAACAAGGTTACATCATCTAAGATTTCTCCTATTTTTTTTTCACGATATTCTTCATCATCAAAATAATCATTATTATCTTCTACTGGAATTACACCTTTACCCACAACTTTGAACTGGCGAGCCCATGTAGATCTATCACCCCAAACAAATTCAAAATGGACGCTGTCTCCTGATAATAATCCTTCAATCTCACTCAGATCAATTAAATCAAATTCCATGATCATGGGATACATAAGATCAGGAATCGTATCATGAGCAATAATTATTGTCATGGAATCTGGATGAATCTCATAGATGGTACCTTTTACAGGATAGATTTTCTCATTTTCACTGCAATTAAAAACAGTCAGACTCAGAGTTATAAATGTAAAAATATTTTTCATATTAAATTTTTGAATAAAAAAAGGCGGAGAAACCTCCACCTTTTTTTATTCAAGTTTTTTAAAAAATTATTTTTTCTTAGGGCGGGTAAAAGTGAAATCCTGTGTTGTATCACCAGTACCAATCGTAACAGTTGCAGTTAATGGGCTTTTCTTAAATTTTTCCTGCCAGCATACAACTTCATATGTTCCTGCAGGAATACCATCAATAGAGAAATTTCCATTAGAATCTGTGACTGCGAAATAAGGATGATCACTTACTAAAACCCACGTTTTCATCCAGGGATGAACATCACATTTGATGTAAAAAGGATCTGGCTCAGATTTGGGGAATGAAGCTTTTTTCTTTTTTACAACTCTGGGCATAGCAAAATTGAATTCCTTATTAACCTTAGGCATTGAGTGAATATTGTGAAGTGTTGCATCGCTATTTTTTATAAGTAATTCCTGTCCCGCAACCATTCCAAAAACATGAGGGTCATATACGCAACCTACCTGATCCAAAACTGCAGGATCTTTTGGGACACCACCAGAATAAGGAACATTTCGTAAATATACGAGTGCTTCTGCCATAGAGCCATCATCTGCCATTTTAAAACTTTCACTGTATACTGGACCAGAGTGTGATGTACCACAAACTGGATCAGCATCCATTCTCAAACGTTTTGTTTTTGGAGGCTTACCATCATACTTAACATGGCCATTCAATGTCCCAGCATTAACAACTACAATAGCGAATACTGCTAGAATTCCACTTGTGATTACTTTTTTTAGATTCATGTTATAATTCCTTTTTTCATATAATAAATAGGGGTTTGAAATTTACCAGTATTTTTGGTTAAAGATGAATAGAAAATTAGACGCTTGTTATTAGAAAAGTACTCTTGCCCTTTGTATTTTCTACCATGAGTTTTATGAAAAAATTATTAGTTTAATATGTGGATTTTTATGATCACCTGTTATCTACTCATGTTGATTAATTTTATCAATTTATCGTTAACAGGTTTGAGTGGTTATTTCCATTTCGAAATTATGGGTGCAAACCACTTCAGGTTTGCATTATTTACAATTCTAATCTTTTCAATTACAGAAACTGTGGTGATGTATTTTTTCATCACCACAGGCAAAGCCATAAAAAGTGCATTAGATTCTGGATTTGGAGACAAATCATTGTGGAAAAGAGAACGAAAATTAAAAATGGTTCTTTTTCCCCAATTAATGCTAACAATATTATTGGTCGGTGGCTGGTTCATTCATATTGGAGCAGTGGAAAATAAGCTTTCACCAAATTGGATTCATGCAACCTTATTCATAATAGCCTTCGTCCATCACACCTGGCTATTAAAAATAAAGAATAATGCTTTTAAAGAACAATTATCCATAATCAATGAGCTTGAATCTGATGAGGATTTAACCTGATGTATTATGCTGCAAAAGGATTAGAACTACTGGGAATCACACTTATTGGGATTGGTTTTTACATAAAATTTCCAATCCTTATGGATCCTAAACTTTTACTAGCTGGGGTTATCTGTTTTATATCGGGGTGGGCTATAGAAAAGTATATTCTTGAATAAATTTATATCATCTTTATTGGCTTCCTATGCGTAAATTTGTTATCTAATTTTTAATAGAAATATGGCAGTTAAATTCAATTATTTTAAAGGAATTCCGGAGCTCCCTGACTATGCCAGAGAGAAAACCAAACGTCCAAAATTAATTGCTGTTGTCGATGAAGACAACTGCACTGGGTGTCAGGCCTGTGTACCATTCTGCCCAGTAGATTGTATAGAACCTGTCGCCAAAGATAAATACGATATCCCGATCCCTCCAGTTCAGGTTCGTTTTAACGAATGTACCGGTTGTCAGGTATGTGCACGTGTATGTACTAAAATGACATGGGATGCCATTCGGATGCTTGGGACAGAAACTTTTGAAGAAAATTACGATCTTGAAATAGACTAAACGTTTTATATCAAATTTTAATTAATATTGGAGAAATTAAGTGAGTAATGATTCTCACCACGAAGAAAATTTTCTACAGAAATATATTTTTTCTGTAGATCATAAAATTATTGGACTTCAATACGGTATAACATCACTACTGTTTTTGTTTTTTGGTTTTTGCTTAATGATGATAATGAGATGGCAACTAGCTTACCCGGAAACAGTTATTCCCTTCATTGGACATCTTTTTGGAGAATCTGGAATTCTTATGCCGGAGCAATATAACATGCTCGGTGCTATGCACGGTACAATTATGATTTTCTTGGGTGTTGTACCTCTTGCCGTTGGTGCGTTTGGGAACTATATAGTTCCCTTACAAATTGGTGCACCTGACATGGCATTCCCTAAATTAAATGCTGCAAGTTATTGGTCTTACTTTGTTGGCGGCGTTGTCATGATGACTAGTTTCATTATGCCGGAAGGCGCTGCAAGATCCGGTTGGACATCCTATCCGCCTCTATCAATTTTTGAAGCAGGTCAAACCATGTGGCTTGTCGGAATGATTTTTCTAATTACTTCATCCCTACTAGGGTCAATGAATATTATTGTCACAATTGTTCAGTTAAGGGCACCTGGCCTTTCATGGGGTAAACTACCATTCTTTGTCTGGGCTCAATTTGTTACTTCATTCCTTCTAGTTTTAGCATTTCCACCTTTAGAAGCAGCTGCTGTTCTGCAACTAATGGATCGTATTGCAAGTACAAGCTTTTTTCTGCCAAGTGGATTAGTCTATAGCGGGGCTACTGTGGATGTATATGGCTCAGGATCACCCCTTCTCTGGCAGCATTTATTCTGGTTTCTGGCGCATCCTGAAGTTTACGTATTAATTCTTCCAGCCATGGGGATAGTAGGAGAAGTTCTTGCTAACAATACCCGGAAACCACTTTGGGGATACAAATCCTTAGTCTATGCAACAATCTTTTTAGGATTTATGTCATTTATTGTTTGGGCACATCATATGTTCTTAACAGGAATGGGACAGGCCATGAGCGCTTTCTTTCAAACAACAACTATGATTATCTCAATTCCATCAGTTGTTATTCTGACTGCATTTTTTATTTCACTCTGGGGTGCTTCTATCCGCTTTACCACACCCATGTTATTTGCATTGGCATTTTTACCTATGTTTGGCATTGGTGGCCTAACAGGACTGCCTCTGGGTTTTGGTGCTTCAGATATTCATCTGCATGATACATATTATGTTATTGGACATTTTCACTATGTGGTGGCCCCGGGAACAATTTTTGCGTTATTTGCGGGAATTTATTATTGGTTTCCAAAAGCTACCGGGAAAAAAATGAGTGAATCACTAGGAAAACTTCATTTTTGGCCTTCCTTAATTTTTATGAATGGTATTTTTATGCCTATGTTTATTCAAGGATTGGCAGGTGTATCCCGTCGCCTATATGATGGAGGGCAACTCTATGCACATGCGCAGGATGTGTTGCAGTGGAATGAATTTATGTCTATTTCTGCCTTTTGTCTGGCTGCAGCTCAAATTCCGTTCTTCGTTAACTTTTTTCTATCTATTTTTAATGGAGAAAAAGTTGACCGTAATCCATGGCAAGCAACCACAATCGAATGGTCGGCACCTTCACCACCCGTTCCTCATGCAAATTTTGAAGGTGAACTAAAAGTATATCGCGGCCCTTATGAATATAGCGTCCCTGGTGCTGAAAAAGATTTCTCACCGCAAACAGAAAAATAAAAGGATCTGACGGTGCAAATACCATATACTATTGAAGAAAGACCAGATACTGGTCTAAATAATTCCAAACTGGGAATCTGGGTGTTCCTAGCTTCTGAAATTATGCTTTTTGGAGGTCTTTTCTCTGCATATGTCTTTCTTAGAATGGCAGCACCTGTAGGTGATTTTGCTTACTGGGGTTCAAAGTTGAGTGTCCCATTAGCAACTGTAAACACATTGGTTTTAATTTCTTCCAGTGTGACTGTTATAATGTCATGGGTCTCCTTAAAAATTAAAGATTTTGAGAAATATAAACTATATATGGGGCTTACATTACTATGTGCACTGATATTTTTGGTTATAAAATATTTTGAGTACACTGGAAAGTTTCACCATGGTATCTACCCTTCATCTAGTACTTTTATGGGAATTTATTTTACTCTTACTGGATTACATGGACTTCATATTGTGGGCGGTATGTTTGTCATGGCTTATTTTTGGCTTCCTGCAGGAAATAAAATGTGGCACACGGAACCTGAACAATTTACAAATAGAATTGAAGTTGCCGGATTATACTGGCACTTTGTGGATCTGGTTTGGATATTTCTATTCCCGATCCTTTACCTACTCTAGAGGGCCAAATGAGCGATCAAGATCACGGACATTGGGAAGAGCACATTAAAGTTTATTTAACTATATTTGGTGCTTTGGGTGTTTTAACGGTATTAACAGTTGCAGCATCATATTTAAATGTTTCAGAAACAGAAGCCATATTTCTGGCACTTGTCATAGCTACTGTGAAAGCCAGTCTCGTGGCAGGCTACTTCATGCATCTTATTGATGAAAAACAAACAATTGTCTGGATCCTATGTCTCACATTCGTATTTTTTCTTATTTGTATGTTTTTACCAATAATCACTGAAACGGACCACGCTAGAATGTCATGATTTCACTAAAACAATTCCATCTCTTTTTTATCGTTGTTTCCATTCTCATTACAGCATATTATGGATATTTTGAAATAACAAATCCAACCACCTCGGGAATGACTTCTGTGCTCCTTTCTGGTTTTTCATTTTTAGTGACTACTGGATTGATTGTTTACGGATTATCTATGCTTAAAAAATTTAAACAGGTTTAATAATTGAAAAGAATTTTACAATTCTTTATTTTTTTGTTTTTGATGTTGGCAATTCCGGATCAAGTCTATGCCTGTGCTACCTGCTTCGGTGACCCAAGTGCTCCCGCATCCAATGGAATGAATTGGGCAATTATTACATTACTGGGCGTGACCGGCGGTGTATTAGGTGGTGTAATTGGCACAATCATATCCATCAGTAGAAAAGCAAAAAAATTTAACATTATAAATAAATAGTAGAGGATCTTTTATTGGTTGATATTCTGCATAATTTAGGTTTACCCGTTAATATGTCTGTGCAAGGCGCACGTATTGATGAAATCAATGCTATAGTACACTGGCTTATGCTGGTATTGTTTGTAGGCTGGGGAACATTTTTTATTGTTAGCCTTGTCAAGTTTCGATCTTCTAAGAACACGAAATCAGATTATGTTGGTGTTAAATCGCATTTTTCTTCTTTAGCTGAAGCAGCAGTTGCAGTGATTGAAATTGTTATCCTTTTTGGCTTTGCGTTTCCCATTTGGGCTGACCGTATTACTGATGTCCCACCACCCAGTGAAGCAGAACATATTCGTGTAATTGCACAGCAATTTGCCTGGAATGTTCATTATCCTGGCCCTGACGGAAAGTTTGGTGATGTCCGAGCTAATCTGGTTGATGAGCAGGAAAATCCAATTGGTTTAGATCGTAGCAGTGAAAATGCATCAGATGACTTTTATACTATTAACCAACTCCATATTCCGGTCAATAAAAAGATACGGATTGATTTAACTTCTAAAGATGTGATCCATAATTTTAAGTTGCCTGAGTTAAGAGTATCACAGGATGCTATCCCCGGGATGTCTATTCCTGTTCATTTTACTGCAACCATGACATCGGAAGAATTCTTAAAAACGACTATTGGAACAAAAAGGGAAGGAAAATCATTAGAAATTGCCTGCGCCCAGCTTTGTGGTTTAGGGCATTATAGGATGCGGGGTTTCTTCACTGTTCACGATGATGAAGATTATCAAGCCTGGCTGGATGAACAGGCTGAATATCTGGAAGAAGATTCCGGAGACGATGATGACTGGGGTGATGACGACGACTGGTAGAAAATATTGGAGCTAAGTATTATTTGAAAGCCCCTTTCAATGAATGGGGCTTTTTTTATTGATTGATATATAATGACACATGAATCTAGGATTTAATTTATTCTTTCCTGGCTTAGTTTTTTTCTGATACTGCATATAACCAAAATTAATTTATAAGACTATCTGCCATTTCTAATCCTGATTGTACTGCACCTTCAATACTACCAACTATTTGAGTTTCACCAATTATGTAAGGACTTCTTTTTTGTTTTTCTAATTGATCAAAATGGCCAGGAAGTTGGATAAAAGTTCCCTTTTTTATTTCAAAGGATTTTAAAAATTGATAATGTTGTACTTCACCACCGTAATATTTCACTAATCTACTTTGTACATGTTTGATCATTTCTTTTTTCTGGATATTGTTTTCCTTAACATTAACTGAAATCAAATTATTACCATCCTTTGAATATGACGCTGATATGGATGTGGGAAAAGCGATATTATTTATCAATTCATCATAAGGATAAAGATGAATATATTTCCCGTGCAATAGAGTAAGATTCGTTGAAAAATATAATGTTATTATAGAGTTATATCGATTAGGCCTACCAGTAACCAAGTGGCTGCTTTCTCCTGTAAGCACTACATTTTTTGCATTAACAATATTGCCATCATCAAAACTAATACTTTGTTGATCAATAATATTAACTGCTTTTTTACCAATGATTATATTTTTTGCATTTATCTTATTGGATAAATCATCAGGTATTGCTTGCATACCTTTTTCAGGCAAAGATGCCATACCAATATTCAATTTTGAAAAAACATATTTAAAAAATTTTGATGATGTTTTAAGCTTATTCTCTAAAAAAATACCTGCAAAAAACGGCTTGAAAAACATCTCAATGATCCTATTTGAAAACCCTTGAGATAATAGATATTCATAAGTCGAAATATCAGAACTAGTATCGTGATTTATTTTATAACCCTTGAGAATAAATTTAAGTTTTAATATTTTCAATTTATCGTGAAAAGTTGGGATATCAGAGAGTATGGTGGAAAAAATATGTCTAAAATCTCTGAGTGGGTCTGATATTCTTTTGAATGTTTCTCCATCATAAATCATTGCACCTGGTTTAAAATGATTGAGCTTTATTTCATCCAGATTCAATAGCATATTAGTCATTTCATAGGCAGTATTATACACCTGAAAACCAAGATCAAAAATATAACCATCTATTTCTACAGAACCGACTCTACCCCCAACTCTTTCGGATTGTTCAACTAATAGAAAAGGTATATTATTTTTCTGACACTGAATTGCGCAGGCCAGTCCTGATGGCCCAGCTCCAATGATGATTGTATCAATTATTGAAGGCATTTGCATCATAACATTGTACCATGATTAATTTTTGTGCTAAATACATAAATAAATAAAAAAGCGCACTTAATCTGTGCGCTTTTTTATATTTTGAAGCTGACCTCTAAAGACAGCATCGTGGATTTATTTTGCTGAAACTTTGGAGGTCAGCAAATTATTTAAAATAGACAACTGATCACCTCCTTTTAATTTGGTTAAGAAAATTCCACGCATAAAATTAACAAAATTATATGGTAAAATTTTACATAAATAATAATTATCTAACTATTTTTCATCATAAATAAAAATTGGCACACCTTCTTAATTATCTGACTAAAGTATTTTTCAAATTTATATAAAGTACTACATCGCCAATTAATCGAATCTGCTATTCTTAACACCTTATTCAAACAAAATTTTTAAAATAATATTGTATTAAAGTACCGCGGAAAGGGCTCGAACCTTCACGCACAAAGTGCACCAGATCCTAAATCTGGCGTGTCTACCAATTCCACCACCGCGGCATTAATTTTCTATCACAAACTTAAATATTATTACAATAATAAAGCCCCACATTATGTAGGGCTTTATTTAAGTATGAGTAATCATAATTTATTTCATTAAAATCATTTTTCTAGTCAATACATTCTGTCCAGCTTGCAATCTGTAAAGATAAATTCCTGCACTGACTTGATTACCTAAAATATCTGTGGCATTCCAAGGTATGAAATGACGACCCGCTGACATATTTTGATTGACTAAGGTATTGATATTTCTACCCATAATATCATAAATCTCAATTCGAACATCTATATCTTTTGGAAGATCGTAAGTGATCATGGTTGCTGGATTGAATGGGTTTGGGAAATTCGGATATAATGCGAACTCATCAGGGACTGTAGCTGAATTATCCAGAGATAAGAAACCAGTAAATTGACCAATGTGGTGGAAAATTGTTGTTAGAGGGTTTGCACCTGCATCACCAGCAGCTACTGGGTCTAGAACCATAAAAATAGAAGAATTATTCAAATTTTCGGGAAATTGCACTTCAAATTCAAGTATGGGTCCAGATCCGGCTTCAATTCCTGTCGAGAAGTCAAAACCTAAGAAATAATAAGTCCCATCTTCTTGTTCCTCAGAACTTCCGTCAATGATACCGTCATTAAAGCGGTCAACAGGAGATACATTTGTTACTGTAATATTTTCCGGCATTTCTGCTAATGTAAACTGTAAAGTACCTACTAATTCAGTATTGTCCATATGGACTTCAAAAGTTCCCATCCCGCCTGGCTCCAATACTCCAGAAGCATTTTGAATTGTAAACATCACCTCAGGTAATCCCATATGAACATGGCCTGGTATTGACTCCATATGCATTGGTAAACCATTAATATCTGAAATTTCACCATCGATCATATCTAAGACGACATCCATATCCACTGGCGCACCTTCATCAATTTCAAATGTTAGATCTGCAATGTGCGACATGCCAGGATTAATAGGCGATATTTGAGAATTATCTATCATGACCAAACGGTAAAAATTACCAATCACAGTACCTGAAATATCCCAGTTAGAGAAATCATGCGAACTACTGGGAATGACATTTGTCCCGATCATCAATGGTGGGTCAGCAGAAATATCTAATTGGATCGCATAAACTGGCTGTGTGTTATCCAAAATAATTGATGATAAAAATTCGCTTCCACCTTCACCAGCACCACCAGTAAAATGTAAGTATTGAGTTTCAATGCCCACATCATAAGTGGCACTTTCCGGGTACCAATTCAAATCGACATTATTCATATCCTGTACAACCGTTGAGCTGGTATAGGATAATGAAACAGTCATTGCTTCCGGTGCATCAGGATATAAAACTGCACTGCATACTGCTCCGTCTCCCGAAGTTAGGGCTTGACCTAAGTTTAGTCCAGTGATGGCAATCGTACCATTACCCTGGTCGGAAATTTCAATGGACCAATTTGAAGTTCTTTCAGTTCGGAAAATATTTATACTATTTATTACATCTGGATAATCTAAAATCTCAAAATAAAATAGCCCGAGATCAGATTCATTATTAATATAAAAATCCAATGTATCCATCTGACCTGTTAGGGATGCACCATCATCCATCCATAATTCGACCCACTCTACGGGTGTGGCCGAAACTGTATTCGTTGGTCCAGATTCAGAGCCATCGGGATATATCGCAGTGACATAATAGTAATAAGTTGTGCTATTAACTACATTATCATCAAGATAGGTTGTTATTCCACCATCTACTTCGGCAATTTCTTCAAAACCAGCAGNTTCATTGAGTGAACGATAAACTTTATATGCATCAATATCAATAGGACGAGAATTTTGGNTTTCTATNGACAAAGAATTATCCACTATTTCAAAGGTCTCAGGATCNGAATAAGCATAGGGCCAATTTCCAGAACTGAAGACATTTTTCATTTCTTCACGAGTACCTTGGTTAATTAAACTCCAGCCTCTAGGACTCAATTCATAAACAGCAGAGTAACGGCCGTCTTCCAAATAATTTGCAAGACGGATATTGTCAATTGCCCAATAATATTCCCAAGAAGTTGGATCTGTAATATAATGGAAACGAAGTTTGAATTGACCATTAGAATGACTAGAAATATCCAATATTTGTTGATCTGGTGTATCCCAGGCACCTAAGGTAAGTCCATTTTCTGAAACCTGATAAACATTCACCCATTGTGTACCATTCCAAACATCAACATTAGCAATTGAGGCAACATTATCAGAAGCATAATCAACATAAAAGTGATCAAAGGATAAAAATAATTCTCCTGATGTAGGAAATACGGGGGAAACCAACTCATCATCAAACCAAGATCCAGAACCAGCGGCATCTGCATCACAATATAAAAATGGAGTTCCATCCAATGTAGATGAGCCATAAAAAGACTCATAAGATTCTATCCATTGCCACGTAAATCCCTGATCTCCTCCATCTACAATAGTCCATGAATCTGATAATCCTTCATCAAATGTTTCATCCAAGAAAACAAATGCAGGGCCTTGTGGAGGACTCCAGTTTAATTCAACCTGAGCATCCGCCCCATCTAAAGCGATCAAGTTGTGAGGTTCTTCAATGTATCCAGGGGTAACTATTACAATCCCAGAATCTGCAGCAGATATCCAATAGGTTCCACCTATATCATCTGTTACGATCACATTTTTAAAATTTAAAACAACGTTGGAATTATATGCATTTTCGTGTACGGTCATGGTCATATTTAGAATTGCACCATCACCAGCTTCAATATTTTCATTGTTAGCATTATACATGACGATACGCGTCATTCCATTCTCAACTTCCATAAAATCGACACTGAAACCGTTTGAACGGTCTGTAGTGGTAAAATCGGTTATATCTAAATAATTGGGGGTATCAATAATGTCAAACTGAAGACCACCCACTGCGCCAAGATTATCTAAATGAATATCAAGATATACTTCCTCATTAACGTCTCCAGTATCTGTCGTAGCGCTCAAAAATATGACGTGACCTATAGCGATAGAGCCATTCTCAACAGTTCCTTCTAGTAGATTCCCTGCTTCATCGCTAACGGCCAAATTATATACATCTAAATCCAGTCTCGCTGACAAAAGATCAAAGCCATTAAAATGAAGGTTTAGTACAACATTATCACTTCCTGCAGCAATACCATTACCTTCATTGGTATAAAATACAACTCGACCAGAGCCATCATCGAAAACGGTATAGTCGGTACTAAAATTTTCAGCATCAATGGATGTTACACCAGAAAGTTCCACAAATGTGGGCAAAGAAATAATATCAAATTGAAAACCACCCACATCATTATTTGGATTACTAAGATGAACTGGAACAACAATATCCTCGGTATATCCGTCAACTGTAATATCACTAAAAGAGATAGTAACATTTGCAAAAACCAGTCCCGCAAGCAAAAAAGAAATAAAAATATTCTTAATACTTGTTCTCATTAATACCATCTTATTCTCCGACAAAAATTAAATTTCATAAATACCAAATTTTGAATTAGACAAAAATCTCCAACTACTCCGGGGGATAAAGTCATTTGTCTTTATTAAAAATAACGATTTTCTACCGATAATTCACTCATAATTTATTAATCTAGAGCTTGTGCTAAATCATCAAATAAATCATTCACATTTTCAATACCCACTGATAATCGAATTAAATTTTTAGATAACCCAATTTCATCCTTCACATTTGGTGGAACTGAACCATGGGTCATTTCATAAGGAATGCAAACTAGACTTTCTACCCCACCCAGACTTTCAGCCAAAGTAAAGAGTTCGATTCTATTTAGAAATAGGTCTCTTTGTTTTATTGATTGCAAATATAAAGAAATCATACTACCAAAGATTGGATCACCAACAGGATTTAATTGCTGCCTTTTTGCTAATTCGAATTGGGGGTGCGTTTTGAGACCAGGGTACACTAAAGATTTGATTTTTGGGTGGGATTTCAATTGATTTGCAAGTTCAAAGGCATTATCAGATTGTCTTTGGACCCTCAGTGCCATGGTTTTTGTACTTCTAAGCAACAGCCAACAATCAAATGGGCTCGGTACTGCACCGCCGGACTTTTGTATGAAATATAACCTTTCAGCTAAATTATTGTCATTTGTAATTAAAACACCACCAAGGATATCACTATGTCCACCGATAAACTTAGTGGCACTATGCATTACAATATCCGCACCCAAAGTTAGGGGTGACTGGCCATAAGGACTCATAAATGTGTTATCTACTGCTAGTTTAACATTTTTTGTTTTACATAGATTTACTGTTGCTTCTAAATCACAAAGTTCGAGAAGTGGATTTGTTGGAGTTTCAACAAATATCCATTTCGTATTGGATTGGATAGCATTTTCAAGATAATCTATATTTTTAGTATCTACAAAATCAAACTTGAAACCATGAGTCTTTAATACTGTAACCGCTATCCGGTAGGTGCCTCCATAAACATTTTTACCTATAATGACATGGTCCCCTTTTTTTAAGGTTTGGAAAAGGGCAGTAATTGCAGCCATACCGCTTGAAAAAGAAATAGCAAAATTTGCTTTTTCAAGAGATGCAATATTTTCTTCATAACGTGTCCGAGTTGGATTAACGGCCCTGGAATAATCAAAACCCTTATGGTCTCCCACAGCCATTTGCTCATAAGTCGAGGAAAGCATGATGGGAGGAGAAACTGCACCAGATTCTTGATCAGGTTTATTCCCAACATGAATCGCTTTTGTTTCAAATCTATTTTTATTCGACATTAGGAAACTTGGGTGTAGCCTTTATTTAAATAATTTTTAAGCTTTTTATATTTTATTTCTATCTGTTTTCCATCTGGCCCTTTAACTAAGATCTTCTCATTTCTACCATGCTTTTGCCCCGCAACAACCGGAGTTCGAACTTGTTGGGGCTGATTAGCCTGCTGTGATCCTCGGGTCTGGCCCTGAAATCCCATCCCGGTAGTGTCCTGATGAGATGTCTGCATATTCCGAACTGATCTCTGTTCGATACCTTGCTGTTGTTCCATCCCTTGAATCTGTGTTCTAAACAGCCTTTCAACAGTGACAGAATTCATATCGGCCATCATCTCCTGAAACATTTTGAATCCTTCTGATTTGTACTCCAACAGTGGATTTTTTTGACCATAAGCACGGAGATTGATACCTTCCCGCAACTGATCCATAGCATAAAGATGGTCTTTCCATTTATCATCAATTGTTCTCAAAATCACGAATCTCTCAAATCCTCGCATGACATCATCTGGCAATAAGGACTCACGAGCGTTATAAACAGTTTTAGCTTCTTCCACCACCCAGTCTGCAACTTCATCAGAAGCTAAATCTGATTTACCTAATGCCTTTTGAATACCTTCTAGAGAAGCATCTACCATTAAATGGGATGCAAAGGACTGTTTTAATTGATCCCAATCCCAGAAATCCGGGTCCCCGCTATTTGATTGTAATTCAATTTCATCCATAATATAATCATCTATAATCTGTGTAACTGTTTCCTGCATATCATTACCAGATAACGCCTGATTTCTAATATCGTAAACCACTTGCCTCTGCTGATTCATTACATCATCGTATTCCAAGAGATGCTTTCTGATACCAAAATTTCGTACTTCTACTTTTTTCTGTGCATTAGAAATTGCTCGCGTAACCATTTTTGCAGAAATCACCTCACCTTCTTCAATCCCCATACGATCCATTATAGATGCTACCCGATCAGAGCTGAAAAGTCGCATTAAATCATCTTCAAGTGATAAATAGAAACGCGACGAACCGGGATCGCCTTGACGACCGCTTCTTCCTCTTAATTGTAAATCTATTCTTCGGGATTCATGGCGTTCAGTACCAATAATATGGAGTCCTCCCAATTCTTTTACACCATCCCCTAACTTAATATCTGTCCCTCGACCAGCCATATTGGTTGCAATAGTCACAGCACCCTTTTGTCCTGCACGAGCCACGATCTCTGCTTCACTTTTATGCTGTTTTGCATTTAGGACATTATGAGGAATATTATTGCGTTTAAGCATCCTCGAAAGGAGTTCAGATACTTCCACAGAAATAGTCCCAACCAGTACAGGTTGCCCATGATGATGACATTCTGTGATTTCATCTATTGCAGCATTATATTTTTCCCGCTTCGTTTTATAAACTAAATCATTATGGTCTTCTCGAGAAATAAGTCTATGAGTCGGTACCACCGTAACATCTAAACCGTAGATAGAGCCCAATTCTTCTGCTTCTGTCTCTGCAGTTCCTGTCATACCAGATAATTTATCATATAGGCGGAAATAATTTTGAATAGTAATAGTTGCCAGTGTCTGTGTTTCACGCTCGATCCGAACATTTTCCTTTGCTTCCAGTGCCTGATGGAGCCCATCTGAGTAACGGCGTCCAGGAAGAACACGCCCGGTGAATTCATCTACAATCATCACTTTTCCATCCTGAATTACATATTCTACATCTTTTTCATACAATGTATAGGCTCGAAGTAATTGATTGAAATTGTGTATTGTCCCACTTCTTTGAGCATGAAGTTGATGAGCCTTTTCTTTTTTCTGTTCTTTCTCAATTGGACTAAAATCATCTCTCTCATCGATTTCAAGAAGCATCTCACCTAAATCAGGAATTACAAAAGTTTCCGGGTTATCTGGAGCCAATAAACTTCTGCCTTTTTCAGTGATATCCATGACATGGCTTTTTTCTTCAATTGCAAAATAGAGTTCTTGGTCAACTTCATGCATTTTTTTATCACGTGTATAGATAGATTCAATATTTTGAGCCAATTTTAGCATACCAGATTCCTGGAAAATTTTCATTACCTGGGGATGTTTAGGCATCCCTCGCTGAGCTTGAAGTAGTTTCAATCCTGCTGTATCTTCATCATCATCCAATAATTTTTGAGCTTCTCTGACTAATTGTGAAACAAGAGAAGTTTGTTTTTTTACTAGTTGCTGAACTCCAGGCTTCAAAGTGGTAAAAGTTTCATCAACTGGTGCGTCAACAGCTCCAGAAATAATTAAAGGTGTCCGTGCTTCATCAATTAGAACACTGTCAACTTCATCCACCACAGCAAAGGCATGACCACGCTGAACTTTATCTTCCTTTTGGAGTGCCATGTTATCTCTAAGATAATCAAATCCAAATTCATTATTTGTTCCGTAGGTGATATCCCGGTTATACATCTCACGTCTTTGAGTATTATCCATTGAATTCAAAATAAATCCAACGGTTAAACCAAGCCGTTTATAAACCTCACCCATCCATTCCGCATCGCGCTGAGCTAAATAATCATTAACTGTGATTACATGGACACCACGACCGGTTAATGCATTTAAAAAAATTGGCATTGTTGAGACCAAAGTCTTACCTTCACCGGTTTTCATTTCTGCCACTTTCCCTGAATGAAGAACAATAGCACCAAATAATTGTACATCATAAGGGATCATTTCCCAAAGTGTATCATGGCCGGAAACACGCCATGAGGAGCCACAAAGCCTACGACATGTTTCTTTCACAATGGCAAATGCTTCTACCATAATAAGATCCAAAGCACCCTGTTCTGATTTCAGAATAGCAGCTTCACGCTCTTGTCGATCTATATCAACTGACAGAGAATCTAATTTTTCTTTCCTGGAATGGATAACAAATTCCCTTAATTTTTCAGTTTTCTCTCTCAACTCATCATCTGACTTATTTTTTAATGATCCATAAAATTGGTTGATTTTCTCTAGTGTAGGACGAAGTTTTTTGATCTCCCTATCAGATTTTGTTCCAAATAATTTTGTTAGTATCATTTTAGTTAATGCTTGTTTTTTGTTGAAATTCTTTAAAAACCGCATCCAGAATCCCATTGATGAATCCTGAACTTTCATCTGTACTATATACTTTGGAAATTTCCACCATTTCGCTTATAGAAACTTTGGGTGGTATTCCATCCATATAAAATATTTCGCAGATGCCCATTCTTAATAAAATCTGATCTATTTGAGCCACTCTATCAAATTCCCAATTTTGGAGGTGACTTTTGATAATTTCATTTGCCCAATCCTTATGATCCAATACACACTGAAAAAGTGAAGAAATAAATTCGGAATTTTTATTCTTTTCAGGATATAAAGCCATTATTCTATTTAAAACAATTTCAGACTCATCATCAGAAAACTGTTGGGCGTATAAAGCTTTTAATACACCCTCACGTGCGACTCTTCGTGGATGTGTTTTTGAACTTATCATTGATCTTATTATTTAACAGGGAGAACCCACCCGAATGGATCTTCAATCTCTTGTCGCTGAATTCCTACCAACATTTCCCTTATTTTCTTTGCTATTGGTCCCATTTGATTTTGATTAATCTCAGTAGTCGTTCCTCGATAGGTTATTTTTCCAACTGGGGTAATAACCACAGCTGTGCCTGTACAAAAAACTTCATCTGCACTTAAAAGGTCATCAATTGTGATTTCGGTTTCCTTAACTTTTATTCCTAGAATATCTGATGCCACCTGGCATACTGATTGTCTTGTAATTCCACCTAGGATTGATCCATTCAAGGCAGGTGTTATCAATACTCCATCCTTATAAATAAACACATTTGCAGATCCTAATTCTTCCACAAACTTTTCATCTTTTGCATCTAAAAAAATATTTTCATCAAACCCTTCTGTCTTTGCCTCCATAAGAGGGAAAAGAGATGCAGAGTAATTTCCAATTGCTTTTGCATTTCCAATTCCTTTAGGTGCTGCACGATGGTAATCGGTATTCACTTTTAAATTAAGCGGTTTAATGCCTCCTTTAAAATAAGGACCCACTGGTGTAACAATAACCATAAAAGTATATTCAGATGTTGGACTTACACCTAGAATAGGAGCTGTCCCCCAAACAACAGGACGAATATAAAGACTCCCTCTTCCATAAGGCGGGACATAATCAATATTATCTTTGACTGTTTTAATAATAGCTTCCACAAAATAGTCTGGATCCATTTCTGGCATACAAATTCGCTTAGTTGAAAAAGCCATTCTCTTTCCATTCATATCTGCCCGGAAAAGCACCACATTCCCTTTCGATGAGCGAAATGCTTTGATCCCCTCAAAAACACCTTGCCCATAATTCAGGACACCTGCAAAAGGAGATAGAGAAATATTGCTATAAGGAATTAAACCACCGCCAGACCATCTCTCACCCAAGGAACAAGTAGAGTGAAACATACTTTTTGTTTTTGTAACATTAAAGCCCAGGGAATCCCAATCGATATTTGGTTTTATATTTAAACTCACTTTAATAAATCTCTTCCAATAACAAGTTGTTGAATTTCGGATGTCCCCTCATAGATTTGTGTAATCTTTGCATCCCTCATAAGTCGTTCAACACCATACTCTCGCATATAACCATACCCACCATGAATTTGAACACAATCAGTGGCACATTTCATTGCCGTAGAAGATGCATAAAGTTTTGCCATGGAACTTTCACGTAGATAATCCTTTCCTTCATCCTTTAATTTCGCCGCTCGCCATACTAACAACCGAGCAGCATCAACCTCAACGGCCATATTCGCCAATTTATTCTGTATGGCACCAAATTCACCAATAGTTTGACCGAATTGTTTTCTTTCTTTTGCAAAAGATACCGATGCATCTAATGCAGCTCTGCTTAATCCCAAGGCCTGGGCAGCTATACCAATTCGTCCACCACCCAACACCTTCATAGCAATTTTAAATCCTTGCCCTTCTTCTCCAATCCTATTTTTATGGGGAATTTTACAATTCTCAAAATAAAGTTCACAGGTATCAGTAGCGCGGATACCCAATTTGTCCTCCTTCCTACCTACGGTAAGCCCCGGTGTATCTTTTTCTATAACAAAAGCCGTAACTCCTTTATAACCAATGTCTTTTTTAGTCATACAGAACATTATAACTATATCACTATTGATTCCATTGGTAACCCAGTTTTTGGTACCATTAATAATATAATAATTACCTTCTTTTTTCGCATAGGTTTGCATATTACTTGCATCAGAACCAGATTGTGGCTCACTCAGGCTATAAGCACCTAATTTTTTCCCATAGGCTAAAGGTTTTAAATATTCCTCTTTCTGTCCTTTTGTTCCATAATCCATAAATAATTGACAAACCAATGAATTATTTACGGACATTACTGTAGATGTGGCTAACTCTACTGCAGCAATTTCTTCAATGGCGATAACATAAGATAATGTATCTAATTGAGACCCTCCCCATTTCTCAGGAACCATCATACCCATAAATCCTAATTCACCCATTATTTTTACTTGCTCATTTGGAAAAATAGCTTTTTCATCTCGTTCAATAACACCGGGTAACAAATGTTCTTGGGAAAATTCCCGTGAAATTTTTTGGATAAGTTCCTGTTCAGTTGTGAGTGAAAATTCAATCATATTTTTTCACAATAATTGCTGAAGCTTCACCTCCACCAATACACAATGTGGCCAAACCGTATTTTGAATTATGATTTCTGGTCAGGCCATTAACAAGTGTGGTTAAAACCCTTGCACCAGAAGCACCAATTGGGTGTCCAATTGCTATAGAGCCGCCGTATATATTTACCTTTTCGGGATCAATGTTATAATCATCAATTGCAGCCATAGTTACTGCAGCAAATGCTTCATTAATTTCCCAAATGTCAATGTCCTCGACATTAAGATTAGCTTTGATTAGAACTTTATCTATTGCTTTTCCTGGTGCAGTGGTAAACCATTCAGGTTCATGTGCAG
>PBKF01000044.1 GCA_002722105.1 Fidelibacterota bacterium
AATATTTAAGTGGTTTTTATTTTATCTATTTTCGTTTACTAAACCTATAGTTCCAAGTCCTTCACGAGAGAGATTTAAGTATATGGAAACATTACGAATGAAATACTCTACTACCTGAGCTACGGTGGCATATTTATTTAATTAGAAGTATTAAATTTTACATCTTGGCTTTAGCATTCAAAAAGAGTTCTCATCAATTTTATTTTTAGAAAGTTCATCATATTTTGTCGCTCGCCAGCCTCCATAGATTTCTCCAAAATATACAAAAAAGAAAATAGTTGTATAAAGTGGTGCTATAAGTGTTCTTTTGTTTTTATTGGCCAGGTATGCAGTATTTCCAATGATAAATGTAACCCAACTACCCATAATCCCATCTAATGTCCGTCCAGCATAGATTCGGCCAGAACCTGGAAGCACAGCTGAAAATATTGCAGCTAGGATAGGTGATTTTTTTGGTTCCACCATTTTTATTTGAATTAATGGGTCTTCCAATCGTCCATCTTTTTGATTGAATCCCCGTCTGTATTTTAATTGATAATCAAGGGCAAATGGATTACACCGAACAATTCTCTCACTAGCCATGGCACCTCCGCGAATCACACCAAACTCTTTCACTGCTAAAGCACCATAGTTTGAACAACTTGGGTGAAATTGGCAATTAAGCAGTTTTGTATTGTATGAAATACGTTGCCAGCCAGCTATTGGTATAAGTCCTATCTTATGTATAATAGGGATTTCAGGAGATACCAGTAAAGAATCAGCAGGATATTTTGACTGACCAAAAAGTATTGAAAGAGTAAAAATGATGATAACCCTTCGCATGTTAAAAATTAATTAGATTTTGCCATGGAAAATATGATTGATACTATTTTTTCTAATCCTGTATATATTGCTATTGTGTGTGTACTGGCAATTATGCTGGCTTATGCTATTATTAAAAAAATAATAAAACTTATTTTTATAATTGGTATCATCCTTGTATTCTATGCCGTTTACCTGAATTATATGGGAGAGGAGGTACCCAAGACAGTGGATGAACTTAAGGAGTCAGTGACTAAAAGTGTGGATAAAGTGAAAGAAGCAGCATCAGAATCATTGGAAGATGCTAAGGAGTCCACAAAAAAAATTGTTGAGAAAAAATTAGAAGAAAAAGTAGATAAAATCTTGGGCGATTAGCCTAAGTCAGAAAGATTTATTAGAATTATGATCGCCACTATATTTTTGTAATAAGTTGTGGCATTATAATGATTACAGGTTGATTGAGTGAAAGAAGTTAATGTAAGATATAATAGAGCTATTTGAATTTAGATGTTGAAATAAGTAGCATTAATAACCGGGAAGACCACCATATGTTTAAAAATGATCTGTTAGCAGGAAAAACTATCATTGTTACCGGTGGCGGCACCGGATTAGGTAAATCCATGGCTACTAAATTTGGTACTTTGGGATCCAATCTGGTATTGACCAGCAGAAAAAAGGATGTGTTGGAAGAAGCTGCCCATGAAATCAATAACTTAACTGGGGCGGATGTATTAACAGTTGCCGCAGATATTCGGCATTCTGATCAAGTAGAAGAAATAGTAACACAGACTAAAAAAAAGTTTGGGCAAATTAATGGCCTTTTAAATAATGCCGCTGGAAATTTTATTTCTCCTACAGAAAAATTATCAGAGAATGCGTTTCGTACTATTATTGATATTGTTTTAGTCGGGACATTTAATTGCACTCAGGCAGTAGGTAAAGTCATGCGTGAGAACAATGGAGGAACAATCTTGAATATAATTACAACTTATGCCTTCACAGGTTCCGGTTGGGTGGTCCCTTCTGCCTGCGCCAAAGCCGGAGTATTAGCTTTGACACGATCTCTAGCTGTAGAGTGGGCTAAATATCGTATTCGAACCAATGCTATTGCCCCAGGTCCTTTTCCTACAAAAGGTGCCTGGAAACGGTTGGTGCCTCCTGGAATGAAAATTCAGAAAAAGATGAAAGAACGTGTACCTTTAAAACGGTTCGGTGAACACGAGGAACTTGCTAATCTTGTAGCGTATATGATGGCGGATGAAAGCGGATTCATGAATGGTGAAGTGGTAACCATGGATGGTGGAGAATGGCTGAAAGGCGCTGGGCAATTTAACGGACTAGAAAAAATGCCCAATCTGGCCTGGAAAGCTATGAACATGGCAAGAGAGCGTAAGAAAAAATAAATTCAGGGAATGAAGCTGAACATGGCACTCAAAATCTGGTAAAGAATTAAACTATAAATGAAGCCTATTGAAATAAGTGCCGCAGGCGTTACTCGGAATTGTATCCTGAACTTGCTGAATTTTTTCTTTTTGTCGTAAAATTCAATCAGTCCGTCAAGAGTTGCTTTGCTGAAATAAATTCCCACCAAAAATATTGTTAATAAAATCCCGTGGTCAATGGCACTTAGAGAGTTTAACCATTGTCCCAAGGTCATTGTATTTCTTCCAAAATTTGTTTGAACTCTGCTAGAATCATGGAAGTGGCACCCCAGACCATTTCACCACCTAGGTCAAAATATGGAATATTTACGGGGATTCCACGAAGAGTAGTCTTTTTACTTTTTTGATTCTGTTTATTCATAAAATCTTTAATGGACACAGAGAAAATTTTTTCAACTTCCTTATCGTGAATCGATGTTTTCGGTTCTGATTTAGTCCATCCGATGAAAGGAAATAATTCAAATCCTGATACTGTAATATAAAAAGAAGATAATTCACCTATAAGATGAATAACCTTTGGATCAACTCCAATTTCTTCCTGCGTTTCACGCAAAGCAGCATTTTGTAAGGATTCGCCATCATTTACCACGCCACCTGGAAAAGATATTTGTCTCTTATGATGGTCAACTGTTTCTGTACGCTTTGTTAGAAAAAAATACCAATCATTGTTTTTAAGGAATAATAGAATTAATACGGATGCGGGGATTCCTTTTTTTTGTAGGTCTATTTCTGGAAATGGGATTTGCGATGTAACCATCATATGTTTCTGTGCATTTTCCCCTGGTAATGGCTGATTAAGTTTTACGGCAAGGGACTGAATAAAATTTGTTTCCATAAGGAAGAAAAATTATCCTTTTTTTAATTGAACTGCCCGAACTTTTCCACTATTTATTTTATGAAATACAAACACATCATTTGGGATTGGAACGGTACACTGTTAGATGATCGCTGGCTCTGTGTAGAAGCAATTAATCAAGCGCTGAAAAAGCGAAACCTTGATATAATAACAGAAGAAAAGTATCAGACAGTTTTTTGTTTTCCCGTTGAAAATTATTATAAAAGTGTCGGATTTGATTTTACAAAAGAACCTTTCCATGTAGCTGGGGATGAATTTGTAGCTTATTATGGTGAAAATTTTTACAAAGTTGACTTACATCAGGATGCTCTTCATGTTTTAGAGGAATTAGAACAAAGCGGAATTACTCAATCTGTTTTGTCTGCAGGAAAAAATGATTTTTTATTAGATTGGATTCAGAATCATAATTTATCCAGATTTTTTATAAAAGTAATGGGCATTGATAATCAGTATGCCACCGGTAAGAAAGCTCTTGGCATGAAATGGATAAATGAGCTGGATTATGATCCTAGTGAGGTTGTTATGATAGGTGATACAATTCATGACAGTGATGTTGCTGAAGCGATGAATATTGATTGTGTATTGGTAGATAATGGACATGTAAACCGGCAACGGTTGGTAACTACAAAAAGAAAAGTAGTCTCTGGGTTGATGGAATTTTTATCATACATAGATAAACCATAGCCTTTCAAAATAAAATTTCTTATATATTCATTTTTTATTGTGAATTTTCTTAATCATCAACTACTGAAAACAGTCTTTGAAAAAAGCCTAGTGAGCCAATGATTACAGGAGTTGGACAGAATTACGATTAAATATTTAAGAAATGAGCCCTATAGCCTTTGGTTTAATGAAGAATATTATTCATCTATAAAGGTGATTGTGATTACTGCAGATTTAAAGGATGGTCTTTAAATAGGACTATTTTTAGCAACTTGATACTAGGATATTCCCCCCATGAAGTTTCTAGACTTTTTAAAATACTGGATGGAATGAAATTCAAATTTTGTGAAATTGAAAAAAACTAGTTAAATAAATCAGAAATAAGTAATGCATCATAAATTTCAATTATTCCATTTCCATCCACATCTGCTGCCAAAAATTCTTCTGGTTCAAGTTCAATCAGTTTTAACAGGAAATTGATACAGAGCATCACATCAACTGCAGTTAAACTACCATCGCCATTGACGTCACCTATACTGTGTTGTTCTACGTCTTCTGCCAGGCCAACAACTGTCAAATAACCAGTGTCTTCAGTCCCGTTTGGACCGGTAACAGTTAGAGATAATTCATAAATTCCCGGTTCTTCACAGTAAAAAACAGGTGTTCTACCATTTCCGCCAATTTCATCGATAAAATTCCAATTTCTATTACCAACAGGACCGATTGATTCATCATATAAATGAAATTTTCCTGGTACTGTGATACTTGTTTTAACAGCCTTTGGTCGGGCCGTTAAAGGCCCTAAATCACCAATGATATCATTCCTTATTTGAACATTTATAGGTCCCATTTGTGTTTGAGTAAAATAAATCTGAATATAATTATAATCATTGGGGTGTGTTACTGAGATGGGTAAATCGGTAAAAGATTGTAAACTGTCCCATTCAATTAAACCCACATCATCAAACCAGACTTGTGATTGACCGGAATCGGGCGGACTGGAACTCATCCGTATATCAAAGAAATCGGCATCTTCATGGGTTGGTGCCAATCCCCAGTAATAGTGCCAGTCCGTCTCTTCTTGAACAGAATCATCTAATGATACAGTCATCAAACTCTCATCGCTTCTACTCTCAGCTAGCCTTAATTGTAATGTTGCATCTTTCGCATTATGAGTTTTTATAAATCCATGAATTGTATGTTCGAGTTCGTTTTTAAAAGGAACTCTGTTCTCTAAATTTGTAATCACATTTTCTGATGAACTTTCTTGCCGGATTTGAACTGCAGCTTCTCCGCCACGGCGGTACACAGAATCCTCAATGAATTCACTTTCACTGTTAAAATTCCAAAGGGTACTACCTTCATTTTCAAAATTTCTCATCCAAATTTTTTCACGGCCTAATCGATAATGAGTGATATAATGATATCCACTCATTATTTCTGAAATACTGCCGGCTTCAGCTATTGGAATTGGATCGGATTTAAAGTAAGACTGCTCATTGAACTGGAACTGTTTTGTATCTCTCAATTCCACTATATAATCCAGTATTTGAATCTGAAGAGTAGTTGAATCCATTATAACCGTTGCTAAATGATTATCAGAATCTACATGAACATATGTATCCAATTCTCTGGATCGCATAGCAATGTAATCCAGAATATAATTAGCAAGTTCTCCTTTGGCAGGGACAGTTAAGTAATCATCAATATAAAGAGGTGTAATAGAATAGGAATAGAATCCCGATTCATCAGCTTCAGCATTTAAGATAATAGATGGATAGGTTTCAGGATAATTCAGATCAAAAATAAAATTTCCTAGTGAATGTGCGATTATTTTCCCTTTATACACTTCTACTCCTTGAATGATATGAGGGTGATGAACAATGACTGCATCTGCACCTTCGTCAATAGCGAACTGGCGAATGGAACGATCCCACATTTGAGGCCTATCCAACCGTGGTGAATAATCTTCTTCTTCCAGACCAACCAATGGATCTAGCTCATAGCCTACTGTACTCGCAGGATTAATACGCATGGCGGAAAACCCATCTGGATAATCAAAGAAATCATAATCAGAACCTGGAGCATAGGAATACTCACTGCCAGCATGCATCTCAACGATTAACAAATCTGTAAAATCTCTTACAGACTGGATCTGTTGTTTCAGATAATAGGGCGTCATGTAAGCAAAACCGGGTTTGTTTTCACCAGCATTTAAATAAGGCTGGTAATTGTTATATTGTCCGGTTCTGTCACTAGATGCAAGGAAAGCAATGGTCTGACCTTTGCGAGACAAAATAGCAGGTAAATATGCCTCGTAGCTATTTATCCCTGCGCCGGAATGGCGAATTCCTACTTCATCCAGCAAGTTTTGTGTCTGGATCATACCAGGTTCCATAAAATCCAAAATATGATTATTTGCCAGAGATACTACATCAATTCCACCATAAATCAATCCACCAACATTTGACGGGGAAGAGCGAAAGACAATACTTTTAGTTGGGTGAGGTGCCCCCTGATCAGATAAAGGTATTTCGAGATTTGCTATTGTAATATCTGCTGCTCCTCCTAGAATTTCGTATGTTGGTTCAAAAAGAGCATTCACTCCCTGATTTGTTATAATCCCATTTTCATCCTCAAATCTTCTTCCCATCATTATATCACCAACAAAATTCATGGTAAGAGGAAAAGATGATTCTCCGTCATCGATTTGAATTACAGTTGTTGCCCAGCCTTGTAATCCTATTTCATCTTCTACTGTAAGAATTACAGCGTACTCGTGGTCATCTTCAATAACATAGTCATGCGTGGGGTTTTTATCTTCAGATGTACCGCCATCACCAAATTCCCATAGATATTTAAAATTGTATGAATCTGAATCAATAACTGTACATGTGAATATAAATGACATGGTTTCCTGGTTGTTTTCAATCCTTAGGTCATCTGTTGAATAATCAATTAAAACAGTTGGAGCAATAGGTAAATCAGGTGATAAATCTAGGATCATACTGTAATGGATACTCCCTGGAGCATCTGCAGTGTCACCATGGTCATTTATAAACTCAATTTTATTTATAGGAGATAGAGAATCATACCATGCTAACCAATCTGTCCCTATGGGGATTTCGTAAGGACGCCATACATTTTCTATTCCTGAGCCTTGGTAAACAGGAATCCATTTTTCTATGTCCAGAGTTTCTGTTCCTGCCAAAGAATATCGCAGATGTTTTTCTCCATCTGAAAAACCTATGGCCTGGATTTCAGAAATACTGTCAATTTGCGCAAAGAATTGGAGAATAGTTGTTGTCTCTGGCAAAAATGGCTCAATCTGTATCACCTTCCATGTATTGCCGTAAAGGGCAAGGGTTGGGCTCAACCCGGGCATCGTCATTACTGTATCAATTGAATAATCATTTTGATCTATATCTTCATCATAGATGCTCAAAATTTCCGTATTTTCATCAAAAAATAATATTGTGTCAGGCGGGCTATGCCCGGGCAGTATATTTGGGACAGTTATAGACCATGGACCTACATTATTAAAATAATCACGTGCTCGAATTCTAAATAACCAAGGATCATTATCATTATAAATGGACACAATTTGTTCATCATCCCGCATAAATTGTAATGATGGATAATCAGATAGATCTAATATTGGAGAATCATACATTATTGAATCTTCAGCCAACTGAATTTCATATGTCTTAAAATTGGTATCAAATGCAGGCGACCATGTGAGATAAACCAAATTACCATATTCCATATTGTAGGCCATGAAGTACTCTATTGAATCTGGGGGTGTCAAATCCGTGCTCGTTTCCCAATGTAAAAGATATTGCTCAACAGCTTGAATGAAGGGTTGATAATAATCACGAACCATTGTGAAGTTATGGACGTTCGTTGGATAAATACCTTGAGAGTAAACTAGCTCATCAGATAGATTGTTATTATCGAATAGCATTGGTTTCTCATCCATCTCCACTTGCACCCATGGTTCATAAACGGAAAGTCCACTAACCAGATCTTGAAGGTGAACCATCTGATAGCCGTTTTGTATACCATTTAAACTGGTAGATTCATGTACAGGAAATTGTTCTGTCCCATTATCATAGAAAAACTCATAATCATAGTTGGCCTCATAATAATGTATGACATGTAATGGCTCAGGATTAGAGAATTGTTCTGCAGGTATAGGATATTCTTCGGTAAAATTGATAATATCAAAATGGTCTTCCGAAATGTCCCGAATAGGTTTATTTGTATTTAAGTTAGATGCTCCTGCAGCCAGAATAACTGAATTTCTAGTTGAGTGAGAAGCATTATCAAAACTATGAATAGCAAATACAAGTGGCCAATGAGGTTGGATATTTATCAAAGGTTCGGTTACAATCTCATGGAATTTTTGGAAAAGGGTATGTTCATATCTCGATGGGTCCGATAGCGATTTGCTATTTGTATATGTTCCTTCTTCCGTCCAGGCGACTTCGCGTCCTGCACCATTAATCATAAAACTAAATGCATCAATTTCAAGAAAAAGGTCCATGGCAACATATGGTGCAATAAAATCATCGCAGGGATGAGGCACTTGTATAATCACCTGTTCACGTCTAGCATCAGGGTTAATTATGTAAAGCCCCCAACTATTTCGAAAACCACCAATTACATCATCATCTTCAATGTGAATTTGGTTTGTGTCAACAAATACAGAATCAATTTGTTCGCGAAGAAGATGAAAGGTTTTGTTTAAGGAAGTATCTTCAAAAATAACTAAATCATAATAAAAAGATGTCAGAGAATCCTGGAGTAGGGAATCAACTATTGTGGTATCCCCAACAATAAATGAAGAAAAAATAGATTCCCAATAATCTAAAATAGGAGAATCTGGATTTAATTGTTTATAATTTCCGAAACCGTTCGTTTGTACATCCAGCCAATTAGGGCCGTAATCGTTATAATCTTCACGTGCGATACCTTCTGTTACGTGACTGACCCAGTTGTCATAAGCACTTCCAGGAGCAGTACCACCAAAAAACTCAATTAGATTACCGGATTCATAAACAATTTCGCCCTTCACAAAAAAATAAATAAATAGAAGTGGTATTAATCTTTTCATAATAAATAATAGAAAATGTAGGAGATTCTTCGTTGATTGTATACTGGTTTTTTTACAAAAATAAAATATTTGTGAAACTCGGTTTAAAATCAGTAATTCGATTTAGTAGCGGTTTTATTAAGAAGTGGCTCGGGCCGGAATCGAACCAGCGACACAAGGATTTTCAGTCCTCTGCTCTACCAACTGAGCTACCGAGCCACGTTAGGGTTGGGTACGCTTTAAAAAAGCGGCGCAAAATTACCGGAGCGTTTTATCAAAACAAATTGAAAAATCTTGGAATGAACTATCTCTTGTTTCATCCCTGTATTACTTATAGGTTTCTCGGCATTTTTAGGTGGTGTTTCATTGATCATGTCCCGTCGGAAAACTTTAGTTTTAGCAACTCATAATATTTATAAAAGAAAAGAAATGAATCGACTTTTGGCGGAATTGGATGTTAATATTGTGGGACTAGATCATTTTCCGGATATAGGTGATATAAAAGAAACAGGCACTACGCTTATTGAAAACGCATTTTTAAAAGCAAGAACGGTTCATAATTTTACTGGGCTACCATCATTGGCTGATGATACTGGATTGGAGGTAGATGCATTAAATGGAGCTCCGGGTGTTTATTCAGCGCGTTTTGCTGGTGAGAGTGCAACTTTTAAAGATAATGTAAAAAAACTATTAACTGAATTGGGCGAAATTCCTTTGGAAAAAAGAACTGCACATTTCAGAACTATTATTTCTTTTGTGGATGGAAATACGGAACTCTGGACAGAAGGTGTCATAAAAGGAAATATTACAAAAAGATCAACTGGAAAGGAAGGTTTTGGCTATGATCCTGTTTTTGTACCTGAGCATGAAAACAGAACATTTGCAGAAATGACTTCTGTTGAAAAGAACAAGGTTAGTCATAGAGCTCAGGGTCTAGAAAAAATGAAAAAATCTTTAAAAACTTATTTTGATAAAGGAGATATTATCGAGTAAAGCGATATCAGTTTAATCAAGACTGAACTTGAGCACTTTAAAAAAATATCAAAAATTTTCAAACCGGTTATTCCAAATCGGTTTACTAGGATTCCTATATCTTGGAATACTGTTTGCACAGGACATTGATACCGTAGCTATAGATGGTCCTTCTCAAATTTTACTGCCCACCTACATACCCTCATCTCCTTACGTAATTGATCCATTTCCAAGGAGACTAAAAACATTAGTACAACCCTTAGATACAATCTCCACACCGATTGGAATCATTTCCTTTCCTTTTTCTCGCAGGAAAACAGATATCGAATTATCTTGGGACTGGCAAGTCATTACTATTTCGGAAACTGTAGATGGAGAAAAAGTTCAGATACCTTTCACTGCTTCTGTACAATGGTACCTTAAAATGTTTCAAAAGCAAGCTTGGCATAAAACATTTTTGGAAAGGATGCAAAAGGATGCGAAAGATGATAAAACCAGCCGTAGGGGGCAAATGATAGAAGTAGTAGGTATGGATATCGGCAGGCTTGGTCGTGCATCACTTCAGGTTAGTGGTAATGTGAATATTAATGGAAAAATGGTTTTTCAAGATCAGGAACTGGTTCGCTCTACTTTGAATCAAACCCAAAACACACATTTAGAATTTGATCAAAAGCAAAATCTAAATATTCAAGGAAAGATAGGAGACCGAATTACTGTAGCTATGGATCAGGATTCGGAGCGTGATTTTGATTGGGAAAATAACATTCGCATTTCATACAAAGGATATGAAGATGATATTGTACAAAATGTAGAAGCCGGTAATATCTCATTATCTTTACCTTCAACAAAATATGTGACATTTTCCGGAAAGAATCAGGGTCTATTCGGTGTTAAAGCAATCTCAAAATTAGGCCCTGTAGATATCACGACTATTGCTTCTATTGAAAAAACTAAAAAAGAGCAATCAGAGTGGGAAGGTGGAGGGCAAAGTAGTAAACAACAAATCAGGGATGTGGACTGGATTAAGAACAGATACTTTTTTATTCATCCTGCTTTTCGTAATGGTATAGATACTACAGTGATTTTTGATGATCAAATAAGATCAGTCTCTATTCCATCCTTTTACCCCTTAAAAAATGGCCTTCATTCCATAGGTAATGTTGTTATAAAAAACTTTGAACTTTACAAATCCATCAATACTAATGATGCTGATGCTATAACTGGTACGGCATTTATTGATCCTGAAAATCCTAATGATACAACTTACATTGATGAAAGCGAAGAAGGGAGTTTCATCCGTTTGGAGCAGGGAACAAATTATTTTATAAATCCGGATTTAGGATTTATTCGTGTAAGGGAACAAGTTTCTCAGGATATCCTTGGGTGTACATTTGTTCTAGTAGACCGTTCGACAGGTGCAACAATTATGAGGGTTGGTACGGCCCCTGATTCACTAGGCACTAATTTATCCTTGATGATGCTTAAACCCCGGAATAGTCACCCTAATCACTCTACCTGGCCTCTTATGTTCAAGAATGTATATTATTTGGGAACTTCACAAATTAGCCCTGATGGTTTTGATGTACAGATTTATAATAAAAATGCTACCCCTGTGACAGAACGAGATAGAAAAACCAGTATCCCTTATATTACTTTATTTGGTTTGGATAGTACAGATGAAAATGGCCAGCGTAATTATGATGAAATCATTGATAAAGATATGGCAAATATTATGAATATGGTAGATGGTGAACTTTTGTTCCCCCACTTACATCCATTTGCTAGAGGTGATTCTCTTGAAGGAGGTAACAAGTCAAATGAGTTAAAAGACCAGCTGGGATCTGGTGTACTTTATACATCTTCAGTATCTTCAGAGCTAAATGCAGATCATCGCTGGATGATAGAAGCAGCTTACACGAATCAAAGTTCTACAATTAATTTAGGATTTATGTTAGTGGAAAACAGTGAAGAAGTAATCCAAAACGGTGTTACTCTAAAACGCGGACAGGATTATAATATTGATTATTTTACAGGAACTATTGTTCTTTTAGGCAATGCAGCCAATGACCCTAATGCTAAACTTAAAATCAATTATGATAAGCATGAATTAGTCTCGTTTGATAAAAAAACTATATTTGGGACCAGGGCTCAAATGGACTTGGGACAGAAAAATTCCTTCATTGGGTTTACGGCACTTTATTTCAATCAATCAATTATTAATGAAAAAGTTGAAGTCGGATATGAGCCAACTAGAAACTTTATCTGGGATTTGAATGGTCGTTACGAATGGGAAATGGAAGGAATAACTAGAGTATTAGATAGATTACCACTGATTGAAGCAGATAAATTATCATCTTTTTCTTTAGAAGGAGAGGTTGCCCAGGTAATGCCAAACCCAAACTCAATCAGTAATCCAGAAACGGGAGATCCCAATGGTGTAGCCTTTATTGATGATTTTGAAGGGAGTAAACGTACAACATCACCTTCTATTCAAAGACGGTTTTGGAAAGCATCTTCTGCACCATTGTTTTATAATAAAGATTTGGATGAATTTAGCTTTGAATACAATCAACGAAATCGTGGTAGTATGATTTGGTACAATCCTTACGTCCCTTACCGTACTCGGGATATATGGCCTAACCAGTCTACTTCTTTGCGAGCAGGAAACGAAACAACAGATGTGATAGTTTTACGATATAAATCTAAAATACATCAACGTAATACTAATCCGGACTCTACATGGGTAGGTGTAACTACATCTTTATATTCCGGTGATTATGATCAAACACAAAGTAAATTTTTTGAAATATGGCTTAGAGGAACTTCCGGACGACTACATTTAAATTTGGGTAAAATATCCGAAGATATGGATGGGAATGGCATATTAAATACAGAAGATATTCCTGGAGCAGGTCTATCGCTTGGTAACGGGTTTTTAGAAGATGATGAAGATACTGGTTTGGATGGATGCTTTGATGATTATGAAAATGGTTGGGGTGGCTGCCTAGAAGGCGGAACTTATTCAGATTTTCTTTCTGCTGGAGAGGCAGAAATGATTAATGCCTCCAGCGATGTGGATGATGAAGACCCTAATGGTGATAATTGGTATTATGATCAAAATGATATTAATAATTATTCTAAAATAAATGGAACAGAGGGTAATGGCACCGGTTCGAAAATTCAGGAGGGTGGTAAATACCCAGATACAGAAGATTTAGATCGTTCAACATTTTTAGATAAGACAAATGATTATTTTTCGATGAATTTTTTATTGACCGATACCACTTATCTTGCAGGTGAAACAGAAAAAAATGGTAAAGAAACGGGTTGGCGATTATTTCGTGTCCCACTATCGGATTTTAAACAGGTAAAAAATATCGAATGGAATGAGATTCGTTATGTTCGCCTGGCGGTTACAGGATTAGATTCAACCCTAAGACAGCTTGAAATCGCTAAAATAGAAATAGTGGGAAATGAATGGCAGGAAATGGGTATAACCGCATTAGATACAACTGGAATTGACACGATTAATAGTCGTTTTCAAAGAAATAATTTTGGAATTACCAATACTGAAGAGGATCCTACTTTTCAAGTAGCGGTTGTGAATACTGAAGATAATGCTGATTATACACCACCGAAAGGAGTGAAAGGAGAATATGACAGACTGAATGAAATCCGTTCAAAGGAACAATCGCTTGTTTTGAAGTTTGATAATCTACCATCGAAGGCAACTGGAATTGCTCAGAAAACTCTTTACACTCTAAATGATAATCAAAAGCGAAGTTTTATGACTTATGACTTTATGAAAATGTATGTTTATGGAAATAGTCCATGGATCACTTCTTTGGAAACAGATGTAGAAGTATTTTTGAAATATGGTTTAGGCGATGCATTTTATGAAATTACGAAACCTGTTTATAATGGATGGGATGAGGATGAAAATCGTAACAGTTTCAAAATAGATTTGGATTGGCTTACAGCCTTAAAACAAGCTGATACTTCAAAAATTAAGAAATTCAGAGAAACAGATATTTTGATTGATTCTTCGGATATTAGAAAATATTATTTTACTAACTCCAATGGAGAATTGACTGGAAAGCGTGTAAAAATTGTTGGAAAACCTGCTTTAAATCGTCTCCAATATTTTTCTGTAGGAGTGAAAAATACAGGGGAAGAACCTATATCTGGTGAAGTATGGTTAGATGAATTGCGTTTAAGTGGAGTGAAAAAAGAAAAAGGAATGGCCATGCGTATTCAATCAAAGATGAGTTTATCTGATTTGGGCTCGGCAACATTAGTTTACAGTAGGCAGGATGCGGAATACCATCGGCTCCAAGAAAGACTTTCCCGCTCAACAAATACATCTGAAAATTTGAATGTTTCAGGGAAAATTGATTTACATCGTTTACTTCCTAAATCCTGGGGTATTTCTGTTCCATTAAATGGTTCTTTAACGCGAAACCAAAGTAGGCCAAAATATTTTTCTGGAGAAGATATCCTAGTAGATCCCAATAATACACCTGATTCTATCATGACTATCACTGAATCAGTTTCATTGAGTACATCTCTTAAAAAATCAGGAAAATCAGATAATCGATTCATGAAATACACTGTGGATAATGTTTCTGTCAGCTTAAGTGCCTCTCAGTCCCGGTCATCCGATGTGACCTATGCTGAAAAATGGACAGAATCCTATAGCGGCAAATTTTCATACTATATTCCTTTTGGACGGAATAATTATATAAAACCTTTTAACTGGGCAAAAAATTTACCCATTTTAGGGAAAACATTAGGTGATTTTCAATTTTTTTATACACCTTCATCATTAAAAACAGGATTAAACCTAAATGAAAAATTAAACTGGAATCAACCCCGAGTTGGAGATCGAAGTCCAGAAACGTATAACTTTGGTTTAAATCGAAGTATTAATTTAGACTATAAATTCACAAATGGTTTATCCACAAAATATGCTTGGAGCGGACAAAGTAAACTCAATGATTTTCGTGGTTATGCATGGACTGCATTGAGAGATTTTGATCCTGGTACAGTAACCCAAACTACAGAAAGTTTTAATACAACTTTCAATCCCGGGATCATGAAATGGCTTAAGCCTTCATTTAACTATACAGCAAATTTTCGCTGGTCAGATGATTTAGCAAGGGAAGGTCAAAATATTAGTACTCAATTACGATTTGGCTCAAATTTTTCGATCACACCGGTTCAAATAATTGAATTGATTTTTAAACCAAAGTCTTCATCCCGATCCTATGCCAGTCGTGAACGGGGCTCAAGACCACGCTCACGTTCATCAAAAAGCACAAATGAATCTGAAAAGAAGGAAAAGAAAAAAAAGAATTTAAACCCTCTAAATCTTGCCCATGGATTTGTGAAGAAAATAAATCCAATTTCAATTAGTTATACAGAAGATCTCAAAAGATCAGGAAATCAAATTATAGGTAATGTACCAACAGGATACAAATTTGGTTGGGAACCGAACCATGGTTTAGAACACTCTGATGAAGTTGGAAGTAATACAGGAAGTTGGGATCATAAAAGAGATGGTTCTATTCGAACCGGAATTAAACTTACACGAGCCTTGAATATCTCTACCAATTTTTCTCAAAATTTTACTACTACACGTTCAAGTACTGGACTAGAACAACTTTCAATGACACGAGACTTTTTTGCCTACGGTGATTTACTGCAGGAAGGATTGCCTATTCCCGGTTGGAGTTTTAGAATGAGTGGATTAGAAAAGTGGCCAATTATTAAATGGTTTGCTAAATCTGCATCATTGGAACACAGCTATTCCGGAAAAGAAACCCGCTCATGGCAGTTTGAGGATATCTCTCCAGGACAAATGAACTTTTTCAATTTTGGTACTTTTGCGGATGATAATAAAGATTATGAACGGTCTTCGAGGATAAATCGAAATTTCTCACCGTTAGTTGGTCTGAATATGTCCTTAAAGAAAAATATTTCAGTTACTTTCAGGCATAATCGCAATAAATCACTTGATGAATCTCCTACTGGTTTGACTATACACAATGATAATAGTTATACATCTACTGGAACGTACACCCACCGAGGTGGAATGAAAATTCCAGTACCATTTTATGGAGATCTCAATTTGACTAATTCCATGAGTTTTACCCTAAATTTCGACCTGAATGAAAGCAGGGAAGAACGATCAGGTGATAAATTGAATTTAGAAGAGGGCCCTTTTTCTGAAAGTTGGAAAACTGGACTTCGTATATCTTATCAGTTTTCCACAAAAGTCAGTGGCGGCTTAAGATACGAATATCGGGAAAGTGATACGCGAACAACTGGCCGTAAAATTGATCGTGATTTTGGATTTGATGTAAACTTAGCAATCTCAGGATAAAATGAAAAATATATATCTTACTATACTTTATATAACACTTATCTCAATCTTTTTCAGCTGTCAATCCGATGTGCCAAAGTTTGATGAAAAACGGGCATTTGATTATTTAGTTGCTCAGTGTGATTTCGGGCCAAGAAATCCAGGATCAGAAGGGTATTACGCCTGTCTCGATTTTATGATTAAAGAGTTTGAAAAATCTGCTGATGAAATAATTCTGCAGAATTTTTCCTACAGGGAACAAAAAGATAAAAATCGTTATGAATTGGAGAATGTCATTGCTAGGTATAATCCTGATGCAGAATTTCAAACAATGATTTCCTGCCACTGGGATACTCGACCTTGGGCGGATGAGGAAGAAAATAGACGGGACAGAGATATACCTATTATTGGGGCAAATGATGGTGCTTCTGGTGTGGCTGTGATATTGGAATTAGCAAAAATTTTGGGTGAAAATCCCCCCCCTATAGGTGTGAACCTTGTATTATTTGATGGAGAGGATATGGGTATAAGAGGTGAAAATGAGACATTTTGTCAAGGATCAAGGTATTTTGCAAAAAATCTGCCAATACCCAAACCAAACGAAGCTATTAATTTAGATATGGTTGGAGACAAACAATTGGTTTTACCCATCGAGCGATATTCTTTAGAATTTCATCCTGAACTTGTGAGGTACCTATGGGACCGGGCCAGAGATTTAGGTTTAGATGCATTTGAGGGTCGGGTAGATTATGCAATTTATGACGACCATGTCCCCCTTTATGAAATTGCGGGAATCCCTGCTATCGATCTAATCGATTTTAAATATCCAAATTCCTATGCCAATTTTTGGCATACATTAGATGATGTCCCTGAAAATTGTAGTGCTGAAAGTCTTGGACAGGTAGGAAGGCTCATGGTGGATTATATATACAACCGGGAAAACCAAAACTGGAGTAATAATTGAGAAACTTCAATCCTAAATTTCAGCCTATGCGTTTCCATATACTTCTTCCTTTTAGTATTGTATTTTGGAGTTGCTCTGAGCCAGCGGATATTGAAGATAGTATCAAGATTGAAAATCGTCAATTCAATTACCACCAAGATGTGAATCAACTATATTTTGCAATGGAAGTTGAAAGTAAGTACAATGATCAATCTTTATCTAATGCAAAAATTGTTTGGTATGCGCTTTCAAGAAATAATACACCTGATACTTTAAATCTCTATGATAACGGCTTAAATGGAGACATCATTATGGGTGATGGGTTGTATGGATTAAAAATCAATAATGACTCGACCATCATTCAAAATATTATGGGGGAAGACTCAGGGAGTGTCTATGTTGATTTCAGCGCAATTTATGGGTCAGAAATCATAACTGTTCCTGATTCATTTAGCATTGGAAATATAATACCAAGAATTATTCAAATATCTGCACCGACCAATATCGTAAGGCCAACAGGCCAGACCGTAAGTTTCCCATCTATTAAAGCAGAAGTCTTTGATGCTGATGGACTAGAAACAATTAAATGGGTTGGGTTTACTTCCTATCATGTGGAAGGAGACTCGATGATGAATAAAGGGAATTATATCTACCTTTATGATGATGGTAGTCAAGTTATTTTATATGAGCCGAACTTTACAAGTGGAGACTCTATAAAAGGAGATGGAGTCTACACATTCAAAATTCCAATCTATGGAGATGGATTTTCGGATCCGGATCAACAGACTAAAACGGGAAACTTCATTTGGCGTTTTTTTACACAGGATTTAGAAAACGAATACAGCAAAATGAGAGAACATGAAATTCTTATTCAATAAAGGAACCCTATTCATTGTTCTTTCAGGTCTGCTTTTATCGCAATCATTTACCCCTTTCCGGTTTGCGTTAAAATCAACTCTTGCGGATTCATTCATTACGCAAGGACTTACTAGTAATGTTGTAGCTGAGATTAGAATTATGGGAGATTCCTTAACATGGTTTGGAACGGGAATGGGCCTCGCACTTCATGATGGAAACCGTATTTATGCATACCAAACTACTGTTGATCCTCTTGATGATGGGCAATTCTCCAATTTGGTACCACAGGGAGGAATTCCAGCCATTGCGGTTATGGGGGATACGATGGCTGTGGCTTATTCAGGAGATAATGGTGATATTCAAGTTGGTTACGGTTTAACATTGACATATGCTGCCGAAGATACCAATGGCATTACTTGGACATATCTTGCTCAGCCGGTAGATAATGAACTGGATACATTGAAACCTTTCGGTGAAGGTTATTACCGCCAGCTTCCTGTGACTGTATCAGAAGCAAATGTTACCTATGATGCCAGTTTATCAGGAGAATTTTTATGGATATCAAGCTGGGCTGGGGGATTGAGACGTTATCATTTAACAAAAAAAGCATGGGAGAATGTGCCTATGCCAATGGACAGTCAGGACTCTCTATCCTTGTGTGAAGGGTTTGATGAGATTACAGCAGGAGGAAAACCGGTCTTACCAGGCTATTATTTGAACCCAAGGGATCCTGGTGATGGAGGGAATCATAATCATAAAGCTTTTTCCGTTTTGGCATTTGCAGACACAGTTTGGGTAGGGACTGCCAATGGCATTAATAAAGGAATCATAATTAAGGAATTGATAGAAATAGAACCTGGAGTTTTTGAATACTTTAATTGTATAGAATGGGAACATTTCTCCTATCCAAAAGACGGTTTATCTGGAAATTTTGTTGTAGGTCTTGCTAAACAAAACTGGAATGGGCAAATAACTGTTTGGGCAGCATCTCTGGTTGCGGACACTCCGGGAGAAATTAGAGGATTGAGTTTTACTAGAGATGGTGGTTCATCTTGGGAGACGGCCCTTTTAGGAGAAAGGGTATATAATGTTTTTACTCAAGATTCTCTCGTGCTTGCCGCCACATCAACAGGACTTTGGAAAAGTTTGGATGGTGAGAATTGGTCCAAATATAATGCCCCAATAGATACAACATTTTTAACACAAAAACAGCTCCTTACAGATATTGTTTATACTACAACTGTAGACTTGCGTGATTCCATCCCCAAATTATGGATTGGTTCGCCGGACGGAATTGCGAGGTCATTGGATATCCATGGTTCTAGCTGGTCTATTTACCAAACTGAATATGATACTACTGAAGTATATGCTTATCCGAACCCTTTTTCCCCGCTTAGTCATAATCAATTAGGTAATGATGGTTATGTCCGATTTCATACAGGAGAAATTTTTAACACTATTGTGGAATTGGATATTTTCAATTTTGGAATGGAAAAAGTATATACTGAAGTTTTTGATTTAAACACTTTTCGAGGAGCGATCAAATGGAATGGTCGCGGTCAAACAGGTCAACATGTTTCAAACGGTGTCTATTTTGCCAGGCTTAATTTTGCTTATTCATTAAATAATCCTCCGAACAATTTCTGGACAAAAATTATTGTGGTGAAATAATGAAACGATTTCTACCTGTATTCTTGCTGATTTGTTTTGTCCGCTCACAAGATTGGGCAGGGCTTCCGGGAGGCCATCTTCGTATGGGGCTAACCGCTCGTTCCATGGCGATGGGCGGTGGATTTACTGCAGAACTAGATCAGAGTTTTGCTGCTTTTCATAATCCTGCCTGGACAGCTTTTTTAGTACACAGACAAATTGGGAGTTCCTATTCTAACCTTTCTATGGATCGGAGGTTAGCCGCCACCAGCTTTGCTACTTTTTTACCACCAACGGCTGGTGTTGGCGTCGCGTGGATTAACGCAGGTGTATCTGATATTCAGGGGCGATACAGTACCGGAATGAAATCGACTATGATGCAAACCGGAGAAAATGCTATTATAATTACATTTGCTCAGAGAATTCTTCCATGGATTTCTTTTGGGGCAAATGTAAAAATTCTTCGATATGATTTGCCGATAACTGAAGCCGATCAGCTCACAGGAACTGGTATTGGTTTTGATATTGGAGTGCTCCTTAAAGCAGGGAAATTTAATACCTTGGGATTTACTATTCAGGATTTGAGTTCTAATTACCAATGGGATACTGGTGATATTTATGCAGAAGGTAGGATCTACAAAGAAGAATTCCCCGTTATATACCGTATTGGATCTCGTTACAATCATCGTGGGTTGATTATTGCAGGAGATATAGGTTTAATCACTGATCATAAAACATTCAATGGGTTATTACCTAGGTTGGGTGTTGAATATGGATTTTTTGAACAGTATTATTTTCGAGGTGGTTATGGTAATGGTAGAAAAGCTTTTGGAGTAGGTTATGAATATGGCTTATTCAAGCCCCATGACTCTCATATTGATTATGCATTTTCCATGGACTGGGCTACCCAAACTGCCCATACTATTTCTTATGCTTTCCGTTTTTAGATTATTTTTATTACTTCTATTCCCACTCTTTGGCATGGGTACACAATTTTTAACTTTGCCAACATCTGCCGAAGAATTATGTATTGGTAGCCATCCTACACTATCTGGAAACTATACATTAAACCCTGCGGTAGGCTACGCTAATGGTCAAAATCCCGGATTGGTTATGAGCCGTGGAGTGTGGCTAGGTGATGTTTCATTAAGCCGATTATCATATATACAAACTTATCGGGGAAAAACATTCCATTTGGGTGGAAAATATTCCGGATTATCTGATCTCGAATTCAGAAGTGATGTACCACAAGATGAAGCTTTTACTTCTTTTTCTACTTATGGTTTTGCTTTGGATGGAGGACTCTCATTTAAAAGAGAAAACCAAAATTTTGGTTTTTCCTTAAATTATATTTTCATGGGCTTATACACTGAAACTTCTTCTGGTTTGGGAATAAATATTGGCTATACCAGATTTTTTAAAAATAAATTAAAATTTGGTTTATCGCTCCAAAACATAGGTATTATGACTAAATTGGAAACATCAAGTCCTAATTTACCTCTTCGGCTACTAGGAGGTATTTCTAAAGTGATCAATTTTAATGAATATCAGAATACTTTATTTGGTTCAATTGAGTTAAACAAGTTATCTCCAAGCGCAAAATTTTATTTTGGTAACCATTTTCGTTGGAACCGACTAGAAATTATGGGAGGTTTTGCTACATCAGAAAAAGTGATTGAGAGTTCGGCTGGTTTAGGGCTGATATTAGGAATCTACCAAATAAAATATGCAGTGCAATTTGGATCTCAATACTTAGGTACACCTCAAATTTTTACCATTCAAATTCGGTTACCATGAAAAAGAAAAACTTTAAAATATCATTAGATTTTTTTCTTGTAGCCACTATTGTCATATTACTGTTATTCATCAAAAGAATGGATGATAGAATTTCAGCTCTGGAAGAACAGCAAACCACTGCCGAAAAAATTTCTAATAAGGTAAAAAAGAAAGCACACAAGTTATCTCCTGAAGTTCCTCTTCCAAATTTGAAGGGTACTATTGGTATTATCATTGATGATTTTGGGTATAGGAATGATGAAGTGTCTGATGGCTTCTTGGAATTAGATGCTCGCTTGACTTACGCTGTAATTCCAGGTCATGAATACAGTACAAAATTTGGAGAAATAGCAGTCAGAAAAGGTTATGAAGTGATTGTTCATATGCCAATGGAAAATTTATCCAATAAGGGAGGAGAAGAAGATTTTGTTTTATCTACTGACATGAATAATGAGAAAATTCAACAAAGAATTCGAACTGCTTTAGATGAAATTCCTAATGCAATTGGGATGAATAATCATCAAGGTTCTAAAGCATCTGCAGACCAGCGAGTCATGTCCAATGTCGCCCGTGTTATAAAGGAGCGTAATCTGTTCTTCGTGGATAGTCGTACAACCGCAGAAACTGTGGCTGAGTCCACAATGGAAGTATTTGGTGTTCCCACAGCCAGACGTAATGTATTTTTGGATAATGATGATGATGAAATGAAAATTCTAGATCAACTTAATGAGTTAGTGAAACAAGCTGAAAAGTCAGGTGCAGCAATTGGCATCGGGCATGTTAAGCCAAAAACATTAAAAATCTTAAAAAAACATATTCCTGATATTCAGAAAAAAGGATTTAAATTTGAGTTTGTTTCTAAAATGCTTCATTGATTTTAATGCCAATCATTTGCAAAGTAACCCGTGGTGCCTTAACTGAAAGTTTTCACGTTGTTTTTGCCGTCGCTGTTGATGAAACTGGACAGACTGTTTATTCAACAGGCGACCCTAATTATTTAACCTGTATCCGTTCCGCATTAAAGCCGTTTCAAGCCGCTGCCGCAGTTAAGACTGGTGCTGTTGATGAAGCTAATTTCTCTGATAAAGAAATTGCTTTGATGTGTGCATCTCACACCGGAGAAGAAATTCATGTAAATACGGCTCAGTCTATGCTAGGGAAAATTGGCCTAACATTAGATGATTTTGAATGTGGAATACATCCTCCATCAGACACAGCAAGTCATCATAAATTGATTAAAGATGGGAAAAAAGCAAATGCCAGTTATAATAATTGCAGCGGGAAACATGCCGGCATGTTAGCATTGGCAAAATATTTAGGACATGGAACCAAGGGCTACATACAAAAAAATCATCCGGTACAACAAACTATTTTTAAATTAATTGAATCATTAACTGGATTAGAAAATATTCCAACTGAGATTGATGGGTGTTCAGCACCAACACCTTTTATGACTTTGGAAAATATTGCGAAACTTTTTCAAAAATTAGCTGCAGAGACAACTCCGGAGTTGAGTCGTGTTTACCAAGCAATGTGTACGAACCCAATTTTAGTAAGTGGTCCAAATCGTTTTGATACTCTGTTTATTGATGCTCTTGCTGGCCGTGGTATTACAAAAATTGGCGGTGAATCTATAAGGGGAATTTCCTTGAAAAAATCAGATGGAGGTAGTATCGGTTTAGCTATAAAAGTCCTTGATGGAAATTTTAGAGCCCTATCAGTTGCTACAATGAAATTATTAGAACACCTGAATCTATTAACTGATTTAGAATTCAAAAAATTAGATAAATTTAGTTCGAAGATTTTGAAGAATCATAATGAATTGGAAATCGGCCGAATAGAAGCTGTTTTAGAAAATTAAATGAGAATTTTTATCTATTTTCTTTTTATGTTAAATCTCCATGCTTCAACTGCGCGAATTATGACTTATAACTTATGGAACTTTACTGGAGATAATGATGCTCGCGAAGATGATATCAAGATGGTTATTGAAGAAATTGATCCGGACATCATTATTGCCCAAGAACTGGATGGGGCAGATGGTTTTAATGCGTTGGTAACAGACGTATTGGATCAAATTGAAGTAGGTTTATTTTCTGGCGCACCTTTCACAGATCAATCCAATACCAATTTGGACATTGGCCTTTATTATAAGAGTGAAATATTTGATTTCATCAGTACAGCTACAGTCAACACTACTAGTAATTGGGGAAACAGGGATGTAATTGAGTTTGTTATGCGTCATATTTCATCGGGGGTTGAGATTCATCTTTATGGTGCTCATTTTAAAGCAGGAACCGGAAGTAGTGATGAAGCAGAAAGAGCAGAAGAAGCAGAAGCACTCAGAAATCATTTAAATGAGTTAGATGATTTAGATTTTGTTTTTGTTTTAGGCGATTTTAATATTTATAACTCAGGTGAAGATGCCTGGGATAATTTAACTGATTCTCAAACAATCAATAACGGCCGTTTATTTGACCCTATAGATGAAGTTGGAAATTGGCATAATAATCCTGCATTTGAAGATGTGCACACCCAGGCAACTCGAGCATACTACAATGGCCAGAATTATGGTGGTATGGATGATCGGTTTGATTTCATTTTAACGAATGCAGCAGTTTTAGATACAAATAGTTCAGATTGCTATTATGTTGAAGGTTCATATACAGCTTTTGGAAATGATGGGAATCATTTTAATGAAGCAATAAATGATGGGAATAATACTGCAGTCAATGATGATATTGCTGATGCATTGGTAATAAGCTCTGACCATTTACCGGTATATATGGATGTCTGGTTTGATGATTTGGTTTATAATGATGCCGGAATTGTGATCACAGAAATTATGCCGAACCCTGCTGCTGTTTCAGATTCTTATGGAGAATGGTTCGAAATCCATAATACAACAGATTCCACTATTGATTTAAATGGATGGATGTTGAAAGATCAGGGAAACGACAATCATATAATTACAAATAATGTTATGTCTGTACTGGTGGAAACTGGCGATTATTACATTTTGGCTAGGAATGCAGATTCAACTTTAAATGGCGGTATATTGGTGGACTATGAATTAAGTGGATTCGTTTTATCAAATAGTGAAGATGAAATTATTTTAATGGATGAAACAGGTGCCATTGTTGATGAAGTTCATTATACCAATAGCTGGAACTTTGGAAGTGGAATTTCTATGGAAATCCATGACCGCACTGTTGATAATAATATGGGTGAGAATTGGTTTGAAGCCACTCTGATGTATGGCGATGGTGACTATGGAACACCCGGAACAAATTATGATGCCAGTCTGATTCTAAATAAAAATATTTCAATTCCAAATCAATTTCAATTACTTCCCCCTTATCCTAATCCTTTTAATCCGGTGACAAACATAACAACTCATCTAGGCTCCTTGCATTTTTTAGTAATAAATATATTTGATGTAAATGGGAAGATTGTAAAGACAGTTACAAATAGCAATATTACACCCGGAACACACCAATTTCAGTGGAATGCTCAAAATCAATCGAGCGGTGTTTATTTTATTCAAGTGACAGACGGTTTTATTTCACAAGTTCAAAAAGTAATCTTGATCAAATAAATGCGTTACTTGCTTTCACTTTCTCTGATTTTAAACTTGTCATTTGGTCAAGAGAGACATCTCTATAAAATTCAAACTGCAGATGATGAATATGACAAATATACTTCTGTTGGTAATTTAGGAATGACAATTACCAATTATGGGATATTGGGTAATGGATGGAACCGGATGGAAGATGGGAGTATAAATCCTTCCTGTGAATATAAACAATACACTGAAATTCCCAGAGAACAAATTGAGCATTTTTCCTATTCAGCTCTATGGGTAGGTGGAATCGTAAATGGTCAGCGCCGTGTGTCAACAGCTATTGTAGACGGTGTTTTTGAATCCGGTGAAGCAGGGTTTGAGCTTTTTGCAAATTCACCAATAACAATTCAATCTTCTATTTCTTCAACAACTCAGGATTCAATGGCCCAATATTATTCACCGAATGCTATTTCTCATCAGGATATGATTTGTGATTTTAAGGATTATGGGATCACAACTTCAGATAATTTGGGGATTCAGGGACATACTCCGCTTGGTCTGGACATACATTTGGAGTCTTATGCATGGAATTATTCTTACGCAGATGCTTTTGTGATTTTAAATTATACATTTACGAATGCTTCCCCGGATACGGTTCATGATATTTATGCAGGAATCTGGGTAGATGCTTCTGTTGCCAATTTTAATTATACCGATAAATACACACCCGGTGGTGGATTTACATGGTATGATAATTTAAATGGCTTTGATGAATCGGTAGATGAAAAAGAATTTAAACGCAATATCGGTTATCAGTATGATGCCAATGGTGATGATGGCTGGGCAGAATCATATGTTGGAATATCCGCCTTGGGAGGAAGCATTCCATATGACTATTTAAATACAAATTATTTTCAATGGGTTTGGACGAATTCAAATAACAGTGATTATCCTGCCTATAGCATGCCAATTACAGATGAAGAGCGGTATGATAAAATGTCATCTTCTGTTCCAAAAGGGTCAGGATCTGAATATACATCTGATGGTTATCCTGCTTCTGAAAACAGTTGGATGCTATTGCTTTCTGCTGGGCCTGTAGGTAATGAGCATAATGCTGATACTACTTCATGGAAATTAGCCCCTGGCGCATCCTGCAATATTGCATTTACTGTAGTTTGCGGATTATGGGCTTCGGGAGCTGACGGTAATTCAAATGCAAGACGCCGAAATCTGCACGTAAATTATGACTGGGCTCAGCAAGCCTATGATGGTGAAGACAAAAATCGGAATAATCAATTGGACCCAGGGGAAGATATAAATGAGAACGGGATTATAGACCGATATATTCTACCTGCACCACCACCATCTCCCAATATGGAAGTTGTCGTGGAATCAGAAAAAGTAACCTTATACTGGCAAAAGAATGCAGAGTCTTTTCTAGACCCTATCAGTCAGGATGCAGATTTTGAAGGTTATCGGGTCTATGGAGCAAGGAAAACTGCTAATGATGAGTTAGGTGAATTTTCCTTACTTTCAGAAATTGATTTAAAAAATGAAATAGGTTATAACACAGGATTTTCAACAGTACGCATTAAAAATGAATTTGGAGAACCAGATAGTATTCTTGTTAATGGTACATTTTATCATTACAAATTTGTTAATACTAATATTAAGGATGGATGGTTAAATTATTATGCCATTACAGCCTATGATCAAGGTGATCCTGATGCGAATCTAGCAAGTTTAGAAAGTTCGATTTATTCGAATCGGGTTTATGTTTATCCCGGAGCATCAACTTCTCATGTCGGCGAGTGGGTAGGAGAGCCCACGGTATATCCTAATCCTTATAAGGGTCAGGCACTTTGGGATAGTTATGGCAGCCGCAGTAAGATGTTATGGTTTCGAAACCTGCCAAGGGAAGCAGAAATACGAATTTTTTCTTTAGCAGGTGATTTAGTTGATATTATCCAGCATGACCAAACCTATGTAGGGTCAGATATTGCAAATATTGATGCACAGAAAAGCCCTCTCATGTCTGGTGGTGAACATGCCTGGGACTTAATTACCATGCATGATCAGGCGACGGCATCTGGACTATACCTGTTTACTGTTGAAGATAAAAACTCTGGGGAGATCAGGGAAGGGAAATTCCTGATAATTAAATAGGACCTTTACATTTCAAAAGGTTTAACAAGAATAAGGAGTAGTAAATGAAAATAAAGATAACAATGTTCATTGCAATTGGTATGCTATTTGGACAAGTTGATTATGAATCACAGGTACAGACAATACTAAATAACAGTTGTGCCACAATTTGCCATGTAAATGGTGGCGGTTACCATGGTAATCTAGACCTTTCTTCATATGATAACCTCATGGCTGGAGACAGTAATAATGGCCCAGTAGTAGTAGCAGGAGATCATGCAAACAGTCTGCTCTGGCAGAAAGTTAACAGTGGAGCCATGCCTCCTTCAGGATCTGATTTATCTTCGGATGAAATAAATATAATTGCTGATTGGATTGATGAAGGTGCTTTGCCGCAGCCATCCACAACAACGGCAATTTATGATATTCAATACGTGGCAGACCCTGACAATGATGATGCCAGTCCGCTGGAAGATCAGGAAGTTACTATTAGTGCTATTGTAACGGCTGAATTCTGGGGTTCCGATCAATTCCGGTACATGTATGTTCAAGATGCTGAAGGTCCTTGGAATGGCATAGTCTGCTTTGAATACGATGGATGGGCGGAATTTAATTGGACTGATGACGATGGCAATATTGTGCAAGGACCGGCAGAAGGGGACAGTGTGACACTTACCGGGACAGTGGCTGAATATTACGGATTCACTCAATTGGGTGATGTAACTGAAGCCATTGCTCATGGTCCCGCAACTAATATTATTGAACCATCAGAAATCAGTGTTGGTGAAATAGGAGAAGCATACGAAGGCTGTCTCTTAGCAGTCAATAATGTGACTGTTTCGGACCCAGATTTAGGATACGGAGAATGGGAATTTACTGATGGAACAAATTCATCTCGCTGTGATGATAGATGGGACTATTTCTATTATCCGGTAACTGGCCAGGAGCTTAGGGAAATTGTAGGTGTATTAGATTATTCTTTCAGTAACTATAAAGTCCAGCCAAGATTAGCACGTGATGTAGTAGAAGCCGAAGGCGATCCTGTACGGATTCAACGGGTACAACAAGTACTTCATAGTGACCTAATGAAAGCCTTTGAAGATGAAGAATCTGATATTTCCTACATGTTAGGGGATACCGTAACATTGGAAGGAGTTGTTACCATGCCAACAGGATTAAGCTATGCCGGGTCTGGTATCAAATTTATTTTTGCAGATCCAAATGGCGGACCCTGGAGTGCTGTATTATCCTATGATCCCGATAGTTCTGCTTTTCCGACTCTGTTTGAAGGTGATTTAATTCGGGCTACAGGATATGTTTACGAATATTCAACCGGCCCTGCAAACATGACTGAATTATTCATTACAGAACCAATTGATCTTATTGATACAGATCAAACATTGCCCACTCCGGACTCAGTTGGGACTGGTGATTTACGCTTGCCCACAGAAGCTGAACAATGGGGCAATGTGATGGTACGTATTGAAAATGGATATGTGACTAGTAACGATTATCCTTATGAGGTTTTTGAAGTGGATGATGGCTCTGGCGGTGTTATAGTGGATGATGATTCTTACATAATACAAGACTACTTCACAGAGGTTGGTGTTCCGCCTATAGGTGGGTTGGTCCAGTCTATTGAAGGCTGGGTTTACCACCACTTTGGTAGCAATGCTGATTCTAGTGCATACAAAATATGTCCTTTATATGTGGATGACATTGAATTTGGTGCTGGTCCACCAGCTATAAATAATCCAAGTCGTGAGCCATGTGCACCGACGTCAGATGATACTGAAGTCACAGTTTCCTGTGTTATAATGGATAATTCATCTATAGCGGAAGCTATGATCTATTATTCTATCAATGGTGGAGAATATATAACAGCTACTATGACTTCTGATGATGATTCAACCTTCTCAGGTGTTATACCAGTTTCTGAAGGGGACGATGTTCATTATTATATGTCAGCTACAGACGATGGTACTGATCAAGCAGAGCCTAAAACCAGTTACTTTCCCTATGATATTGATCATGATCAATTGGGATTTCTTGTGACAGATGACCTGACTATTTCACATGTGCAGGGAACACCATGGGCTTCAGGAAACACCCGTTATGAAGGATGTAATGTAAGCTTAACCGGAATTGTTACAGCTGATACAGCACAATACAATTCTAGCTACAGTTCCTATGCTTTCCAGGATGGAACTGGACAGTGGAATGGCCTTGTTTTTGATACAGAAGACTTGGTTGAAGTTGCTATGGGTGATGAAGTAACTGTAAGTGGTTTGATTACAGACTATGATCCAGATTGGGATTTCAAGTTTGGTGGTAATACACGACTCATTGATGCCACAGTAACTGTAAATTCATCCGGTAATGATATGCCTGCATCTGCTAATGTTTCTTGTAGCGATTTGGCTCAGACTGGAGAAGAAGTGGAATCTTATGAAGGAGTATTAGTAAAGATGGAAAATGTAACTATTTCAGCGGTAAATAGTTATGACTGGTCTGTAACAGATGCATCAGGTATGGAAGCATTGATTGATGACGATATGGCAACCATGGATGCTGACAACTATATGAGTGACCTCATTGTAGGCCAAGAGCTGGACTATGTTATGGGTATCTTTAATTATAGCTTTGGTACCTATAAAGTTCAGATCCGAAATCTAGGTGATTTAGGAGCTACAGTTGCTATTCATGATGATGTGCAGGTGAATCCTTATACTTATGCGCTCCATGATAATTTTCCTAATCCATTCAACCCGGAAACGCAAATTCGTTTTTCTATGGGCGGACAGGAAAATGTCACCCTAACTATTTATGATATTATGGGCCGCCGTGTACGGAGTCTCATTAACGGAGAATCCTATTCATCCGGTTTTCATGTGATTAACTGGGATGGAAAAGATAATGTCGGTCAAAAAGTAGCTTCAGGGATGTATATTTATCGGATTTCAGCCGGTGATTTCATCGCAGACAAAAAGATGCTTTTGGTGAAATAAGAATAAAGAAGACGGGCGGGGTTTTCCCCGCCCGCTTTAATTTCACATGCGCTTTTATTTTTTTTATCTTCCCATTTTTTTATTTATAAGTTTGTCCTGTCAGCGCTGGGACTATAAAGATCCATCAAATCCAGTAGAAACTTTAGCGCCTGAGACCCATTTAAGCCTCATTGCTTTAGACACCATTTGGGTTGCGCCGCAAGTTGGGGAAACTGGTGATACAACATTATTCTACCTAATTGATTATTATGATTCTGTTTATGTGATTATTGATTCCATGGAGGTGACAGATACTACCAATGGCGATACAACTTACTGGACATATGATACGTCTAATTATCTTTGGTGGGGAACAGATTTATCAGGTGAGGAGCAAGGTTTTGAAACAATTTCATTGTTTGATACACTGGCTTTCCATACAATTACAACCAGTAAACAGGAATTAAGTTGGTGGGGTGATGATCCAGATGGTGATGTAGTTGGTTATTATTACCGTTGGAGTACTGATTCAGATTGGAATTACACAGAAGAAGAGGGAGGAATATTTTATGTTCCGATTCGAACAGAATTAGATATATTTTCATTTGAAATAAAAGCAGTGGATAACGATAGGAATGAAGATACCAGTCCTGCTAAATTAGTTTTACCTATAAAAAACTCACCACCTCAAATTTCTTTTCGCTATCTATCTAATCCACAAATTGCCGATATAAGCAGTGATACAAGTTATACATTTCCTACTCGTACTTTTATATGGGATTTATATGATCAGGATGGGAACGAAACCATCACAGATATTTTTTATACTTTGAATGATACCTGTGATACTTGTTGGCAACGTTTAGATAGCGATGCTTCCAGTATTACACTCACGAATCTGGATGAAGGATTATATACAATCTATTTTAAATGTAAAGACATTGCCGGGGCGGAAAGTAAAATGATTCAATTTCCTGATTCTACAAATGAAAATGAAGCTCAGATTTGGAAAGTAAAACCAATAATCGGAGATGTATTGATAGTGGATGATTATCCGTTGGATGGTGATAATAATACCCTGAACTGGTTCTCAAGCAAAATGGATACGGTTTTGGGCGAAAGTAATTATTCGTTCTGGGAGATAGGCGATGAGTTACCGTTTTCTGCAACAGATGTTTCTGCTAATCTAAATTATTTTAAACACATTATTTGGTTTACAGCCTACAATAATACTGCTGCTTCCAATGATACTTATAATAGTGCTGAAGCGAGTTTAGTGAATTTTATCATGGGTGGCGGAAATCTATTCATAAACCCTATTGATTTTGAAGATACTACCTTCACCTGGTTCCCTATGGATTCCATGACCACTTTAAATCCAAATGGCCGTCTCAGGTCTCAGCGGGTTGTTGAAAGTGCCATCGATTCAACTTTAGATCTGGAAGTATCCAGTTTAATTGCAGTAAAAGTAAAAGGATTTTGGCCTGATGAATCCGAGTTTGAAACGGTTACGGAATTATATTATATGGCAGATCCTCAAAATGGTGATGGCTGGACAGGAAATCCAACCGTATGTAGTATGGGACAATATAAAGTTTCACCGACAGAATTATCCGGTAAAGTAGTCATTTTGACATTACCGCTTTATGATGGAAATCGATCCAAATTAGATGGAAATGGTACGCCACTAAAGTTTTTTCAGTACTTATTTGATGAGGAATTCATCGAATGAGGAATCTACAATTATTTTTAATGGCAACGATGCTCTTTGCACAAAATTCAGGAACAATTTCTGGTAAAATCACGGATGAAAAAAGTGGAGTAGGGCTGCCTGGAGTCAACATCATGATCAAAGGTACCTACTATGGTACTGCATCAGATGTTGATGGAAATTATCGGATTACTAATATTAATCCAGGCAGTTATGATATAGAAATTTCAATGATTGGTTATAAAGTAATCTTAAAAACTGGAGTTGAAATTGTAAGCGGGGATAAAATCAAATTAAGTTTTGAAATGGAAGAAACGGTCCTGAGTTTTGGAGAAGATGTTGTGGTGATGGGGAAAAAGCCACTTTTTGATGTTGATGAAACTGCTTCTTTGGCCAGAGTTCGTAAAGAGGATATCGAAAACAAAGTTGTCTCAAGTGTTGAAGATATTTTATCGGAACAAATCGGTGTAACAACTCAAGATAATGAAATCCATATACGTGGCGGTCGTATTGATGAAAGCATATTTGTAGTGGACGGTTTCTCTGTGAAAGATCCTTTGTCCGGATATTCCGGAAATTTATTTGTAAATGCTGATGCCATTGAGGAATTAGAAATTGTTACCGGCGGTTATAATGCGGAATACGGCCAGGCCATGTCTGGTGTGGTCAATATAAAACTAAAAGAAGGGAGTGACCATTATGAAGGTGCAGTGAAATATGCCAGTGACAGGTTTTTGGCTGATAATTTTAACTCAGATCGTATAGAATTTAACTTTGGTGGTCCAGATCTATTTTTACAAACAATCCCCAGATTAGTAAATGTGGATCTACCTGGGCGATTCTCATTCTTTTTAAATGGCTATGGTAAAATGTATGATGGGAATCTTCCTATCGCTTCTAAGCTGTACCCTCATCGTTATTGGAAGCCTAAATTTATTTCGGAAAAAAGTGCAGATAATTTTATGGCCAGTTTAGCATCACGTGAAAATAACGACTGGCACCTTCTATATAAAATGACCTGGGAGTGGACAGCGAAGAAAAAATTATCTTTGTCCTATGATGCATCTATGAATATCAATCAGGGGTACTACATGCCAAGGGCCTTTGCTTCCACGTATTTTCCTTACCGCTACATGAATATTCTGGATAATTATAATACCATTACCAGAGACACACGCTTGATCAATTTAAATTGGACCCACACCTTATCTACAAAATCATTTTACGAATTTACCATAGGAAAATTTTCAACCATGGAACACAGTGCAGTGCAAGATTTGCATTGGACAGATTATCAGGAAAGATTAGATCTAGAACCAATTAATTATAATATCGATAATACAAGCAATGATGGGAATATCCATATTACCTATGGAGATGAATTTTATGATACTGGTTTTGCCCCGGAGTGGTATGACCTTTCCAGTGAAAATACTCGCATGGATTTTGATTGGACTTACCATACGAAAACAAGACATAAGCTCAAAACCGGTTTTGAGCATACGATTACTGACATTCAGGTTTTAGATATTGATGAACCCTGGAGTGGTTCATCTGGATTTGGCGCCAATTACGATCGTTATAATGCAAAAACATATTTTGGTGCATTCTATTTCCAGGACAGAATTATTTTCGAAGGCATGACGTTGAATATTGGTTTTCGTACTGATTATTGGATACCTGGCAGGTATGTGGAAGAAGCTATTAGTGATACTGCCAATATCATTATCACCGATGAAGCAAGGAAAATTTTTGAAGAAGAGACATTTGATTTTCCATGGGCTGGCGACCCGTTTAAAATGAAAGCCCGCTTGAGTCCTAGATTTGGTATATCACATCCGGTGACAGACAATGATGTACTTTATTTTTATTACGGACATTTTTCCCAACTACCAACGTTTCAGTATGTTTATGCTAAAATCAATTCTAAATCTCAATCTACTTATCAGGTATTTGGGAATCCCAATCTGAATCCAAAAACAACTGTTCAATATGAGCTGGGCCTGAAGCATCGATTCAGCGAAGACCAAGTCTTGGAGTTAAAAGCTTACTGGAAGGATATGTTTGATTACGAAACGTCTCAAACTATCCAACCATCAAATCCAAAATATGCCCACCTTTCCTTTAATATGTATTTCAATGCTGACTATGCCAGAGCAAGAGGGATTGAAGCCATTCTAAAGAGTCGTTTATTACGAAATTGGTTTGTAGACTTGAATTTTAACTACAGTATTGTAACAGGAAAGAGTTCTTCACCATTAGATAATTTATTGGTACAGGCTGGGCAATTATCTGAAAAACCCTTAGGTGAAAATTATATGAGTTGGGATCGCCCATTTCATTTTTTTACGAACTTATCCTACAATCATCCTAAAAATTGGGGTGCATCAGCTAGAGTCGAATTTGAATCTGGACGTCGCTATACCCGTTCAATTCAGGATACTATTATATATATAGATGAGCGGGCATATTATGATGGCCCCCGGGAAGATGACCGCCCCTATGCTTACATTAGCGACCTTATAAAAAAGAACATTGATCTGAAATTTTTTAAAACAATTAGCATGGGTCACTTCAGGCTAAAAACTTATGTTGAGATTGAAAATCTGATGAATCAATTAACCCCCCGTCGAGTCAATCCTTATACAGGAAGCGGTTATGAGCCGGGAGAGATATTTGGTTACAATCTAGCAAACAGCCCCAATCCCAACTATGATCCTTCCCGTTATAACAGGCCTCGGACGATGGAAATTGGACTTCAGGTGATATTCTGATGGTCTATTTTTTAAAGAGGACTATTTTATTTGGACTGATTCTTGCTTCAATATCAGGACAGGATCTATTTCCTATTTTGGGTGGACAACGTTCTGGAACATCCGTATTTACATTTTTGAATATAGGTATCAGTGCAAGGGCTGTAGGAATGGGGGAGTCTGTGGTAGCATTGAATCAGGATGCTGCTAGTATATATTATAATCCTGCTATTATAGCCCAGTTGGATAAAACGGAAATAGTCGTATCTCAAATCCAATGGCCCGCTGAAATCAATTATGATTATTTCAGTATTACACGGCGTGTCACAGATCGTCATTATTTAGGTTTTAGTGGAGGAATTCTTCACATGGAGCCCATGATGGAAACAACAGAATACCACCCTAATGGAACCGGTAATTATTTCACCTTCCAGGATCGATTTATTGGCCTTACATACGGTGCAAGAATGACGGATCGTTTCAGTTTTGGTATCACATTAAAACACGTGGCTGAAGATTTAGCTGATTATGGTATGAGTGCATTACTAATGGATATGGGAACGTTTTACTGGACAGGATTTAAATCTCTCCGTTTTTGTGCTTCCTTAACTCATTTTGGGCAGCAGGCAGCACCAATTGGTAGCTATGAAAAAAGAATTTTAGATAAAAGCTCCGGTATGGAAATAGTAGAAAAAACTGATTTCGAAAAGTTTTCACCTCCTACTCAGTTTCGAGTAGGGGGTGCTTTTGACCCTTTAGTTCAAGATAATCAGCACTTAACGGTTTCCATTCAGTTAAACCATCCGGTGGACAATGCAGAATATATTGTTACAGGCGCAGAATATTCATTTATGAATATGCTTTTTATCCGATGGGGATATAAGTTCAATAAAATGGAAGAAAATTTAACCTATGGCGCAGGATTGATTATACCTATTGGTTCTATGAAAATCAGAGCTGATTATGGTTATGCCAATTTTGAACATTTATCAGATCCTAAACGATTCAGTATTGGATTCTCTTTTTAATGAAAAACATTTATCTATATCTTATCCTTTTATTATTGCTTGCTGTTTCCTGTATGGATCGGTATGTAATTCCTGGAGATATTAACCAGAGTAACCCAGGTAATTTTGGTGCGGGAGATACAACTTTTCTACAATTAAATCCTATTTGGGACGATGCTTATGGTTTAAGTGAACCCACTGAAATTTCTATTGCCCAAGACGGTAGAATTTTTGTAGCTGATTTAAATGCAATTCTAGTTTTTGATCAAGATGGGACAATGCCTTCAGGTTTTGATGGCTTAAAAAATTTGACCGGTAATTCAGGCGCAACTATTTTACCGATTGATGTAGATATTGATCAAAAAATGAATGTGTTCTTTATTGATGGCTCCCATCAAATCTTTATCTGGAATCACTATTGGAATGAAGTCGGTATTAATAGTGTATCTGTCAGTGGAACTTTTTTACATACGGAAACCGGTATAGAACTGTCAGAAAATGCTGGAACAGATACATGGGTATCTTATCTTAATAATTCGGAATATCAATTGATAAATCCCATTTTTACTGATAGCCCGAACTTGATTGATTCATTGCTGCAGCCTCATTTGTTTTATGATGGCACTGATGAGAAGAATATATATAAAGATATTCATTACAGATCGGACTCCAGTAAATTCAATGGATTAACGGCACCTGCCGGAAATGAAAATATGATTTTTGTTACAGATCATTATGGTGGGGTAAATAATCAGCATCGAATAATACAAATTGATTTTCAAAGATCATTGTTATTAGAATTAACAACTGGTGATTTGGTATGGGCATTCACCGGTGAATATGGTGCAACTGTTCTTGGCTATGGTAATGGAGCTGAATTTGTGAATCAGCCTTTGAGTCTTGATATAGATTACCAGGGTAATTTATATTATACACAAACCGGTGAATATTTTGCAGTCCATATGATAATACCAGATCTTTCAGGAGATTATGCAACCTATTCATCAGGGTTTAATGCGGTTACTGATGATATTATGAATCCCAATCTTTTTACAAACCCAATGGATGTGGCTGTTGATAAGAATAGAAATATCTATGTGGCGGACTCAGAGCGAGATCACATTTCTGTTTTTACAGCAAATGGTCAATTTTTTAAAGAAGCAGGATATGTAAACGATGATTCATTACGAATTATGTCAGAACCTGTAGCAGTGACTGTAGATCAGAGAGGTATTATTTATGTATGTGATAAAAATGATGGTGCCATCTATCGCTATAAGCTATCTAATTCGTTGGAAGAAGATTTAAATCTGGACGAGTAGTGACAAGAAGGCTTCAACTGATTCTTTTTTTCTATCTGCCTTTTTCACTTTTGGGGCAATCAAGAGATGTGGCCTATTTACGTTATTTCAAAGATGATCATAATTTTTTATCCAATCTTTCTATGATGGCAACTGAAAGGCGTGGTATCCCCCATTTGGCTGTGAGTTATAATGAAAATGATTTACCTATAAAAATTGAACGTATTTCTGGAAAAGGGAGTGTGGAAAAGCGGGAAATGTTAAAATATGATGAATCAGGTAAATTAATTGAGCGAGGGGAATATACGGACCGCTGGAAATACTTAAGCCTGTTAGTTATTGGGGATAATGAACCCTGGAGTCAAGAATTTCGAACTTGGCGTTATAAAAAGAATGAACCTTTAACTTTTACAGATCAGCGTTCTCATTTCACAATTTTTGATGGAGCCCACGTTTCTAAAATTATTTTTGAGACTATTGATGGGCAAAAATATGGACAGATAGAATTAGACTATGATTATCTTGGGAACCTCCAAGAAGAGCGTTGGCGCGACTTACCATCTGCTCGGGTTATAAGACGATTTAAATATAAAATCGATATCATGGCAGATGTAACCCAGGTATGGGAATTTGGCTACGATGGTGAATTACTTTCCCATGTTGCCATTGATAAAGCTCCAGCTGATCAATTGTATAAAACACCACCACCGAGAACACATAACACCCTGGATGAGGTAGACATCATCGCGAGGGAGATTAGAGGAAGTCGTATTATTGTACCCCATGGTGGGATCATTCCAAGGACCATTATGGATGAACTAGTTATGTCTGGCGGAGAAATACTGATGGTTGATTTTGTTGATATTACTGAAAGTGGTATCAAATTCAAAATGGAAGGAGAAGCCGATATTTTGACAGTCCCATTACACCGTGTCCGCTCTTTGACCTCCCGCTTGGGTGATGTAATTTATCCTAAACCAATCCATCCAAAGATGCCATGAAAAAAATCAAATCAATTTTATTCATTCTATTTTTGAGTCTGACTACAGGCCAAGACTATCCACCACCAACTGATCTAATAACAATCCCTACAGCAGGGACTTTAGCTCGAGGAAGTTTCTCGATGGACATGCGTATTCAGGATGAAGGAGGTATGATTCTGGGATTGAGTGCCGGGATTACTGATCGTTTCCAATTTGGATTATCGTATGGTTCACCTAATCTTATCGGTGATGACAGTTTAAGATGGTACCCAAGGCCGGAGGCCAAGGTAAAATATATGGTTATTGATGAGGGAATAACTATTCCAGGTGTTGCATTTGGTATTAATACACAAGGATTTGGTAATTTTCATAATCAGGATAGTCTGAAAAGATATGATATGAAAGCATATGGTGCTTATTTAGCGGCGTCAAAAAACTGGCGTTCACCTTTTGGAAATGCAGGAATCCATGGTGGCATCAATTATAACTTTACTGAAACTGCTGACGGTGATGATGATCCTAATCTTTTCTTCGGCCTAGATATTGAACTAAATCCAGAATTTTCCATTTTGTTGGAATATAACAGTGCTATGAATGAAAATGATATGACTGCAAAAGATATGTCCATCAGTAGAGGAGGTTACCTAAATGGTGCTTTGCGATGGTCTTTTGTAGAATCACTCTACTTAGAACTGGATTTTAATAACTTATTGTTTGATGATGAAAAAGTAGATTATTTTAAACGTGAGATCAAAATAACCTATATAGAATATTTTTAGTCATGAAAAATCCATTCCCATCATGTATTCTTTTTTTCTCGCTTTTACTTGGGAATGATTCAGCCCTACAAGAAGGAATCATGGCATACGAAGCCCGAGCGGAAAATGCTCAGGGAATAATTGCTCAGCAGAACCAGATTGATAAAGCAATTGCTTCATTTAAAAAAGCGTACCAAGATCCTATTCATGAACTAGATGCAGGCATCTATTTATTGAAAAGTTATTATTACAAGGGGAAATTTGCTGTTCAGGATGATGAATCAAAAAAGAGTGTTTTCAATTTAGGGAAAAATCTGGGTGAAGAATTAATAAAAAAAAATCCAAATTCTGTAGGTGTACATTATTGGTTTCTAGTGAATTTAGGAAGTTGGGCAGAAGTGTATGGAATCATTGCGGCTGCAAAAGAGGGTGTTGCTGATTTGATGCGAGAACATTCAGAAAAAATTATTAACCTAGATTCTCAGTATGCTGATGGAGGAGGTTATTTTATGCTAGGAGCAGTTCATTTTAAATCACCATATATTCCTTTTATCCTGTCCTGGCCAAGCAATGATAAGGCAATTGAATTTCTAACCAAAGCATTGGAAACAGGGAATCAAACGCCATCCCAGACTGTCTACCTTGCTCGGGCTCTTAATAAGAATGGGCAAAAGAATAAAGCAAAGAAGCTACTATTAGACTTTATTGAAATGCCTCTTTCCAAAACAGAACCTTTAGAGGATGCTGAGCAACAGAATCAGGCCAAAGAATTATTAGCTGATTGGCAATAATTTACCGGCAGATGTAATTTTTCTTTCATCTGATGGGATAGTCTTTTGCATTACCATTATAAAATCAAAAATTTGAGTAGAATTTATTCAATGAAACCCTATTGTACATACTTTTGGATCCTTATTTTTTCCGTTCTAATAGCTCAGGAGGAGACAGTATCTAAAATATATTGGAATAGTCTCTCAACTGCGGTTAATGTAGGTGTCCCCCTAGCTGATGATGAATCTCTGAGAGGCGGGCGCATCCAGATTCGGGTCAGCTTTGATGATGGTGAAAATTTTTTAGATATTGCAGACCCTTTTGAAATCGAAAAGCGTGATATTGATGATTTAAAAGAAGTCTCCATCTCAGCGGAAATCTTTGAATCCATGCCTGGATTTCAGGAAAATGGCGAAGCTCAATTTATTGCGGAAATCTGGGATAAAGCAGGCAACAGTATTGTTGGCTCTGTAAGCGATAGTATCTTAACCATTGATGAAACTGTCCCAACTTTAGTTTCATTAAAAGTGATTTCGAGTAATGCTTTTGATTCTAGTCTAGCGATGCCTAATGACTCAATTACTTTTGATTTAATTACAAGTGAGCCAATAAAGCAGCCTGTATTTGAAATAAACAATGATGATTTTGAACCAGTAGGATTTGAAAAATCATGGAAGACTGTTTATTATGCTGATGATGTAGATGATGGAATCATATCATTTATTATTCAATATTTCGATTTAGCTGGAAATCCCAGCCAGCCAATTACAATGGCTAGTAATAATAAATCTATAACTAAAGATGGTACTCTTCCGGAACTAGATGAAGTAAAACTATTTACATCTAATGTTTATGACTCCACTCTGGCTTTAGAGAGTGATTCAGTTTTTTTACAATTCACTGCAACTGAACCTATTCAAAATATTGATGTCAAATTAGATTCTGTGGAAAGTAACCAGTTAAAACTGGATAGCCTAACTTATACTTTTTTTCATGTATTTACATCTTCAGATTCTGAAGGTATNATTCCTATTTCTGTTGATTTTATGGATATGGCTGGTAATGCAGGTGAACATATTGATNAAACAACTGATGACAGCGAAGTACTTTATGANAGAACACCTCCCGCTACATTTAAGGTTGAAACTGTTGGGTCACTNCAGNGAGAAATAGAAATTGTAAATACNAGTGAATCTGATTCAANAGCTATCAATGCAGATACANAANCTGCTATNGGTAGNATTCAAGAATTGTACATAATTATATTTGCGGGGGTATTTGGTGTTTTATTGATATTGATCTGGGCTGCNTGGTTTAAGATTTTTTCTAAAGCAGGNCAGGNGAGGATGGAAAGCACTAGTCCCATTTTTTAATCTATTCATCCTGTCAAAAATTTTAAACAAACCTATTTGGTGGTTGTTGATTTACCTTATGTTACCTATCAGCTGGTTTTTAGTTGCCCTTCAAACTGCTAAATTGTTTGGCAAGAAAACACTGTATGCCATAGGCCTTATGTTTTTACCGTTTGTGTTTTATCCTATGCTAGCATTTGGTAAATCTCGTATTGAAGATAATCAACCTGATCAAAAACACAAAAAAGTTAAAAAATCCGAAAAGAAAAAGACAAAATAAATTATAGCACTTTTAGAAATCATTAAGATAATCTTATAGGTGAGATAAATTTTATGATACTAGTCAATACTTAAAAACCAATATTTAAAGTAGCAAAAATATTTTTTGATCTTTAATAAGTAAGCTATTTCTTTGAATATTGCTGTAAAATCATAATGAATTAATTAAGCCTTACTTAACCATCAATAATCTTAAAATCGGTGGATAAAGAGCAAATTAATCACTATTATTTTTCTATAATGTATATTGAATTCAAGTTAGCAAAATAATTGCTAAATTGTCTAACAACATTACTAGGGAAAAAATATTCTTTCAATTATCTATTATTATAGATTATAAGTAGTGTTTAATTTTTTATTAATTCTATATAACTACCAAATTTATAGAGAAGAAAGAAGTTAATTTATTTAATTTTTACAAAATATAATTTATAATAATTCAATGGTAGTTATAATGGTAGTTGTAACTATAAAATCACTTATTAAGTTAATATTTACAAATTGGATTAAATATTATGAGTGATCTGAATATAAATTACATTACAATTATTTATGTAAAATAGAAGACTGTAATTAGACTTATTAATCATATATTCGTAGCTTTAATATTATTAAATAATGAAAAAATAATTTTGTACAATTATTATTAAGAAATGCAATTTATTGATTTAAGAAAACAACAGAAACATATAGAAAAATCTTTAAATAAAAGAATAAAAGCAGTACTTAGCCATGGAAAATACATCATGGGCCCTGAAATTTTTAAGTTGGAAGAAAAATTATCTGAATTTATAGGTATAAAACATTGTATTACTTGTTCATCTGGGACGGATGCTTTATTGATACCATTACTGGCTAGGGGGATAGCAAAAGGTGACGCAGTCATTACGTCCCCATTTACGTATGTTGCAACAGCTGAGGTTATTTCTTTACTCGGTGCTACACCAGTATTTTGTGATATATATGAATCAACATATAATTTAGATCCATCTAAAATTGATCAAGCGGTTAATCATGCCCTTTCATTAGATTTAAAGCCAAAAGCTATAATTCCTGTAGATTTATTTGGTCTTCCTGCAAGGTATAGAATAATTGAAGAAAAAGCGAAAGAGCATAATCTTTTCATCATTGAAGATGCCGCACAAGGTTTTGGTGGAAATATCAGAGGGAAAAGATCCGGATCTTTTGGAGATGTAGCTGCAACATCATTTTTTCCGGCAAAACCGCTGGGGTGTTATGGTGACGGTGGTGCAATATTTACCGATGATGATGATTTAGCCGAAAAAATGCGTTCTATTAGAATTCACGGTCAAGGGAAAGATAAATACGATAATATTAGAATAGGTATTAATGGTAGGCTTGATACGATTCAAGCAGCAGTCTTACTAGAAAAACTAAATATTTTTGAAAACGAATTAAAACTGAGAGATGATATAGCGAAGTATTATAAAAATAATATCTCCAATAACTTTTTAAAACCTCATATTCCAGATGGCTATTTTTCATCTTGGGCTCAATTTTCACTTGTTCCAAAAATACGTATAAATCGTAAAACTATTATTCAGGAACTATCTAAAAAAGAAATTCCGATTATGACTTATTATTCTAAGAGTTTACATCTACAGGAAGCATTTAAGCCTTGTGGTTATAAAGCAGGTGATTTCTTAACATCAGAAACAATTTCAAATACCATTTTTTCAATACCAATGCACCCATATTTAGATATAGATGACCAAAATTTTATCATAGAGGCATTGAATGAGTTATCGGATAATATAGATCAATTTTCAACGAAAAAAAATAATGATGATTAATAATATTAAATCAAAGAAAACACTTTTTACAGGCATTGCTCGACAAGATAGCTTCTATTTAGCTAAGTAACGAATTATGAAGAGTGATTCAAAAATATTAATTACTGGTACTGCAGGTTTTATCGGATTTCACCTTGCAAAAAAATTACTTGAAATTGGCCATGTGGTGCACGGAGTAGATAATCTAAATGATTATTATGATACTAATCTTAAACTTGCGAGACTCGATCAATTAAAGCCATATGATAATTTTGAATTCGAAAAAATTGATATAGTAGATTATGATTCAATCAATAAGAAATTCAATAATTTTGAACCTGATAAGGTTGTAAATCTTGCAGCGCAAGCTGGCGTCCGTTACAGCATGCAAAATCCTCAGGCTTATATTGATGCGAATATAAATGGTTTTATGAGTATTCTGGAATGCTGTAGACACCATAAAACAAGAGGACTTATTTATGCAAGTAGTTCATCTGTGTATGGCAAAAATGAAAAAATACCATTTTCAGTAGATGACCGCGTAGATCATCCAATCTCAATTTATGCAGTATCGAAAAAAGCAAATGAATTAATGGCTCACACATATAGCCATTTATATAATCTACGGACCACAGGACTTCGATTTTTTACAGTATATGGCCCTTGGGATAGACCGGATATGGCTATGAATATATTTGCACATAGAATACAAAAAGGTGATACCATTTCTGTATTCAATCATGGACAAATGAAACGTGATTTTACATATATTGATGATATAATTAACGGTATAATTTCTGCTATTGAACGAAATGAAAAATGTGAAATTTTCAATCTGGGGAATAGTAATTGGGAAGGTTTAATTGATATGATTGAAATGATTGAAAGTGAATTAGGTAAAAAGGCAAAAATACGATATCTAGGCATGCAACCTGGTGATCTTGAACAAACCTATGCAGATATTGATTATTCTATAGAAAAACTTGGTTATGAACCTACCACATCAATATATGAAGGAATTCCAAAATTCATTAGGTGGTTTAAATCATATTATTATAGCTAATAGTCATTTGTTAATTTCTTCTAGTCTAATTTTATATAAGTTAATTATCTTACTGACATATTTAGAACTTCAGTTTAATATCAAATTAAGGACTGAATAATTAAAGGAGTTTTACAAAAGTTTGGAAGTATTAAATAAAAAACCTAAAAT
>PBKF01000045.1 GCA_002722105.1 Fidelibacterota bacterium
CATCAGAGCAGTTGTAGTAGCAAATTCAGCGAGAGAGTTCCCGTTTACGCTTTTTACATTTCTGATGATTCTTTTCAGTGTTTGCTTCATTTTGTTCCTCCTTTTGAGGTTGTTTGGAAACAAGTTTTTTTAGTTAACTACCCGCTATAAAGCAAAGGCCGTGCCAAAATCGATATTTTGTAATAATTAATTGGTTTCTCCGTCATTAAATAATTTTTCATGTTAACAAAGTGTTACATTTAGAATCTGTAACATGTCACATATGGATACAAGGATTGTTCCGCTATCTGGTCTTTCATATAGAGAACCAATTTTTAGTTTGAATGAGTAGGTGTAAATAAGGTGGGAGCTAAGAAATATTTAATAAAAAAAGCCCCGGATCCTTTTAGGGAGCCGGGGCTTTTATCGACAAGGGTAACTATAAAGTTACAATTGTTTTTACGGCTCAAGAATGTTGTTAAAGTGAGAAGCATTTTCCACGTCCACTACATAAAGTACTGGAGGGAAAGCGTCTAAACCAGAACCGCCACCTGGGATCACTGCATAAGCGAAGTGTCCGTCTTGGTATTTACTAGCAAGTGTATTACCAGCAAAAAGTTCTATCCAATCATCGTGACCTGCATTAACACCTGGGCATGTACCACATGCTACGTATGTATCATCACTGACTTGACCGCCATCATCTTGCTTAGCAGCTTCATTAGAAATGCCAAATACAGAACGCCAGTTAGCGCCTTCAGCAGCATCCCAATCAGTCCAAGCTTCTAGAGCAGTTACTAAATCGCCTTGAGCTGAGATAGCTTGATCTAAAGTACCACGTGTTTCACCATAACCACCAACAGGAACATCAAATTTATCCTGTCCAGGGAAACGGCCGCGACCTTCTTCATCAGCAGTTGTTTGATAGAAGTTACGTGCTTGAGTTAAGATTTTATCAATTTCGTTCATTGACTTTTCAGCTTTAGTACCTTCAGACATTTCAGAAAGCTTAGGAGCAGCTGTAGCAGCCAATGTAGCCATCAGAGCAGTTGTAGTAGCAAATTCAGCGAGAGAGTTCCCGTTTACGCTTTTTACATTTCTGATGATTCTTTTCAGTGTTTGTTTCATGTTTATCTCCTTATCGAGTTTAGTTGGAAACAAGTTTGTTTAAGTTTAATTACTACCCTAATGCAAAGTGCGTGCCAAACTTTTTAAATAAATGCGTTTTCGTCGATAAATAATTTTATAATATCAGAATGTTACACCTTGATTGAATATTGGATGTAACAATATGAAACAATGTCAAATAGACTATCGCTCTAATTATCTTGTTCAAACCCTTAAGTATATTGAAGGGTTTTTATGGACTGAGTTTTCTTTTCGTAGGAATTAATTTTTTCGCGTATCGATGCGAAGATAATTGGGCTGTAACCACAATAGGGTAACAGCGGGGAGAGATCCAGTTAGAACTGGAGCATTTTATTTAGAAATTTTGGATTTTCAGAATCCGCTATATATAAAATAGGTGGTTCTGCATCATCACCGGAGCCACTGCCAGGAATGACTGCGTAGATAAAATGGCCATCCTGAAAGGGGCTTCCCATGGCTTCTCCACCAAATTTGTAGAGCCAGTCTTCATGGCCTGGAAACCGGGTCTCTGGACATGCATTGCATACATCTTCAGCCACTACTGTGTCATTCTCAAAAAAGCTACCTGCGGGCATGGGGGCCTTTTCATGGTCAATCCCAAAAATGGAACACCAGTTTGCCCCGATTTCGCTGTCAAAAGTTTCAAATAATTGAATATCATCTATCAGTTCAAGTTCACTAGTGTAGCCACCTACTGCCATATTGTATTTGTCCTGCCCTGGAAAACGACCACGACCTTCTTGAGTTGCTGTCTCCTGATAAAAATTCTGTGCCTGAATCAAAATTTTATCCATTTCTTCTTCCGCCTTACGGACCTTACTGCCTTCCATCATGTCTGAGAGTTTTGCACTGGCCGTAGCAATAAAAGTAGCCATCATGGCTGTGATGACTGCAAATTCAGCCAGAGACTGTCCTGAATTTTTACCGAGATATTTTATGAGTGTTTTTTTCAATTTTATTCCAAATTTTATGGGAGGCTTAATTACCCTTGTTATGTTTTGTCAATTGATTAAAGCAAAAAATGTGCCGTTCATCTATTTTAAATTATTTGTATCATTATGTTACGAAATTGTCTTTTAATGAGTATTCCAATTAGGTAAGATTTCAATATTAACGATTGATTCTTAATTTCCAGCAATCCATGGAAATGCAAATTAGCAGATTAAACACCAGAAATTTATTTAAGATCATATTCAGTCTGTACATACTGGTTGGTATGCATATCAATATGGATCACATGGGCGGGTACGGCCTTTATTTACCGTTTAATGCAATAGGGTGGATGTTTATTTCTCTCATGATTGGAATCGGCCTTTGGCATATGGTTTCAAAGAGAATAGTAGAATACAGCCAGTTTATGCTCTATTGTCTGGTTGGGTTGCTCATGCTGCTGCTGCCATTAATTTACCCCAATAATGAGCATAGCCATTTAGCTATTCAGCGTATTTTAGGTTTATGCGCTGGTGTACTGCTTTTTTTCTGTCTTCAGCAGTTTCACTTTAATAGAGCAGATCGTATTCAGCTGCTTTATATCATTTTGATGGGAATTTTAGTACAGGCTTGTTATGGCCTTTCCCAGAAGTTTTTACCACTGGAAGACTGGTTTGGAAGGCCCTTGGCTGTTTTAATGCAGAAAAATAACATGGCCACTTTTTTGGTCACAGGTGCTGCAATCAGTCTTTATTTATTCATTAAAGATGATGAAATAAGAAATTCCTGGATCAAGGCAGTATTTGTATTGGGCACAGCCTTTCTCACGAGTATACTCTACATTCCGCTACAATCCCGAACCGGATACATAACCTTTTTTATTTCTGTTTTGATCATCTCCATTGGAAACATGGACCAACAAAAGAAATTAGGTACATGGCTGGCCGTTGCTATTTTAGGCTTTATTATTGGGGCAAATTCGTCATATAATTCCAGATCAGATGAAAATATGAATCGTTCAGTCAATACCAGAATGGTATTATATGAACTGAGCTATTATATGTGGAAAGAGCAACCATTCATGGGGGTAGGGTACGGTAATTATTTTTCCCATCTCCGTCATAATTATGCCGAAATAAGCAGTGCAGACTCAACTATCCTTGTAGGATCTGGTAATATGGATCACCCGCACAATGAAACATTACTGTGGATGACAGAAGGTGGTATTTTACCTCTATTTGGGCTATTAATTATTGCTGGCGGATTCCTAGCTATACTTTGGCTGGCAAAGGATAGGAGACAATCCTTTGGGATAGCCGGACTAATATTACCGATTCTGATTCATACACAACTGGAATTGCCGTTTTATCTTTCTCTGGTTCATTGGTTTTTATTTATTTTTCTTTTGTCTTTTATAGATGAAGAAATCGGGGAATGGAAAACAAAAAGGTTAAACCTGAACTTCGCACCTAGAATAATTGCAGTCTTAATCCCTGCTATTGTGATACCATTAATGGTTACAGCCCTGCAGACCGGCCGTGTGATTACAAAATATGAACGTACTGGTTATAAAAACCCTCAATTATTATTCTCGGCATGGAATCCCAAAATCCTAAATAAAAAATATGATGTGTTGGCTATGAGCCTGCACTTAAGCTTGGCGAAAAAAACTGGTGATAAAGATAAATTCCAGGATTATATCGAATGGGCAGAAGATTATATCCAGCATTCGCCCTTTTCCTTTATTTATTATGATTTAGCGAAAGCATATGAAGCCGTTGGTCTGCGGGAAAAAGGATGGGCTGTTTATAATAAAGCTCGGTATTTATTTCCAGATGTAAACTGGCAGGATGCAACTGACAATAGTTCATCCAGTCATTCATTACTAAAAGATTAATTATTCAGGTACCTACTAATTTAAACAAAAACCTTTCTTTTATTTTCCAGTCTATCCGAAAGAAAGTTTTATTTATATGCCAAGTACTTTTAACATTATCTAATTCAATTATTCCAAAAAATCCTAAAGATTTAATATTGTTACAAAAAAAACTTTTCATTGTATCATTTTTGGACATTAATGGAAAATGTATCAATATGATGCAGGGTGNCTTTTCCATTTTTATAGACAGGTTCATATTGAATTTATTTTATATGCACATGTCTAGGCACAGTTTTTGCTTAATAAAAGATGAATTATAATAAATAGTTCAGACGAAAAGGTTGAAATTGAAGAAAAGAATAACACTTTTAACATTATTTTTCTTATTAAATAATTCATTTAATATTGTTCTGTATGCAGGCCAGAATATGCCTGGTCTCACAGGAACATTTATACCACAGGGCCTGTATTTATCGGATAATACTATAGAAAATAATCATCAAGATGATTCAAAACTTGAAAGTAATATTTTCAAAGAAGATGGTTCAAATTCAATCGCTCTATCCATTACAGATCTTAATGGCTCTGAATATACTTTTACCAATTGTAGTGCAACTGGAACAAATGGTCCTACACAGGAACAAGCAAACAATACATATGCTGGAACTAGTTTAGATGGCTCTGTTACATTGAGTAATGGTATCCAACGATGGATTGTTCCACAATCGGGAGACTATTCTATAACTGCAGCAGGAGCATCAGGAGGCTATACACCGAATACTCCTGGTGGAAGAGGTCGAATAATTACAATGGAAATATATTTATCTCAGGGTGATGTATTAGATATTTTAGTTGGGCAAGAAGGTGGACGTGGTTATTTATCTAATGCCTATGCTGGCGGTGGCGGTGGTGGAACATTTATTATTAGAAATGAAGGAGCACCGTTATTGGTCAGCGGTGGTGGCGGTGGAAGCGCACAAGGCTCAGGNAGTTGGAACGTATCACTCCAAGGTGTTGATGGTTCTGCCCATGACAACGTNAANGGATCCGATGGAACTGGATATTCAGGTAGTTGGAATGAAGTTGGCCCAGGTGGTACCCAAGGAAATGGAGGAGGGGCCAGTCAGTATGGTGGTGCCGGAGGCGGTGGATTTTACAGTAGTGGCTCAAACCCAGGTTCAGGAAGTTATTATGCTGGAACTCCAGGGAATAGTTACCTTAATGGAGGCTGGGGAACTGGTGGAATTAATCGAGTTTTTTATGGAAATTTTACTACAGATATTCCAGGTGGATTTGGAGGTGGAGCAGGTGCTGGATTACATTCGAGCTTTGAAGCAAATGCCGGTGGTGGTGGCGGTTATTCCGGTGGTGGCGGAAGTAATACACGCGTAGGCTCCGGTGGCGGTGGTGGAAATTATATAGAAGGAACATACATATCATCAGATTTAAATACTGGTAATGGATATGTTATTATATCTCCCGTGCAAGCTCCAAATACATCCCCCACATTTTTATCAACACCTGTCCTAGATGCACTAAATGGATCACTCTATGAATATTCTATTTCTGTGAATGATGAAGATGGAGATAATGTAGCTATAACAGCTACTGTAAAACCTGACTGGTTGAATTTAAGCAACAGTATATTAAGCGGTACCCCAAGTTCTACAGATGGCGGTTTGTACGAGATTATTCTGACTGCTAATGATGGTAATGGCGGTGTTATAACACAGAGTTATATGGTTGCAGTCAGCCTCCACAGTTTGGAAATAACCGGAGAGTCAGGATTTCGTATCTTATCCAGCCCGGTCTCGGGTGCAATTTACGGCGACCTTTTAGAAGAATTATGGACACAGGGCGCAGAAGGGTCAGACAATGCCAATTCCAGTCCAAATATATGGACCTACGACAACGGCTGGAACCCTGTTACAGATTTATACAATGATGAGTTAAACGCGGGACAAGGTTTTTTAATCTATATATTTGCTGATACAGATTTTGATGGTGAAGATGATTTACCAGTTACTATTTCCATTGATAGCGAGCAACATCAATCCGCTGTTTCAGTTGTATCTGAACCCAGCGAATGGAACCTGATTGGAAATCCATATGGACTTGCTGTGGATATTAGTCAAATATTATTAGATAACAGTAGCAGGTTCAATTCAACTGTCTATGTATTAGATCTCTCTAATCCAGGTTACAAGACTCACAATGGTGTAGTAGGTAATATTGAGAATGATGAAATTAAACCTTTTGATGGCTTTTGGATCCAGGCTGATACGGATGGCGATGTTTTTGAATTTACAGAGCAAAGTATTAACAGAGGGCACATGAATAATAATGGTAGAATAACCACGGATGGCTCAAACGGGAGTGTTGTGTTCACTTTCACTAATGGTGGCTATAGCAGTTCGACCTATTTATCTTTTACTCCAGAAGGAGAGATTAATTTAGATCCAGCAGATGCAAATCGGCTTGTACCGTTATCACCAGTAGAACATTTAACTAGCATGATCTATGAGTCAAACAAATCTCTAGCTATTAATAATCTCCCTTATGATCTTTCTACTGATATTTTCATAGACATGGATGTTATGATGCTTTATCCCACAGATGACGGCTATGTTACACAGACAGAGGAGGTTGATTTAACTTGGGATATTGCAAATCTCCCTGCAGGTATTACTTTGGAACTAAGGAATAACATAACAGGACAGAATATCAATTTAACAGGCTATCCATCTGCAAACATTACACTTTCTAGCAAAGGCAGTTTCTCAACTTCTGGAGACTTTATGGCAACTTATCCAGTTGTCGGCCAATCCCAGTTTACTCTATCTGTTCATGGTACATCAGTTGCAACAGATGAGCATATCCTGCCAGAAAAATTTATTCTGCACAGTGCATATCCAAATCCATTTAATCCAAGTACATTAATTAGTTTTGATCTTCCAAATGCTGATATGGTATCGTTAGACATATTTGATATTGCTGGTAAACAGGTGGCTTCACTCACAAATGGATACATGATTCCCGGAACTCACCAGATCAGCTGGAACCCTGGCAACATTTCATCAGGCATATATTTAGTCAGTATGGTTGTCGGAAATGAAACATTTAATCAAAAGATTACTTTCATCAAGTAGGAACAAGATTATGAAAAATAACCTCACCACACTCATTATTATTGCTTTAAGCATGTTGACTTTTGTTGTAGCTCAGGATCCACCGGATCTGCCTGGTGCTCCTAACCAGGGGCCGATTCCAGGCATGATTTGGTTAGCTCTCAGCGGTCTAATAATAGCCGCTAAGAAGTATTTTGGAAATACTGAAAAATAAATTTTCCCAAAATCCATTTTTGGGTTTTATGGTCAAGGCCAGCATCTTTTATATTGTCTGGCAGGTAATATATGACCTTATCATTTTACCGGACGGCCGTCTGGATCATTTTCTCTCTGTATCTGTTGCAGTGCTAGCAAAAAATGCCCTATCCTTATTTAGCTGGAATATTTCCGCATCGGATAGATTGATCGTTATTGAAGGATATCGTGCGGTAGAAGTCTTAAATGGTTGTAATGCTCTTAGCCTAATGGCTCTGTATTCAGGGTTCATTATTTCTTTCAAAGGTCCAAATCAAAAAAGATTGATTTATTTATTGGGTGGTATTGGGATGATCTATATTTTAAATATAATTCGTATTATGGCTTTTTCGCTTGCCACAGTATATTTCCAACCTTACTGGGACACTTTTCATGAATTCAGCCCATTTATATTCTTTTATCCGTTCGTACTCTGGGTTTGGTACAGATGGACCTTATTAAGCGAAGGCTCGAATCATTCCGATTCCGTGCTCTCCTTTGCCTGAGCCTAATACCCCTATTATATATATTACTGATTAGGCCAGTACGAGCCCACTTTAACCAACAAATAATTGCACCCTATTTTCTGGCACTTCAAGAAGAGAACCAGAAAATATTAACCATAGAGAATAGACGGATTAATATTCAGTCTGATGGATATAGTTCACCACGAGGTTTTGGTGTACCCTTTGGTGGTTATTTCTGGTTACCCTTTTCCATTTTTTTGATATCCAGACAAAAATCGCCTGCGCTCGGTTTGGTAGGATACCACTTTTTCCTTGGAATTATCCCACCTTATTTGGGAATATTATTCTATCGAGGTCAATACTGGGCTGGAACAGTATTACAGATTAATGAACTGATATTTCAGGCTGTTTTTCTTATAGCTTTATTCTTTGGAATAAAGGAAAGTGTAGATCAATGGCAGGAAGAAAAGGAATTAAAAATTCTGCAATAAATAATTATTAACTAGTGGATAGTGCTTCGTACATATCCCAGATAGGTAAAAAGATTGCCAAAGCTAAGGTTAAAATCATCACACCCATGACCACTGTTATAAGTGGCTCCAGCGTTGCTGTCAATTTTAAAACCCGATCTTGGACTTCCGCATCGGTCATATCACCGATCTCTTTTAACATATCATCCATGGCACCTGCATCTTCGCCAACCTGAATCATTTTCAAGACATGAGGTGGAAATATATCATGGGTATGGCGCTGGATAGAAAGTGCTACTTTTTTACCCATTTCTACATCTGAATGCACACGGGATAAACGATCTTCTATGAATACATTACCCGCTGTTCTACCTGCAATATCTAATGCTTCTAGAATTGGAACACCTGTTCGATCCAGAGTATCCAATACATGGCAAAAACGGGAGATAGCCATCTTTTGAGCAAGCGGACCAAAAATAGGTAGGCTTAAAACAAATTTGTGCCACTGAAATAATCCCTGCTTTGTTTTTAATGCCCGCCAGAAGACAAAAATAAAAAATGCAATAAAGAAGAGTATTCCAGCCCAGTTGTCCTGCATGAATTGGTCTATAGCCAAAAGGATTCTGGTTGGCAAAGGCAGTTCAATTCGGGTATTGCTGAACAAGGTGGAGAATCGGGGTAAAATATAAGTAACAGCGAATACACCCACTGCCATTGTAATACCGATCACAATAGATGGATAACGGATGGCCTGTTTGATACCCATTTTTAGTTTTAGATCATGGGCAATAAAATCTGCTAATTGGAACAATACCTTATCTAAAACACCTGCACTCTCCCCAGCTTTTACAATATTTACAAACATATTATTAAACACTTTTGGATGTTTATCCATGGCCTTGGAAAGCGCCATTCCACCTGAGACATCTGCTATAACCGAGTCGATCGTTTTATTTAACAAGGGGTTGGTTTGATCAGAATGAACTGAATCCAATGCATCTACCAATGGGACACCGGCTTTTAGCATTACAGATAACTGCCGGGTGAAATTATATATATCTGTGGGAGGAACTTTTTCAAAAAAAGTGATATCCATGTTTAAAATGGATTCTTTTTTCTCCGATACAGAAACAGGGTCTAGCCCCATTCGCTCTAGTTGCATAAGAGCGCCATCTTCGCCCAATGCTCTCAACTCCCCTCGGACCACACCGCTGTCTGCGTTCGTGGCAATGTAGGAAAAGATTGATGGTTTTTTAGTCTTTTTTTCGGATGCCATGTTGATCCAATTTCCGGTAAAGAGTCATTCTGCTAATACCTAATTGTCGTGCGGTAAGTGTCATATTCCAACTTGTGCGTGATAAACCTGCCAAGATTGCTTCATATTCTAGTTCTTTTAGTGTTTTAATATCAGAAGTATCAATAGCAATACCCTGAGGCTGCTCAAAGGGGACTGAATCTGATGTTGTTGTTTGTGGTGCACTTGTTGAGGGTTGAATCAAACCTTGATCTTCCATCGACTGTTTCGATTCATCAAGAATAGGTTTTATCTCATTTTCTGTGAGAATTGGTATATCGTTAATTAAGACTATTCTCTCCAATGTATTTTCTAGCTCCCGCACATTACCAGGCCAATCGTGCGACATAAGGGATTTCATTCCATCATGAGAAAAAGAACCGACTAATAATTTATGTTTTTTCTTCAAATTTTTTAAAATTGCCATTACTGTTACAGGAATATCTTCTCTACGATCTCTAAGTGGTGGAATTCTCATTGGAAATACATTTATTCTATGAAATAAATCTTGCCGAAACTTTCCATCTTTAATTCTTTGCTCAAGGTTTTGGTTTGTAGCAGAAACTATTCTTACATCAATCTTAATTGTTTCTGCCCCACCTACTCTTTCAATTTCACCACTTTCTAACACCCTCAGAATTTTTGCTTGAAGTGATGGACTCATATCTCCAATTTCATCAAGAAAAATGGTACCAGAATTCGCAACTAAAAATTTCCCATCTTTCCTTTCAATTGCACCCGTAAATGCGCCTTTTTCATGCCCAAAGAGTTCACTTTCTAAAAGTTCAGATGGTATAGCTGGACAATTAACTGCAATATTAGGCCGATCTCTTCTGGGGCTAATTTGGTGAATAGTCTTTGCAACTAAATTTTTACCTGTACCACTCTCTCCATATAAAACCGTAGTAACATTTTTATTCTTAATTTGGTTCAATAAGTGATATAGTTTGAGCATAGGCTTTGACACGCCAACGATATTCTCAAAACCTATTGATGAAAAATGGCGCATTGATATTTTTGGAACATTTCTGAGAAAATCGTGAAACCCTTTTGCTAATTTGATAAGGTTTTGTATTTCTTCATTATTATCCTTATCTGGCTCTATACATCCAAAAAGTCCTGCTCCAAAGTATTCTAGCAAGTTTAAACCTGTTTCTTTACTACGAATTGTAGCTATAACTGGGACCGTAGAATCAATTGAAATTAGCTCTTTGATTAACTGAACAGGAGTCATTAAGGGTAATTGATCTTCTATAATAATGCAATCAAAACCTTGTGTTTGTACGGCGCTCAGAGCAATCATACCATTTTGGACATAGTCCACATTTGATTGGGTGCCAGCTAACTGTGGTATATCAACCTTCTCACCGCCAACATATAAAATTTTTATCATATCGCAATCCGTGTAGTGCCTAAGGTCTCATAAACTTCAGATAAAGTAGTATCACCTCTTTCAATTTTAACCACACCATCATTTAACAAAGTAACCATCCCGTTTTTATGTGCTAATTCCTGAATTTGGTATCCTGGTGCTTCCTGCAGGACTAGATCAGAAATATCTCCGTCCATGAGGAGTAGTTCATAAATTCCAATCCTTCCTTTATAACCTGTGTTACGACAGGCTAAACATCCCTTCCCTTTATAGGCTTCTAATGGTTTATCAGGATCTAATCCTGTTAACTTTAGCTCAGTTGGAGTTGGATTATAGGGTTTCCTGCATTCTTTACAAATTCTTCGAACCAGTCGTTGAGCTAATATTCCTTTAACAGTAGAAGCAATCAGAAATGGTTCTACGCCCCAATTCAATAATCGTGTAAAACCAGAAGCTGCATCATTTGTATGAATTGTGCTAAAGACTAAATGGCCCGTAAGTGCAGCTCGAATCGCAAGCTCCACTGTCTCTTCATCACGAATCTCCCCTACCATAATAATGTCTGGATCTTGACGGAGAATGGACCTCAGAGCAGATGCAAAGGTAACACCAGATTTTGTATTCACTTGTGCCTGGTTAATATTCCCCAAGTCATACTCTATGGGGTCTTCAACCGTAACAATATTAACATCTGGTTTCTCTAATTTATTCAATGTAGAATAAAGAGTTGTAGTTTTACCACTACCGGTTGGACCAGAAACCAGAATAATACCCTCACCTCCTACAAGCATACTGTTAAATTTTTTATCAGTCGCTGGTTCAAATCCGAGGTCTTGGAGTGAATGGAGTGCTTCAGAAATATTTAATAAACGCAAAACTGATTTTTCACCATAGAGAGTAGGGTAAGTTGAAATACGAAGATCGAGTCTTCCCTGGGATGAATTGAATAGAATTCGGCCATCTTGAGGTCGCCGTGTTTCAGCGATATCCATATTGGACATAATCTTTAACCGTGAGATAAGAGCCGTGTGTATATCTTTTGGCAATGCTTGAAAATCCTGCAGTCGTCCGTCAATTCTAAAGCGAACACGAATATCATTTTCCCTCGGTTCAATATGGATATCTGAACAACGATAGCGCTGACTTTGTGTTATGATACTGTCTACCAATTCGACAATCCTGGTTTCATCAAACAGATCAGAAATATCTGTCACTTCTTCATCGGATGAACTAACATCTACAAATCCAGATATGCCATAATAAAGATCAATGGCATTATCTATTTCAGATTCTGTTACAATGATCGGTTCAATTTTCATTCCGGTTACATCTCTAGCTGCATTAATAGGAGCTGCATCCAAAGGATCTGTGATGGCTAGATTCAAGGTATTATTCAACCGAAATAAGGGCAGCATTTTTTGAGTGCGGATAGTTCGTTCTGGAATAAGATCCATAACGGATTTATCCACATCATAATGTCCTAAATGTAAATAGGGGATCCTCAATTGTTGACTGATATAACGATTTAATTCCCTCTCATCTAAATATCCCAATTCTCGGAAAATAACACCAATGTAAACATCTTTCTCTTTTTGGATACTTAAAGCTTTTTGCAATTGATCCTCATCAATTTTACCAGCTTGGATGAGTAATTTCCCCAATGAATGTTTTCCAGTGACTGCCATATTAAAACATTGTAATGTAATACCAATTCAAAATAGCGTTTCCACCTAAAGGATCAGTTGTTATTAGAGTTAGTAATGATCCACCAGCTAAATAGGGGCCAAAAGGAATTTTTTGACTTTTAGAAATCATTTTTGAACCAAGCATAAGAAATACTATAATAGCTGAAATTGCAAAACTAAGATATAAGGCCAATACAGAATATTCAACACCAAGAAATCCGCCAAGGACCAGTCCAAGCTTCACATCACCAAAACCAATACTTTCTTTCTTTAAAATAAATTGACCTATCAATCCTATAGCAAATAAAAATCCTCCAAAAACAAAAGCACCAGAAACACTTTCTATCCAATCTATAGGCAGCCAATTCATAAATAACCCAATGGCTAAAATAGCAAGGCCAAATAAAATAAATCCATTTGGAATAATAAAATGTTCTATATCAATAAAAGTGATTGCAATGAGGATATAGGAGAGTATGAGGTACATTAAATATTTTTCTGCTAAGCCATAAATTATATAAAGAGCCACTGTGATGATTGCAGTTAAACATTCAACTAGCGGGTATTGAATCGAAAATGAATTTTCGCAATGACGGCATTTTCCACTCAATAAAAAGTAACTCAATATAGGAATGTTGTCGTAGGGCTTGATGGCTTGATCGCATGATGTACAGCGAGAGCTTGGCTTGATTAGACTCATCTTTTTTGGCACACGCAAAATAACCACATTAAGAAAACTGCCAAAAGAAGCACCAATAATGATCAATAGTAAAATAAGTATGTTTTGTGGGACATCGATCATTCAGTTATCTCTACTGGGATCATTAATTCGATTAAATCTTTAAATCGGAAAGGTTTAGCCAAAATTTCGTTTGCACCACTGGCTTCAAACATATTCTGAGCAGCCCCTACATCATTTCTGGTAATAAGGATGATGAAAATGTCTTTAAATCGTTCATCAAATTTCAATAACCGAGAAATACGAAAACCATTCATGCTCGGCAAAAGAGTTTCGGATACAATAAAATCAGGAGATTCATTACATGCACGTGTATAACCGTCATAACCATCTTTAGCACTGATTACAAGCATGCCTTGTTTTTTGAAACGTTTTGACAAATTTTCCAGGATAATATCATCACTCTCAATGATGAGTACAGATTTTTGCTTATTCTCTGACATAGTAATAGATCTGGGTAAAGTCAAAGGTTGATATGCTATTCCCTTACCTCGAATTATCTAAACTTAACAAAAAATATCTATAGTGTCACATTTATTTACACAGAAATAATTTTTACTGTTTCAGAGTGTTACAGGAATATTTATCAATTTATGGATTATTTCACAACTTTAAGGTGGAAGCAATAAGCAGGGCGATGTAATTTTTTAACTTATGTCTTCAGTATTTTCTACACCACCGCCAGATTTTTCCGAAAAAGAGATTTCAGAATTTATTTTAAATCATTTTGGGTTATCGAGTGATGCAGAAAATCTCTATAGCGATCGAGATCAAAATTTTTTTATTCGGCCAATATCAGATAAACCATTCATATTAAAAATTTCAAATTGTGCAGAAAAGCGTTCTGTTATAGAAATGCAGGATGAAGCAACAAAGTCTATCTCTCATAATGATCCAGAATTAGGCATACCTTTACAAATTGGGAAAATCCACACCATTGAAAAAGATGGTATTTCTTATTTTAGTCGAAGAATAGAGTATATAAGGGGCAAATTCTTAAAAGATAAAAATTTGGATGAAAAATCTCATGAAAAGTTAGGTGCTTTCCTTGGACGACTAAGCTTAGCACTGCATGGATTCTCTCATTTAAAAGCAGACAGGATTTTTGAGTGGGATGTTCGTAATATCGATCTAATTAAATACAGGTGTGATTATTTAAACTCAGAGTCTGAAAAGGCAACTATCATTCATTTTTTAAATGAGTATGAGAAAAATGTAATTCCCTTGATAAGTGATTTAAGAATGGCAGTGATTCATAATGATGGGAATGAGCATAATATATTGGTAGATGAGGCAGGAGACGCAATAGGTATCATTGATTTCGGAGATATGGTTTATTCTTACCAGGTTTCTGAACCTGCCATATGTATGGCCTATGTAGGATTGGAAAAAGATAATCCATTTTCTACCATGGCACAGATACTAAAAGGATATCATTCTGTATTTCGTCTGAATGATTCAGAAATAAAATCTGCTATTTGGCTATCCTGTATCAGGCTATGTATTTCAGTAACAATGTCTGCTTGGCGATGTAAGTTATTTCCAGATAATCAGTATTTATCTATATCTCAAAAAGCCGTATGGGATCTTTTGCGAAAATTGGAAAAAGAAGATTTGGATGCATTATCCATTAAAATTATCAGTATTGTAAAATAATATGGTAGATAAGAATTCCATTGAAATTCTACGTAAAAAATATTTACCGCCTTCATTAAGACTATCTTATAGCTCACCACTCCATATTGTTAAAGGAGATGGTCAATACCTGTATGATGAAAAAGGAAGACAATATTTAGATGCTGTAAATAATATTCAGCATGTAGGGCATTGCCATCCAACTGTAATTAAGGCGGCTCAGAATCAATTTGAAAAGCTCAACACCAATACAAGATATCTGGATGAAACAATTGTCTATTATGCAGCAGCACTCTCAAAAAAACTTCCAAAAAAACTGGATGTATGTTTTTTTACAAATTCTGGAAGTGAGTCTAACGATCTGGCATTGCGAATTGCTCGAACTATTTCAGATTCTAAAGAGACAATTGTTTTAGATGGGGCCTATCATGGTCATTTATCATCGATGATTGAAATCAGTCCCTACAAGCACAATGGCCCGGGTGGTTCTGGAGCACCGGAATATGTCCATACTGTACCAATGCCAGATAAATTTAGAGGGAAATATCGAGGAAAGGATTCTGGACAGAAATATATAAATGAAATGATGATGATAATAGATGAAATACACTCTTCCAATAAAGTTGTCTCCGCATTTATAGTAGAATCCCTAATGGGTTGTGGTGGTCAGGTGGTTCTGCCGGATGGATTTTTAAAGGATGCATTCCAAATAGTAAGAGAAGCTGGTGGGATCTGCATTACTGATGAAGTTCAAATTGGGTTTGGCAGGATGGGAACACATTTCTGGGGATTTGAAACACAAGATGTCATCCCAGATATCGTGACCATGGGGAAATCAATGGGTAATGGACATCCATTATCTGCGGTTGTTACCACTAAAGAAATTGTAGACAAATTCAATACAGGGATGGAATATTTTAATTCATTTGGCGGAAATCCTGTCTCCTGTGCAGTGGGGCATGCAGTATTAGATGTGGTAGAAAAAGAACACTTACAAAAAAATGCTCTGGATGTAGGACATTATCTTAAAAATTTACTTGAAAAGCTAAAAATAGACTATGATATCATCGGCGATGTGAGGGGACATGGCTTATTTTTAGGTATTGAATTGGTACGGAGCCATAGATCATTAGAGCCGGCTGATAAGGAAGCACACCAGATTGTTAATGCTATGAAGGAAATGGGGGTCTTAATAAGTGCAGACGGTCCATGCCACAATGTTTTAAAAATAAAACCACCTATGGTCTTTACACGAGATAATGCACTTTTTCTTGTGGAAACATTGGAAAATGCTTTACTATTGACTAATAAGTAATATCATTGGACTAGAAGTCGCTTTATCTAAACTTTCCAGAAAGTAAAAAATAAAAAATGAATACTATTTCAATTGTTTCTTTCATTTTGGCCACAGGTGCCGTGGCCATTTTCACTTATATCATAGTAAGTGGGATGAAAAAATCCCATAGTCCCGCAGAAGAATATTTTACCGGTGGTCGTGCGCTGGGTTGGCCTGTAGTAGCAGGATCATTATTACTAACAAATTTATCGACAGAACAACTGGTTGGACTTAATGGTGCTGTTTTTGGTGACAAAGCTTTAGTTGGTATCGCTTGGGAAGCTTTGGCAGCATTTGCTATGATTGCCACTGCCTTAATTTTTCTTCCTAAATATCTTGCCAGCGGGTTCACAACTACTCCTGCATTTTTAGAAAAACGTTTTGATAAAACCACTCGAACCTTGGTATCAGGACTATTTTTATTTGGCTATGTTACTGTCCTACTTCCCGTTGTTCTTTATACTGGATCTTTAGCACTAATTGGAATGTTTGATTTGAATTTTCCTCTATGGATTGTAGTGGCAATCATTGGTACATTAGGGAGCTCATACGCAATATTTGGAGGTTTGAAATCTGTGGCAGTATCTGATACATTAAATGGTATCGGTCTTTTGATTGGCGGATTAACTATTCCAATTTTGGCATTAATTGCATTGGGAGATGGGTCTTTTATTTCGGGTGTTTCAACTTTATTTAAAACAAACTCAGATTATCTGGCTGTTATAATTCAAACCAATGTAGATAATAAGGTTGTTTCTGTCCCATGGCCAACCTTGCTAACCGGAATGATGTTTATTCAGATATTTTACTGGTCAACAAACCAGGTGATTGTTCAACGAGCTATGGCTGCCAAAACTTTAGCTGAAGGGCAGAAAGGTGTTTTATTTGCATCTGCTATGAAATTAGTGGGGCCACTCATGTTGTGTCTACCTGGCATCATTGCTCTTCACATGAAAAATTTGGATATTCAGAAGCAAGATCAGGTTTATGGCGCAATTGTCCGTCATGTGCTCCCAGACTGGTCGCTCGGACTATTTGCTGCTGTTTTGATGGGTTCAATCCTGAGCTCATTCAACAGTACCTTGAATAGTGCTTCCACCTTATTTTCTCTCCAATTTTACAAAGGGTACATGAACCTAGAAGCTAGCGAAAAAGAGATTGTTTTGATTGGTAAAAAGTTCAGTATTGGTTTGGCTATAACATCTATTTTGATTTCTCCAATGCTTGCACAAATGCAGTCTATCTTCGAATATCTTCAAAAGGTGAATGGCTTGTATAGTGTCCCTATTATAGGCATATTTATTTTAGGGATAGGGACCAAACAGGTACCTGCAATGGCAGCAAAAATTGGGATGATTGTTGGAATGGCTTTTTATGCATTTTTCACATTTGTGAATATAAAGAATGTCCCTGAGATTTTTGCCAATGGTGATGGTGATTTGCATTGGCTCCATGGATATTTTATCAGCTTTATTGTATCTGTAGGTATTATGTTATTAATTGGAAGGTTAAAACCTAAAACATCTGCAGAAATTGAAATTAGTGATGAACAAGATTTCGAACCGGTTGACATGACTCCCTGGCCCCACGCAAAAATAACTTCCTATGCTATCATGTGCACTACAATGTTTATTTACTTAGCTCTTACATTTATCGCTTTATGAAAAAATTAATAATGAACGTTTTCACCAGTTTCATGCGAATCTGTTAATTTTAGGATTAAAAATGTCACGTTTATTAATTACTATCATTCTATATTCATTTCTATTCAGTTCAAATCCAGTGCGATTTTTAATTCCAACCATCGAACTTGATCATCGAAAAGATCTACAGACCATTGTAGATCGGGAAGATGGTGTTTATTTAGGTCACCCATCCACAGTTTTATTAGAAGATGGGAAAACGATTTTAATTGTATATCCAAAAGGTCATGGTAAAGGTGAGATAGTATATAAAAAAAGTAAGGATGGCGGTAAAACATGGTCTGATCGCCTGCCGGTACCGCCTAATTGGTCAACTAGTAAAGAAGTACCGACAATTCATCGTGTAATTGATAAAAGAGGAATGAAAAGGCTCATTCTTTGGTCAGGGCTTTATCCGGCAAGGCTCGCAGTTTCAGATGATGATGGGATCACATGGTCTGCTCTACAGCCAGTAGGTAATTGGGGTGGTATTGTTGTCATGGGTTTTGTTGAAGCACTGAAAAAACCAGGAAACTATCTTGCTATGTTTCATGATGATGGTCGATTTTTTATCAAAGATGGGAAAAAAACGGATGTATTTACGTTATACCAGACTAATTCTGTTGATGGTGGACTCACCTGGTCTCATCCTTTACCAGTTTATCAGAATAACAAAATTCATCTATGCGAGCCGAGCCTAATACGTTCTCCCAATGGTAAACAATTAGCAGTCCTTCTGCGAGAAAATAGTCGGTCTAAAAATTCACATGTAATCTTTTCAAATGATGAAGGTAATTCCTGGAGTGAACCTATGGAACTTCCACGAGAACTCACAGGTGACCGCCATACAGGGAAATATCTACTTGATGGTCGTCTATTTATTTCATTTCGGGATACTGCACCTTATAGCCCAACACAAGGAGACTGGGTCGCATGGGTAGGGAAATATGAAGATCTTTTTTCTGGAAAGGTTGGTGAATTTCGAATTCGAATTAAAGATAATAAACATGAATGGGATTGTGCTTATCCTGGAGTTGAAATTTTATCGGACGGTTATATAGTAACAACAACATATGGGCACTGGGAAGATAATAAAAGCCCTTATATTTTATCAGTGAGAATTGATCTCCAAGATTTAGTACTAAAACAATGAGGTAGCTAATGTCAAAAAATTTAAATAGAAGAAATTTTATTAAAACTGTATCAGCCGCCAGTGCTGCTTTATCATTTATGCCATCGTCAATGTATGCTTCCACAAAGAAAAAACGAGTAAAATTAGGAGTCATCGGGACCGGATTAAGAGGCCAGTGGGCATTATGGCTTGTTGGTAAATATCCTGGAGTGGAAATCCCTGCTATTTGTGATATTGATGAAAAAATGATTGAAAGTGCTTTAAGAATATTAAATGATGCTGGCAAACCTCAACCTCGGGTGTATAATAAAGGGGATGAGGATTTCCTTAATATGGTCAAGAATGAAGATTTGGATGGTGTCTATATTGCTACACCATGGGAGTGGCATCACCCCATGTCCACTGCAGCAATGAAAAATGGAATCCATGTTGGAACAGAAGTTCCTGCAGCATTAACAGTGCGGGAATGTTGGGATTTGGTCAATATTTCCGAAGCAACAGGGAAATTATGTATGATTATGGAAAATGTGTGTTATCGTCGGGATGTTATGGCAATATTAAATATGGTTAGGCAGGGATTGTTTGGAGAATTAATACATTGTCAAGGTGGTTACCAACATGATCTTCGCCATGTGAAATTTAATGATGGGAAGCAGCCCTATGGCGGTGGTGTTGAATTTGGAGAAAAAGGATATTCAGAAGCCAAGTGGCGTACACAGCACTCTATAGATCGGAATGGAGATTTATACCCGACACATGGATTAGGTCCTGTAAGCACCATGCTAGGAATCAATCGTGGGAATAAGATGCTTCACTTGACCTCCACCGCTACACAAAGCCGTGGATTAAGCAAATATATTGTTGATAAAAGTGGGCCAAATCATCCTAATGCCGATATTCAATTCAAGTGTGGTGATATTGTGACTACTGTAATAAAATGTGAAAATGGTCAAACAATTATGCTTAGTCATGATACCAATAACCCTAGGCCATACAGCTTGAATTTTAGAGTGCAGGGGACCCAAGGACTGTGGCAAAAAGATGCCCGATCCATTTACATTGAAGGGTTGAGTCCTGAATCGCATCGATGGGAGAAAGAAGAAGCATATATGAAAAAATATGATCATCCACTCTGGAAACGTTTTGGTAATGAAGCTTCTGGGTCAGGACATGGTGGTATGGATTTTTTTATTTTCAGGGCATTTATTGAGGTATTAAAAGGCGCTGAACCGGTTATTGATGTTTATGATTCAGTAAGTATGAGTGTAATTTGTCCCCTGTCTGAAAAGTCAATACGGTTGGGAAGTGCTGCTGTTAAAATCCCTGATTTTACGCGTGGAAAATGGAAGAAAAACAAACCGATTTTTGGATTGAATAATTATATTTAACAGATAACTATAATCCAATTATTAAAATATATCAATAACGCTCATAACGCTCATATTAAGCTTGTGTATACCCTTTTTTGATTCTTAATATTGAAAATGTCAAATTATAAAAAATTGTTTAACATCATTGGTTTCCAGAGCAGCTGGTGGGCATGTGTCCTAGGTGTACAGAATGGATATATCTACTTGGGCCCAATTATGATGGTTTTTTTCCTAATTACTCATTTAATGCTTAATGGTAACAATCGATCGGAGATTATTTTTATCATTATTGTTGGTTTGTTAGGATCATTTGTCGATACAATTTTTCTACAATCATCTCTAATTATTTATGAAGGACTTACTCTTTCTTTTTTTGCACCACTTTGGATTATTTCTATGTGGTTAGGATTTGCTGCAACTATTAATCATTCACTTGGGTGGCTAGATGGTAAGTGGTTTTTTGCATTTCTTCTCGGTGCCATATTTGGCCCTTTATCTTATCTAGCTGGATTAAAATTTGGAGCAATTAATTTTCAAATGTCGGTATTTACAATAGTTATATTGGCTCTAGTTTGGGGTATAACTGTACCTCTTTTATATCATTTAAACAGAATAATTATTCGTGATGAAATCTAAACCCTGCTTTATTTATTTCATTATTCTCTGGGTGGCCCTCGGTTTTGCTAACGAAATTAATTCAATGAACCGGTCTCTACTCAAAATATTGTATGACAACTCAGACTGGAATATCATTGAAAGTACTAGCGACTCAATTTATATCAGTGAGAAAATAATTGCGGACTATAAACTCAATGCTATTAAAGTAGAAAAGTTATATGATATAAATCCGGAAAATTTTACAGATGTCATTATGAATGTAAAGCGTTATGATTCTTTTCTTTCGAATGCTAATTCTCTTTATACTAGAGTGATTGAAAATAGATCAGATGGTTTACTTGCTTTCCAGCGGATTGTAATTGATCTACCATTTTTTGATGACCGGGAATACTATTTCTACATGAGCCGTAAACCATTTGATAATCACTCTTCAAATATAATGTGTTACTGGATTTTACTGGAACCAGGTCAAAGTCCGGCTACAAATGACCTTACGGAAAATGCAACCTATTTAAAAAATGGTGCTGGATTGTGGAAATGGGAACCGGCACAATCAGGAAGAATTAAAATATCCTACATACTCACTATGCACCCAGGCGGATCTATCCCTTCCTTTCTTGTGGAAATGATCAACAAAAACAGTATTGTGGGGTTATTCCGGGATGTACAAAATGAAGTCATGTCAAAAAATTATTTCGAAAGTTGATTTATGATAATAAGAGATTTAAACCTTATAATCGTTTTATTATTTCTTGTAGCCTGTAATTTCATTGATAATAGTAACCATCAAAGCATGAAAACAGTACCATTTGTAGATATCCATCGCTTCATGGGCGATTGGTATGTCATCGCTAACATTCCTACTTTTATTGAAAAGCGCGCTACCAATGCTGTTGAATCATACCATCTTAATGATAAAGGGGAGGTTGAGACTACCTTTACTTTCTACCAGGATAGTCCAACTGGTAAGAAAAAAGTATACAATCCAATTGGATTCATTTTTAATACGGAAACAAATGCGGAATGGAGAATGCAGTTTATCTGGCCGTTCAAGTTAGCGTTCCTCATTATTGATTTAGCTGATGATTATAGTTACACTGTTGTTGGAGTTCCTAATCGTAAATATGTATGGATCATGGCCCGTGAGTCCAAACTACCTAATGATATTTATGAAAAGATTATCAATAGATTAGCGGGAATTGGTTATGATGTATCCAAGGTCCAAAAAATTATGCAGGAGTGGAAATAAATCTAGGTGAAAATTGCAATTATTGGCACGGGAATATCAGGTTTGACTGCTGCTTACTTACTTAATCGTAAGCACGAAATAACTGTTTTTGAAAAAAATGATTATGTTGGCGGACATACACATACTCATGCAATCAAAACAGATCAGACTACTTATGCTGTGGATTCTGGATTCATTGTTTATAATGAAGTTACCTATCCTAATTTTATTAAACTTTTAGATCAGTTAGGTGTGAAGCGACAAAAAACGACAATGGGATTTAGTGTTAAATCTGTAAACAAAAATTTTGAATATGCCGGTAATTCTCTGAAGTCTCTTTTCGCCCAGCACTTGAATTATTTCAGACCTTCATTCTGGATTATGCTACGAGACATTATAAGATTTAACAAAATGGGTAAGGCGGATATGGCAATTCTTTCTGTAGATGTCAAACTGGGGGACTATTTAAATGATAATAAATATTCAAAATCATTTATTAACCATTACATTATTCCCATGGGATCTGCAATCTGGTCTACTAAAGCAAATTCAATGCTAGATATGCCCGCATTATTTTTCATTCGTTTTTTTAATAACCACGGATTATTGCAGATAAAAAACCGTAGTGGTTGGTGGGTTATTAAAGGCGGTTCAAAAGAATATGTAAAAAAAATTATAGCAGAATTTGAATCAAAGATTAGATTGAATTCCCCGGTACAGTCTATCAGTCGATCAGAAGATAGTGTAACAATTCAGACTGCCGATAAAGAAGAAATTTTTGATGCAGTTGTCATTGCCACCCATAGCAATCAAGCATTACAGTTGCTGGAAGATTCTTCTAAAAAGGAAAGGGAAATTCTTGGTGCATTACCCTATCAATCCAATGACGCACTGCTTCATACTGATTCATCTGTTTTACCAAAGCGAAAACTAGCCTGGGCTAGCTGGAATTATAATTTGGATCAGGAACCAAATAAGCCAATGGCCATGACCTACAATATGAATATATTACAGTCTCTAGACGCTGAAGATACCTACTGTGTTACACTGAATAACAATGATTTTGTAGATGATAAGAAAGTTTTGAAAACATTACATTATGATCATCCCCTGTTCACCCCGGAAGGGATCAGTGCACAGAAAAGGAAACATGAAATTAGTGGTTTAAATAATACATTTTATTGCGGTGCCTATTGGCGAAATGGTTTTCATGAAGACGGTGTTGTCAGTGCACTGGAAGTTTGTAGCCATTTTGGAATCACACTATGACTCTTTCAAATGCTAATTACATTTACAGCGGTACAATTCGCCATCGGCGTTTTAGTCCGTTTGACCATTTTTTTACTTACCCTATTTTTATGGCTTATTTTGATGTTGCCAAAGTAGAAAGTATGCTCAAAAAATCTTGGTTTTGGAATACGAATAAACCGTCCATTGTATCATTCTATAGAAAGGATTACCACGGTGATAAACAACAAACATTGGATGCTGCTGTACGCTCCACGGTTAAGAAAAAAACTGGAAAAAATCTTAAAGGTCCAATCCGATTACTCACCCACTTACGATATTTTGGTCACTGTTTCAACCCTGTAAGTTTTTATTACTGCTTTAATGAAAAGGATACCGATATAGAACTCATTATGGCAGAAGTGACAAATACGCCATGGAAGGAAAGGCACGCCTATATGATCTCAGATCGATTGAATAAGCATGAAAATCTTATATCTAATATGAGAAAGGAATTCCACGTTAGTCCTTTCTGGGGGATGGATCATGATTATGAATGGATGTTTACCCAACCGGGAAAAAATTTACTTGTAAATATGAAAAATTTCAAAGATGGGAACAAAGTTTTTGATGCTACTTTATCCATGGAACGAAAAGAGATGAACGCAACAAATTTGATGCTTAAGACATTTCGCTATCCATTTATTACAGCGCTGGTAGTTTGGCGGATACACTGGAATGCAGTGAAGATATGGTTTAAGGGTGCACAGTTTTTTACACATCCAGATAAGATATCGCAGGAACAATTTAAAGGGAAACAGAATGAGAGTTGATATTGCAGCAGGTAGGATAAAGGCAAACAAGAAGGGTAATTATTTATCCGGAATTTTTAAATCAATTATTCTAAAGCGATTTGATAATATTCAATTTGGTCATATCCAACTTACCGATGGAGATGAAAGTTACTCCTTCGGTGATTCTGAATCAGAATTAAAAGTTAAAGTGGATATCCTTTCTCCAGAATTTTATGTCTTATTAGGAAGTGGTGGTTTGATGGGTGCAACTGAAGCCTACACTCTTGGACATTGGAAATCTGATGATTTGGTTGCTTTATTAAGAACATTGTTTCGTAATAAAAATATGATAGGGCAGTTAGATTCCGGCTGGGCAGTATTAGCAAAGCCATTCAACAAATTTATACATTGGTTACGAAAAAACTCATTGTCTGGAAGTAAGCAAAATATTCTTGCCCATTATGATTTAAGCAATGAATTCTATCAACTGTGGCTTGATGAAACTATGACCTATTCATGTGGCTTTTTCAAAGATGAAAATACCACCATGAAAGAAGCATCGATTGAAAAATTAGACCGTATATGCAGGAAACTGGATATTCAATCGGAAGATTCAATTTTGGAGATTGGAACCGGCTGGGGTAGTTTTGCCATACATGCTGCCAGTCATTATGGGTGTCGCGTGACAACTACGACTATTTCGGATGCCCAGTATAAAGTGGCAAAGAGTAGGATTCAAGAAGCTGGCCTGGATAATAAAATTACCTTATTAAAAGATGACTATCGGAACCTTAGGGGGCAGTTTGATAAAATCGTTTCCATCGAAATGATAGAAGCAGTGGGTCACCAATTTGTACCACAATACCTCCAAAAAGTTGCATCATTGCTCAAAGATGACGGTCTTTTTGCCATGCAGGGTATCACTTATAATGACCAAAATTTTGATAAATATAAGAACTCGGTTGATTTTATTAAAAAGTATATCTTTCCAGGTTCATGTCTTATATCTGTTTCCCAAATGACTGAAGCTATGAAAAAACATACAGATCTTTCCCTGGCTCATTTAGAAGATATCACATTGCATTATGCTACAACACTGAAAAATTGGCGTACAAAATTTTTAGATGAATTAGAAGGAGTTAGAGAGTTGGGCTTCTCAAATGAATTCATTAATATGTGGGAATTCTATTTTGTATACTGTGAAGCAGGATTCCGAGAGCGTAATATTGGTGACTACCAGTTTATTTTTGCAAAACCAGATTCACAAAATATACAGATAGATTATTGATATGATAAAAAAACTTATATCATTTGCCGAAAAAGGAATGCTGCCTGATTTTTTGATTCGAAAAGGCATTAGAAGTTTAAATCTGAAAAGATTAAGTATTGTAAAAGGTACTGGAGTTAAAAACACAGAAGAATTACATCAAAAATGGGTAGATGAACTTAAAGCAAGTCCAATCGCACTGGTTCCCGAAAAAGCAAATGAACAGCATTATGAAGTCCCTCCAGAATTTTTTGAACAGGTTCTTGGGAAACATTTAAAATACAGTTCCGGATATTGGCCCGTTGGAACTCAATCATTGGACTCATCTGAAACTGCTATGTTAGAGACTACTTTTCAAAGAGCAGAATTAAAAGATGGTATGCAGATTCTAGAATTAGGTTGTGGCTGGGGGTCTCTAACTTGTTTCATGGCGCAGCAATTACCAAATGCTCAAATTACTGCAGTTAGCAATTCTAGTGACCAGAGAAAGTTTATTCAAAAGCGCTGTGAAAAAAATGGTTTAACAAATATTGAAGTAATCACTGCGGATATGAACAATTTTAATACGGATAAAATTTTTGACCGTGTTATTTCCGTTGAAATGTTTGAGCACATGCGTAATTATGGTGAACTCTTAAAACGAATCAGTAGCTTTATGGTTGCGGATGGAAAAATATTTATCCATATATTTTCTCACAAGACTCTGGCCTATCCATTTGAAGATCATGGACCTGGGGATTGGATGGCAAGAGAATTTTTCAGTGGTGGTCAAATGCCTTCACACCGTTTATTACTTTATTTTCAGGATCATGTAAAAATTGAGAAAGTTTGGCGATTTTCAGGTAATCATTATTCAAAAACTTCTCGAGCTTGGTTGAATCAAATGGATAAAAATAAAAAAATAATTTTGGATATTTTTTCAAAAACTTATGGTGATAATAATGCCAAAATGTGGTTCCAGAGATGGAGTATTTTCTTCATGGCCTGTGAAGAACTGTTTGGAATGAATGATGGTACGGAATGGGGTGTGTCACATTTTCTATTTATAAATAAAAATCTTATTAGTGAGTAATAATAATGGTAATTGTTGTATTCCTTATTAGCCATTGGTATTTATCATTATTTTTCCAAACATTTTTCCTTCATAGATATGCATCTCATAATATGTTTAAAATGAATCTTTGGGTTGAAAAAGTTTTCTTTTTACTTACTTTTATTTTTCAGGGGTCATCCTTTCTTCATCCAGCTGCTTATGCTGTTTTGCATAGACGTCATCATGAATTTGCAGATACAAAAAAGGATCCTCATTCCCCTCATATAATAAAAAATATTTTTGAATTCCAGAAACGTACATTTATTGTATATCGTGATTTAGTTTCTCAATTTCAAAAAAATGAAATAACAGCTCGGAATGTGCCTCGATGGCCGTTTTTAGAGAACCTGGCAGAATCAATGGTCATGCGGGGCATTTTTATTATTATTTACACTTTAATTTATCTTGTTTATGCACCTTCCCCCTGGTTTTATTTACTGATCCCTGTACACATACTTATGGGCCCTATACATGGGTTTATTGTTAATTGGTTTGGCCATTTGTGGGGCTATAGAAATTTCAATGAGCAGAAGGATAATTCTAAAAATACTCTTCCTGTTGATATCTTAATGATGGGAGAATTGTATCAAAACAATCACCATAAGTCGCCTCAAGAAAGAAATTTTGCAGTACGCTGGTTCGAAATAGATCTAGGTTATTTATTTTCAGTCTTACTGTTTAAATTTAATATTATTGAACTAAAGAAGGTGAAATGATGATTAATATTTTCAAATCTATGTTTTTATTTATGGTTGCACTTTTATTTGGATATGCAGGAGCTCAGGGTGGGCCAAATATTTATGGTTATCCTGGTCTTATGTATATTGCCGCAATTGGATTTTTCATTCATTGGCTAATTTTTATTCCTTCTTATCTATTCAAAACTGAAAAGTACTATGATATCACAGGAACATTTGCCTATTTGGTAATGATAGGAATTGCTATTTATAGTGTAGATGAATTGAACTTCCGTTCACAGGTTGTTGCTATTCTTATTTTAATATGGGCACTGCGTCTTGGACTCTTTTTATTTATTCGAGTGTCTCAGGTTGGCGAAGACAAAAGATTTCATGATGTAAAAACTTCCTTTTATAGATTTTTACTTTGGTTCAATATGTCTGCATTGTGGGTGTTTTTAACAACTGCAAATGGCCTTACGCTTATATTAAATAATGCTGATTTGAAAAATGATCTTTATTTTATCATTGGCTTAATTATTTGGTTTTTCGGATTTTCTTTTGAAGTATTGGCTGATGAACAAAAGCGGCATTTTCGAAATAATCATAAAAATAAAGGTCAATTTATTACCACCGGACTCTGGTCTATTTCTCGTCATCCTAATTATTTTGGTGAAATCATGGTTTGGGTTGGAATGGCAGTTATATCTTTTCCGGTTTTATCAGGCTGGCAATATGTAACACTCATTTCACCGGTATTCGTAACCACTTTATTAACCAGAGTAAGTGGAATTAATTTGCTGGAGGCTAGTTCTGATCAAAAATGGGGCCATTTAGAATCGTATAACGAGTATAAACAAAAAACTCCTGTATTAATACCATTCATAAAATGAAGAAAGGAATTATTAATGAAGCAGAAAATATTAATGTTATTTTTAGGAATTGGTTCACTTATGGCTATTGAAAACCCTATCTATAAATTAATAGATAAAAGGGGTAATTTTGAAATTCGAGAATATCAATCTATGATTATCGCGGTTACTCAGGTTAGTTTACCCTATAGGTCAGCACAAAACGAGGGTTTTCGAAGAATCGCCAATTATATTTTTGGCGGGAATGAGAGCCAAATGGAAATTGCTATGACAGCACCGGTGATTTCTACCGAACTTGATGGGGAAGAGGAAACACACGAAGTACTTTTTATAATGCCGAGGGAGCACCAATTTGAAAATCTACCCAGCCCAAATCTTAAAAATGTAAAATTAGAAGAACGAAAATTATCGAAAGTAGCTGCTATTACATTTGGGGGTTGGGCCACAGAAGAACGGGTGAAATATTTTCAAGATAGGTTGGAAAAAAGAATGTCAGAACTGGGTTTACAGATTAATGGAAAATCAATGGTAGCTCAATATAACTCACCATGGGCACTCCCACCATTTAGAAAAAATGAAATTCTTATCCAAATAGATTAGGAAAAGTATTCAAAATATTTGAATTATAAATTGTTATCTATATGATTGCAATTGGACTTGATTCTCATTTAGATAAATTCTAAAAAAAGTTTATTAAATGTATTGTATAACGCTCATAACGCTCATATATTTTGTTATAATTAATTTGAAAAAAACAAATATGTTATGAGAAATATTCTTTCAATTATTGATCATGTTTCTATCCAAGTGGAAAATATTTCAAGTTTACTTGAGTATTACAAAAAGCGTTTTGATTGTGATGTACTTCTCGAAAATCAAATATGTTCCGTCCTGATGTTTAATAATATAAATCTGGACTTAGTTACATTAGATCAGCATCCTAATTATTTTGCTATTGTGGATAAAAATGCATCCAAAATTCCAATACTATCATGATATAACCGGGTATATTTATACAAAAGATCTGGATGTGAACTTTATTGAAATATTAGATAAAAAATCGTATTAAGTATGCCAAAAGTTAATGTTATAAAACACAAAAATTATTGTATCGTATCTGCTTTCAACGAAGATAAAATAGATCTCGTAGAAGCCGTAGGGTTTTTGCTCAGTGAAGGCTGGAAATTAGCGGGTGGTGTGGCCTCTTCAAGCAGTGTTATTTATCAAGCTTTATACCATATAAATGAATAACTACATTATAATTGGTGCCGCCGGTGGTATCGGTGTTCAACTGGTAGCGGATCTGCAAGCCAAGGGAAACAAGCTCTTTCTTGGTTCTCATAAAAACCTTTTGGCATATCCTCGTCAAGGAAATCTGCAGTCCGCTTCAGTTGATGCAACATCGTTTAATAATACCTTGGACTTTATTTCTGATGGCAAAAAAATATTAGGTAATGTAGATGGTATCGTTAATCTAGCAGGTAGTATTTTATTAAAATCACCACATCGCATAACAGAAAAAGAATTTGATAATATTATTTCTACAAACCTAAAAAGTGCCTACTCAGTTGTCCGTGCTGCAGGTAAAGTTTTAAGCAATGCATCTGTTATATTAATGTCGACTGCGGCAGTGCGTATTGGTTTACCTAACCATGAAGCAATTGTTGCGGCCAAGGCAGGTATTGAAGCAATAGTCAGATCTGCATCAATAACCTATGCGAGAAAATCAATCCGTTTCAATGCTGTAGCACCAGGGCTTGTTGATACACCGCTATCTTCCGCTATTATGAATAATCCATCCAGTCTCGAATACAGTAAAAATCTTCACGTAACTAGTTCTGTTGGAAAACCAAAAGACATAAGCAGTATGCTGCAGTTTCTGCTTGATCCAAATAATAATTGGATTACGGGACAAACTTTTCCAGTTGATGGCGGTCTTTCAATAGCTAAAAAGTAACTTAATTCCATCATGTCGGTTGTCCATCCAAATCGAATAAAACAATTACAATCTGGTTCTCTGAAAGGTAAAACTGTACTATACTGGATGCAGCGTGACAAAAGAGTTTATGATAATTGGGCTTTGTTACATGCACAGGACTTAGCATTGCAAAATGGATATTCTCTCATGGTATGTTTTAATTATATCGGTGACTTTCCCAGTTCTAATATCCGACAATATGATTTTTTATTTCAGGGGCTATATGAAACAGAAAAATCATTAAAAAAACTCAATATAAGTTTTCGTCTACTAAATGGTACGCCAAGTAATGAGCTTCCAAAGCTAATATTAAAAGAAGAGATTGCCATTCTGGTCACAGATTTTTCACCGCTTCGTTTCCATCGCCGGAGGACCAAGAGAATTTCAAATTCCATTAATATTCCATTTTATATAGTTGATTCCAATAATATTGTACCTATTTGGGTGACAAGCGAAAAGCAGGAGTGGGGAGCATACACCATCAGGCCAAAAATACAAAAACACCTAAGTGAATTTTTAACAGAAATTCCTAAATTGAAACGGCACTCTGTGAATATTAATTCACCCGGTTGGGATATTGATTGGCCAAATATTTACAAGAAGCTGAATGTTGATAATAGTGTTGTATCAGTGGAGTGGTTGTTACCAGGAGAAAAAGCGGCTCAGAAACAATTAGAATATTTTTCTAAGCTCCCGATTGAAAATTATACCAATCATCGCAATAACCCAAACCAAGATGTTCTTTCTAATCTGAGTCCATTTTTGCACTTTGGTCATATCTCTTCACAGCGCGTGGCGTTAAACCTCAGTCAAATTGATACAATTGAAAACAAAAGTATTTTAGAGCAGCTTATAGTGCGGCGGGAATTGGCTGCTAATTTTTGTTTTTATAATAATAATTATGATTCCTTCGATGGGTTTCCTAATTGGGCAAAGGAAAGTCTCCATTATCACAGGAATGATAAACGGGAATATCTATATCCTCCAGAAGCTTTTGAAACTGCAGAAACTCATGATGAACTATGGAATGCTGCCCAATTGCAAATGGTGTATACAGGGAAAATGCATACTTACATGAGAATGTATTGGGCTAAAAAGATTTTAGAGTGGAGCCCTTCTCCCGAAATAGCGTTACAAACGGCAATAGATTTGAATGATAAGTATGAGTTAGATGGTCGTGATGCAAATGGATATACAGGTATCGCTTGGAGTCTGGGAGGAGTACATGATCGTCCCTGGTTTGAACGTCCTGTATATGGGAAAATAAGATATATGAGTTATAATGGTTGTAAAAATAAATTTGATATAAGTAAGTATATTGCGAATATGAACTTACTCAAATCACTTTAGTACAAGTTAAACAATTACACTAAATTCAGTACCAAGATATGTAATTTTTCAAATACTAAGAAGTTAAACCAAAGCAGTTGATAATTTATATCACTACAGTCTGTACGGAGTGAATAAGATTCAGTATTTGATCAATACAATATAAAATTGACAAATAATATTAAACACTCATAACGCTCATAACGCTCATAACATTATTGTTTATACATTATAGTAACTTTAATTTTTCTTAATGAATATTTATAAA
>PBKF01000046.1 GCA_002722105.1 Fidelibacterota bacterium
CCTGTCCGTTTGTACCAGCAGATGTAATGAAATACTCATTATTTTCAACCTTACTTGCAGAGAGTGTTCCATCTGCGAGATCAGTAAGGTCATCATCTGCAGCCTGCTTACTATCAATCTGATTCTGTAAGGAATCTGTGACACCGCCTAAGTATCCTAACTCTGTACTGGTTACATCAGATACAGATACTTTACCATCGCTATCTGTAGCCATTGCAACTAAAGGTGTTAAATCTTCTGTATCAATCGTTGTTGCTGCACCTGTGATACCGAAGTTTTCAAATGTTTCCCAGTTACCTGCATCACTTCCATCNGACACCCATATCTGNCCTTCTTCTCCGGNAGANGTAATAAAATACTCATTATTTTCAACNTTNCTTGCAGATAGTGTTCCATCTGCAAGGTCGTCCAGATCAGCGTCTGCCGGCTGATACTGTGCAGCNAGATCAGATGTAAGAGTATAGCTTGCTAAAGTATCATTGGTAGCATATACAGAGATATCTGGTGCACCGGAAAGATCACTATATTCTCCAGTTGTGGCAACCGCAGATAAANCTGATGTAAGTGTATATGCACTGAGGCTATCGGTCATNACATAAAAATTAAGTGTATCGCTTTGATCGAGCAGATCCAGATTTGGCAGGTTATTCAAGTCATTGTAATCCCCGGTGAAAGCTACAGATTCATAACTGGATGTGGTTGAGTAATTATCAAGTGTGTCTTTTTTTGCATATAGGGNTAAGTCAGGCAAACTATCCAGCTCCGTATAATTACCTTTTTGTGCATATTTAGCTGTGTCTGAAACCATGGCATAAAAAACCGATGTCATTTCTTGTCGAGGTGATAACGTTNTTCCATTAATCTCGATCTCAAGNTAAGCATCTGTTGGNATGGCACCNATTTCAACGTTCTTACCAAGAGTCACACTAATAATGCCATCGGCAATCACCACATTTTGAGCTTCTTCCCAGAATGGAATTTCNCCATCCNAATCCTGATACAGTCTGAAAGTAATATCGTATGTGCCATCCTGCACGCCTTTCCCATTTGCTTTGGTTAAAAGCCCCTGATATGATAAAAGCTTGGGTACATTTCGATCTTGGGNTTCAGATTTANGATTAGTTTGNNCCACATTTTCTGTATGATTAGATAGNTGTCGTCTATNTTGCCCCNTAACTATCGCAGTCATTAGAATTAGGATGTAGATNANTTTATTCATGATCAACTCCTATAGTGATCTATTAGAATGATAATTAATTTTTGAAAAATCTGATTATATGTTGGGNAAATCAGGTGGGAGATCAAATATNGANNCTCCNCCCTCNTTAGATGAGATACTCTGATTTAGTAGAATAAGCAGTAAAGCAAATATTAGAGGGTGCTTTACCATATAGTCAGATATAAAACGGTAATTTTTAGCCAGTTGNNGGCCTATTGTTTTTTCATCCTTNGGCAAAGTNNATTTTCCACTCAATACNGCNGCCAACGCACTCTGAAGTTCTGGCTCCAGACCATAGACCCCANTTTNATTNATGATGTGGTAAGGACTNTTGATTTTTATTTCTGTACGCCAGGGGTACACACGGTTCAATGAAATTCTCTGTATTTTATGTTTGAGAGGTTGAGAAATAAATATATTTGGATTTGGATCTTTTGANACTCGCATGTTTCCGATACCTTCAATCTTATTATTTATTCCAAAGAGAGTGGNAATGCTNCCTTCNTTATCAACTCTACGTAGTAATCCAAATTTGTTATCCGCAATGTACAATCNACCCACATTATCAAAATCAATCGCCACAGGTGANCCNAGATACGATTCTGTGGCTGGAATATTATTTTTAACCATATCACTCGATCCTTCTATTCCAGCAAAGGGAATTGCAGTAGAATCATTAATAACTTTGTATACTCTATTGGTGGATGGGCTTGCAATGAAAAGAGTATCATTCTTGCTCACGGCTATATCTCTGATGCCAGCGATCCTGCCTGGCTTCAGAACTATACTGATATCGTAATTTTGGTTGAGNTTTATAANGCAGTCACTGCCTTCGTAAAGCACGTAAATNCTNCCGGTTGGGCCAACGGCTACTTTTGACGGATAACTGATCTGATCATTACTNAGGTTTCTTATTTTATTTTTCCCAGCACTCAAGATGGATACATATTCATCATCCAGTTTAGAAAACATACGGTGGTTATCTCTGTCAGTTATATATANGATACCATTGGGACCTANATCCATTCCTGATGGGTGAAGCAACATTTTCCCCAAAANTTTATTCTGCAAGAGAACAGAAGCATCCTGATTTAAATTTAATTTATACACGGTTTGGTCATTTCCTGCCACTGCCAATAGTCCTCCATCATTTGTGACTGCCAGAGCCTCAGGGTAATGAAATTTTTCTAAGATATTCGGATNNAGGGTAANTGGCGATGATGTCCAAACCCAGGGTGGGTTTTTTCTCAATTGATTTAATGCNTTAAAAAAATGGATCTCAAGTTCGGAGTATTCATTGATACCCCAGGTAAGTACTTGCCCAACCCCTTCNAAGATTGCATTTTCTGCCGCACAGGAGTCAGTGATACAATTAAAATTATAGTAGAGAACAGTATCAATAGTTTCACTAAATGAGAGCGTGTCGATAGTAATTGACGCTCCATATTCTTCATAGGTTATCACCGTATCTTTCGTGATGATAGTATCAAGAATTACAATNGTGGGTTTAGANAGATCCTCACCGTACTTACTATATTTTTTTTCCGAAGTAATTGATGTATCTGCATTAATTATTACTCTGTCTACTAATTTAAGTGTTNGAATTGAATCAGGTATNAATCGGTTTGGATCTAATACTTTTTCAATACCTAGTTTTTGAATCTCCTTGTATAAAAAAGCATTTATTATTTCTACCTCCATGGCCTTTAGTNTGCTTTTTTTGATTGGTTGGATAGAAATAAAATTAGGATTGATTTTGGAATACAAATCNAGTTCGCGATCACCTTCTAATGATTCTGCAAGAGCCAGCATAAACATGTCGTGAGTAACNTTTACAATCTCCGGCTGTTTTTCGGTTTTATTTGGTCGAAAGATNTTCCAGGTTGCCTTCGCTGTTTGCGGCCCAAATTTCCCATCTACTCTTACTCTGTACATTTTATGNNTTCTGATAAGGTATTCCTGCCAGATCTTTACGTCTGGTNTCTTGTATGCTGTGGTTTNCATCNAACCGTCACCCTCTTCCAATACTACATTAGTAAAATTGTAATTTTCATTTAATTCTGTGGGGTCAATTATTTTTATCCAGGCTATGTCAGAATCATCATTACCTTTATTNTCTACGACCTTTAGAACCACAGGGAATTTTNCTCCGACCGGTAAATCGGGTACNGTGAGCTCAATAAATTTNTTTTTGGTAATTATTTTTTTAATACTTACTCTATCATTCNTCNCCTTCTTTGGTTCATGNAATATTACAGAGTCAGTTTCATGAAGCACGTAGTCACTTTTGAAGATAATTTCCTCTTNAAAAGACCATTCATAATGTTTTAATTNCTTTTTTGGTTTAGAATTNGAAGCATCNAGTAAAATAGTAGTCTTATTTGGTACACNAATATCTCTACCNGCATCAGCTTTTACATCTTTGGATTTTCCAAAGGCANGGCTTATGATAAGTNTTATGAATATGANAATCTGTTTNAAAGTCATNGNTATGATCANTTAAATANCTCNATTGAATGGTTCCGCTCTCAAATTTAAAAAAAAATAAAGAATNCTGGTATNAATCAANTAACTNATNTCACAGATGATAATATNTGATCCTAATNTGNATTNTTAGAATAAAATAATATTCATGNAGTNAATAAAAATCCAATTATTTATAGATGAAGATTGATTTTACTTTATTAATACCCGGTATAAATTTTCTGGCATTTTTGGCAAGCATAAGTTCCTCTACCGGCNACTCTGCCTTTTTTAATTTTATTTTTGCAGGTAAAACAATTTAAATCCGCTCTGCCAAAAATCTTCAGCTCATTGGCATATTTCCCAGATTCTCCATTAACAGAAAAATCTATAATAGTTGTTCCCTGTTTCTTAATTGCATCCTGAAGTGTTTGTCGAATTTGGAAATGGAGTGTAGCTGCTTTTTTTTTCGGAATGGCATTTGAGATGGAATTTGGATGGATTTTGCTTTTCCACAAACATTCATCCACATATATATTCCCAAGCCCTGAGATGAATGATTGATCTAATAAGAGTGCTTTTATATTTCTTTTCCTACTATTCAGCATTTTCTGAAATGTTTCGATTCTAAAATTATGGTCTAATGGCTCGGGTCCATGACGACTATTGATGGGCTCAACATTATCATATAGATAAAAACGTCCGAATTTTCTTACATCTTCGAAGATCAGTTTTCTTCCGCCAGCCAGATTGATCAGGGCTGAACAATGTTTAGGATAAGGTTTGTCTAAAAGAATATAAAGTTTACCGGTCATCCTTAGATGGATTGCAATAATTCCATGTTTAAATTGAAGAATAATGAACTTTGCTCTCCTGTAGACATCGGTGATAATTTTATCATTAAGCTTTTTATCAATATCTTCTGGTAGAAAATTATGTAAAACTTTGGGCCATACCGGAGTTATAGTATTTATTTTTTCACCAATCAGATCATCCCTGATGTGATTAACTACAGTTTGAACTTCAGGCAATTCTGGCATCAGGTTAATTTATCTGAAAGTATATTGTAGGATTTTTCCCAGGTGTACATCACAACAATGATTCCTACCAAAGCAAACAGATAATGTAATGCAGTAAAATTAACAGCATGTATGATGCTGCGATTCTCTATGATCCATCCTGCCAATAGAGCGCTTAATACAACCATTAATCTTGTGTAAACACCGAAAATTGTTTGCACTCTGCCCATAATCTGGTTCGGTATATTTTCCATAAAGATGGTTCGCACAATGATCCTAGCGGAATTATTATATAAGCCCATAAAGAAAAATGCGATCGTCGCATGGTATATTGTGAGCATATGAGGGACAATAAAACACATGCAGCCTGCTACAGAGTAACACATAAGTAGAAAGTAGCTACGGCCCATGTTTTTAACAGCAAAACCTACAATTATTGTTGAAAGTAATGCGCCAACTCCGTACAGACCTTCCATCATGCCGTAACCCCAGGTACCTCTATTAAATATTTCTTTTGAAATTGTAATGGTAAGAACAGAGAGTGAGCCCCATATGGCCACATCGGAAAGTATTGTTGTCAGACCCAGAGTCAAAATATCAAATTTATTTTTAAGGAATGAAAATCCCTTTGATAGTGAAGTAATCAAGTTTTCTTTTTCTGGTTTTGGTCTTGTTTGCTTAAACGGTGCTAGGGTAATAAGGATACCAGAAACAATGTAACAAAATACATTGATCCAAAGTGCAGTTATAGAGTTATAAAAATGAACTACAAACCCACCTAGGCCAGCACCAATGATTGAACCAACCTGGTAACTTGCTGAGAGCAGTTTATTTGCATTAAAATAATCTTTTTCAGAAACAAGTTCCTGTACAAATGCTTGTGCGGTGGGCCAAAAAAGGGAATTCCCAAGCCCCATTAAAATAGCAACTGGATAAATGAACCAAAGTTGGAATTCGTAATAATTTAACATCACCAGAAAACCAGATACAATTAACATTCTGAAAATATCCAGATTAACCATAAGCCATTTACGATTTACTTTATCGATAATTACGCCAGCAAAAATGGCAAGGAACAGACCTGGAATGGTTGCAGTTGCCATTATTTTTCCAAGAGTAAACTCGGAACCAGTTTCTTCTAGTACCATCCAACTTACTGCAATCATATTAAACCCAAAGCCAACAAGGGAAATGATATTTCCCATGAAAAAAAGTATAAATATTTTGTTTTTTAAAAGTTTGAGCATGTTTATGTTAAAACAGAAATGAGAAAATTAGTTAAGAGTAGTAAAAGGATGATAATTAAAATGGGTATCATCCATTTTAAAAATATGATGAAAAAATATAACCCGACTGATTTAATTTCTTTGTAGAATTTCATTGTTCAGAAATCTTAAATAAAAATCTATTGGAAAGATAGGGCAAGAGATGCGTAAGCTTTGAATCAATAATCAATAGATGAAGAAAAATTAGAATACTAAACTTTTATAAAAGTACAAACTGATTATGTCTAGACTTCCGCTTTTCCCCTTAGAATTAGTCCTGCTTCCATATGAAAGTTTACCATTACATATCTTTGAACCCCGATATAAAAAAATGGTAAAAAGATTCCTCGATGATGATAAACCTTTCGGCATTATTCTTAAGCAAGGAGGACAGATTTTCGATAAAGGATGCAGGGTCATTGTAACAAAAGTGTTCAAAGAATACCAAAGCGGAGAATATGATATTTTAGTGAAGGGTACAGATCTGTTTGATGTGATAAGAACAGAAATGGATGGTGATACGATGATTGGTGAAGTTGAGTACCTCGCGATAGGGGCAGACACAAATGAGATTCATATCCAAGAATTACAGGACACATATTTAAAAGTACTACTCAGGTTTGGAGTCGATACAGATCTGGAAGTGCACATGAATAAAAAGATTTCCTATGAATTTCTTCAGNGCTTAGAGCTGCCTGTCCCCATCAAAAAAGATATNTTAGAGATCAATGAAGAATCTGAACGCCTTTTATTCATCAATAAAATATTTNAACGTATTNTGGAAAANGAAATTTCTCCCCAAAATGGCCAAAAGCCGGAAGCATAAAGAATTTAAAAAGTTCACNTTCTGAAATTATTTTGTAATATTACCCTGATTTGAAANTTTATTTGATTTGGCTATTGGGGGTAATTCTTTGGAACTTTGGTTTTCCCGGAGCACACNCTATTGCTGACGTTTCTGCTNCAGTNANCCNATCTTTTGTAAGTTACTTACTCAAGAAATCTTTTCAATTTTAATAAAAGTATAAATATTCATGTCTAAAGACCAAAGTTACTGGAAAGAAAATTTAACCCTAATTATACGGTGCCTGTCTATCTGGTTTATCATTTCCTATATATTCAGTATTGTAATGGTTNATCAGTTGAATTCAATCAGAATAGCAGGATATAAACTGGGCTTTTGGTTTGCGCAGCAAGGTTCTATCTATGTTTTTGTCCTTCTTATTTTTTATTATGCATTTAAGATAGGAGAGATTGATNAAAAATATAAACCGCCTGAAACTNAANAACCCAAATATTAAANGATGTCCCTGAAAATCCTTACTTTTATCATTGTTGGAATTACATTTGCAATCTACATAGGTATTGCATTCTGGGCGAGAGCCCGCAGCACAAATGAATTCTATGTAGCAGGAGGTGACATCCATCCGGTTGCAAACGGTATGGCTACAGCAGCTGATTGGATGTCAGCAGCATCTTTTATTTCTATGGCGGGTTTAATTTCCTTTTTTGGATATGGAGGTTCAGTATTTTTAATGGGCTGGACCGGTGGTTACGTACTACTGGCACTCTTGNTAGCTCCCTATCTTCGGAAACACGGNACTTTTACCGTCCCTGAATTTATAAGTGATCGTTATTATTCCAAGACTGCACGAGTTGTGGCAGTTGTCTGTCTTATCATTGCTTCTGTAACCTATGTGATTGGACAAATGAAAGGTATAGGTGTTGCATTCTCTAGATTTTTAGAAGTGGATTATGATCAAGGTTTGACAGTGGGAATGGTGATTGTTTTTATTTATGCTGTTATGGGAGGGATGAAGGGTATTACGTACACGCAGATTGCTCAATATGTCATTATGATCATTGCCTATACGATACCAGCTATCTTTATTTCNTTCATGTTGACAGGTAATCTAATNCCTCAGCTTGGGTTAGGAAGCACCTTAGAAGACGGATCATATTTATTGGATAAACTGGACCAGATTGTCACCGAGCTTGGATTCAAGGAATATACTACCAGTAAACGCCTNAGTTTATTTAATATGTTTTTTTATACTCTATCTTTAATGATTGGTACTGCGGGACTGCCTCATGTGATTATGAGATTTTTCACAGTTCCATCGGTNAAAGCGGCTAGGTCATCCGCTGGATGGGCTCTGGTGTTTATTGCAATCCTATATACAACAGCACCTGCTGTGGCAGCCATGGCTCGGCTAAACTTGATGACCACGATTGATCANCCCACGAAAGAAAATAATCTGGCTTATAGTGACCGTCCTTCCTGGTTTAGAAACTGGGAAAAAACTGGATTATTGAAGTTTGAAGATAAAAATAATGATGGTNTAATTGAGTATACCGGTACAGATTCAAATGAAATGGTAAAAGTAGACCGAGACATTATGGTTTTAGCAAATCCTGAGATTGCTGGTTTGCCAAATTGGGTGATTGCTTTGGTTGCTGCAGGAGGACTTGCGGCAGCCCTATCAACTGCAGCAGGATTATTGCTGGCTATTTCTTCTTCTATATCTCATGATCTATTAAAAGGTGTATTTAGGCCAGATATATCAGAGAAGGATGAACTAAGAGCGAGTAGAATTGCAATGGCAGCATCAATCGCAGTTGCAGGCTATTTTGGGTTTAATCCGCCTGATTTTGCAGCNGGAACTGTTGCTTTAGCTTTTGGACTGGCAGCTTCATCCATATTCCCAGCGTTGATGATGGGCATTTTTTCTATTACAATGAATAAAGAAGGTGCAATAGCNGGCATGTTAGCAGGGATTGGAGTCACATTATTNTATGTGTTCCAGCATAAAGGAATAATGTTTATTCAGTCAACATCGTTTTTAGGAGGAATGGAGGCGAACTGGTTTTTCGGTATTGAACCCAATGCATTTGGTGCTGTGGGTGCAGTAGTAAATTTTATTGTTGCTCACTTGGTTTCAAAACGAAGTCCGCAAATTCCAANTGATGTCCGGGATATGGTAGAGNGTATCAGACTACCATAGATTAATAATCCATATCCATACCNCCGCCCATACCACCTGAGCGACCANTAAAATTACTCCTGTTCCATTTTTTTCTTTGCTGTTTCCCAAAATTATAATTTAATACAAGAGAGTAATTNCGTTTCTGCCTCTGGCGTTCTGCATACATTCTCTGNATATAGGTTTCCTTAGTTCTGCTGTTTGTGACTTCATTNTCGGTATCGATAATAAATTTACCAGAATCAAAAATATCATTGAACTTAGCAGTGATAGTTAATCGATTTTGTAGAAATGATTTTTGGATGGATAGATTGCAGCGAAAGTTTGCCGGTATCGTCCCGGTTGTTATTTTCATATTACCACGGCCATTTCCTGAAAGTTCAATACGGGCGACNGTTGGAATATTCAAAGTTAATCTNCCNCCTAGGCCCATACCTCTTGAAGTGCCATTGAAGTCTGATTCATTCTTATCAGAATCNTTTGTTTCAGAATCCCAGCCATAACCCCAGACCATAAGACTGACNANNGGNATAGGNCTGTACATNATATTTCCATTTATATTCATACTTTTAGAATTTTCAGCATTGCCNGNNGTGAGNATNTCATATGTAGTTGTATCNGGNCCNCTNNNCTCTNNCNGTATCAATAAATNNTATATAGTCTCNNTCCCACCACATNATNACATCGGTTGTATTCTTATAGGAACCAGTTAGATTCAAATTTATTTNTCTAGAGTTACTAGAAAAGGTCAGTTCCATTACGTCACTATATTCCGGCTTAAGGAATGGGTTTCCATTTCTAAGNCTGGTTATATCCTGAGTGCTTCTNGGGAATGGACTTAGCGTACGCCTATTTGGTCGATTAACCTTCTTNGAATATCCGAATTGTAAATTTTGTTTTTCATTCAATTTGTATAGAAGGAATGCGCTTGGGTAAACTTTATTATATGGATTATCGAACGGTGATTCTTGAATAGCATTATCAAAAATTGTTGTTATGATGTTGCTTGAGTCATGTTCAGTGGAGCCGGTTAGTTCTGCAAAGGTATTAACCTTTTCATATCTTGCTCCTATTTTCAGGCCAAAACGGTCCGTAAGGTCATATCTGGTTACNAGGTAGGCTGCATAAATATCTTCATCATATTTATTGATGTAGTCTTCATCCAAATAATTAAGATCTGTTCCAAAGTCTCTTAACGTTGCTTTTGCTCCGACTTCGATCCCTAAATTGTCTCCAAACTCATCTTCATAATCAATTGATAGTGTGAGATTGTCATTTTTTTCTTTTGCAGTGGATGCTTTNTTATNTACTGAATAAGAACTGGAACCACCANTGCCTTGCTCATGGACATCGTCTATCTCATGGGAATAGCTTACATAAGCTTTTAATAATTGTTCCTGGGAGTCAAATTTATTTTCATAAGACAATACATGATCCATATGGTTTCCATTATCGTTCTCTTCTGTCCGAAATGTGCGGCCAACCATTTCCGGATTAAACGTATTAGCTTCGTAATCAAATTGCTCTATTTCTAATTCCTTATGTTCAGAGATGTCAAAGGTNTAACCCAGCGTNCTGGATTCGGATGGGTAATAATCTCCNCCAATTCTAAAGCCCAGATTATCCGGCGTTCGTGTNCGACTNGTTTCCTGAAATAAAGAATCTATTTCTGTTATCATTCCATTTTCATCGCTATAAACATATTGGAATTGTCTTATACCNTCTCCGACTCTGTCTCCAGTCCTGAAATTGGCACTGGTAAANAGATTCAATTTATCTGTACGAAAATTTACATTACNGTTTATATTCTGTTGGTTGTATTGGCCTCCCATAGCAGANACATTACCGTTGAAGCCATCCAAAGCACCGCGTTTCAAGACAATATTGATGATNCCACCCACACCGTCCGGNTCATACTTCGCAGAAGGGTTGGTAATTACTTCNACTTTTTCAATCATNGATGCNGGGATNTTTTCNACTTCACCNCGTCTGCCGCTACCNGTTCTGCCACTTCTTTTCCCATCCACAAGAATGGTAACATTTNCATCACCNGCAATGGAAACAACNCCATCAATATCTACATCCACAGAAGGAATTTTTCNTAGNACATCTGAACCAGTTCCTCCTGAAGATGATAAATCCCGCCCGACATTGAATATTTTTTTATCGATCGTTTGAACAAATACGCTTTCTTCACCAACAACTTCAACTGCTTCCATATTGACAGCAGAAACACTTAGCTTAACTATTCCAAGATCATGCCTTATTCCGCCGCCTTCTCCAGGATATAGGTTTATAGGACTAACTTCTTTTTTACCGTAGCCAATGAACTCAATGACCGCGACATATCTGCCTAGTGGAATTTCAGTAATATTCAGCCGACCATTTTTATTAGTGAGCCCGCCAGTTACCAATTCATTATGCTCTAAATTGACTAATGAAACTGAAGCATATTCTATGGGCTCCGAAGTGACTGAATCAATAATGGTACCTTGAACTATGCCTATGGCAGGCATTTTGGGTTTATGAGAATGATCCTTATGTGCAAATGCAGACGGGAACAGGTATAGACAGAGTAAACCTGGTAAAATTTGTTTTAACAATTTGGAATCCTATTTATTATGAATTAATTATGTCTGAAATAATAGAAAAAAATATGATGGATGTTTTATCTAACTAAACGCATTAGACTTATTTCACGCTTAAAAGTTAAATCATTAATAATAATATTTAATAAATCATTTCAATTTCATTCCCATCATGATGGTTTATCTTTTTTGGACTTATCTTTGTTTGGGATTTTTCTAACTTTCCAAAATTATAATTTAATGAAATTAAAATACTTCTTCGATCTCTGCGGCGTTCGGCAGACATAATCTGTTCATAAGTTACACTTGATGTTGGATTATAAATCATTTGACTTGTTTTAATATTAAAAATACCACTATCAAACAGATCCTTAATATTTAGAGTTAAACCTAACTGATTATTTAAAAATAATTTTTGAATGGCTAGATCACAATAAAATGAACTATTAATCTTCCCGGTCGTGATAGTCATCGGGCCGCGGTACCTACCGGATAATTCAATTTTTGCAACACCCGGTATTGAATAGGATACCAGTCCGTAAGAAAAATAACCAATTGTTTTTCCATTCAGGTCAGGCTCGCCAGCTCCGTATGCGTTAGAGTGCCAGGAATTTAAATTAAGCATCATACTCAAATTATTTATCGGTCGATAATTTATGAGAAATTCCATTCCGTAAGAATCCGCCTCACTTGCATTGTCAGAAGTGAGTAGTTCATACTTCAGATCTCCGACAGTTACAAAATCATGGTCATACCATTGGATGAGGGACACAACGTGCTTATAATAAAAACCCGTATTGAAAGAAAAACGATCCGAAACTTTTGAATAGTTCAATTCCATGATGTCAATGAATTCAGGCTTTAAATACGGATTTCCATTTCGAACATGGTAGATGTCAAATGTATTTTTTGGAAATGGATTTAATGATTCGCGTCGCGGTCTGTTGACCCTCTTGCTGTAGCCAATTTGTATTTGGGATGACTCATCCAATGAATAAAGAAAATAAGCACTGGGATAAATTTTAAAGTATGGATTTTTAAAAGGTGATTTTGCAACTGTTGAATCGATCACAATAGTAAATACATTTGTAGAATCATCATGGTCATGGACATGAGGAATCTCTTCTACTTTTGCATCTGTGTAAACCTGCTCCATACGCAATCCCGTTTTAAACCCAATACGTTTAGAGTGTTCATGGGCCATCGTAATATAACCGGCAAATAGATCTTCATTATAGTGATAGCGGTATGGGTTATGGACATAATCCAATACGGATCTAAAACGACTGACATTATTTTTTATGCCACTTTCAATAATTATCTTATCTTGGATTGGGAAAGTGTAATCAAAAGTTAATACTGTATTATCGATATTTTCCTCTTCCCAGCTACTGCCGCCTAAACCAGATATTGCAGCAGAATTATTTCTACCAAAATAAGAGTCTGATCCATCACCAGCATGTGAATAGGAAGCTTCCATACTCATTCTACGGATAGGATGATCAAAATTCTGGGTATATCCTCCGTTAAAACTTAGATTAAACCCATTACTCCTTTTTTCAGAATATTGTTCAAAATCCACATAACCGGTTGTAAGGATTGTATCATTCGTTTGGTGCTCATACTGGCTATAGATTGAACTGAAAGAAAGTGTTTTTTGATCCGATAAGAAAAAATCGCTACCGATTTTTATTGCCCCTGTAATTGGTTTTTTCCCGCGAATCGTTTCCTGATAGATTGATGTTATATAGTTAGGATATTTATAGGTAAATTTTCTTTTGCCCATCCCTAATTGATTATCAAGCCTTAAACTTGTATTGGTATATAGATTGATAATTGAATGACGGTAATTCACCATTCCAGAAATATTGTATTTATCATATTGTCCTGCGGACATTAATGCATTGCCATTGAGACCTTCAAATTCCCCTCGCTTTAAAATTAAATTTACAATACCGCCCATGCCATCCGGATCATACTTGGCAGAAGGGTTTGTAATCACTTCAATTCTTTCAATCATAGCTGCAGGTAAATTATCTACCGTGACTCTTCTATCTCCCTGTGTAAGACCACTGAGTTTTCCATTAATGAGTAACGTCACATTTGGATCACCACGGAGACTTATATTGCCGTCAATGTCTACATCTACGGATGGAACTTTTTTCAAAGCATCAGTTGCTGAACCGCCAATGATTGTGAGGCTTTCATCTATATTGAAAACTTTTTTTTCCATGGTTTGAATTATTTGTGGCCGTTCACCAAACGCAGCTACTTCATCCATCTGAATGTTGGCAATTGAAAGATAAATAGTGTTTAGATCTTTTTGGGTCTCTATCTGAAAGATGATTGAATCTATTTTATATTTTTTATAGCCAATATATTCTACAATAGCTGAATATTGTCCGCCTGGTATTTTATCAATAAAGAATCTACCTTGTGGATTCGTAATTCCTCCGGTGGTAATAATGCCTGTGGATGTTTCTATAAGAGATATGGATGCATATTCAATAGGTTTATTGGTTGTGGAATCGAGTACAGTTCCTGTAACAATATATTGGTTGTTTCCATTAGCCAATACAGTTTGCATCAGGCAAAAATAATAAACAGCCAGGACAATTTTATTTTTGGATTGCTTCATTTCCCATTGAAATAGATTATAAAATCAGATGAGAGTCTTGAATCCGGGGATGTCAGGAAAATCTATAGAGTGGTCATTTAGGCCATGAATAAAAAATATTGATGAAAAATAATGACAAGAAAAAGATAAAGCCTCTTTCATTATTTTACTGTGTTTCATCCCAATGTATATCCATGGTATGATATTGAACTTTTCGTCCTTTTTTTATTGGGATAGTCAATTTATAACTTGCTGTCTGTCCTGGCTCAAGGGCTGTATCAGCTACTACATTTGTCTCATAAACAATTCTGGTGCCTTTTACAAAAACAGAGTCCGTACCAGAATTGGTTGTAGTTTGGTCAAATAAATTCCCAATCACGCGGACGAAATCAGCGCGAATTTCGCCTACATTTTTGATCCGTCCTGAAAAGATTTGGTGGTCAGGATAATAATCAATAAATGGATCGCCCAGAAAGATTACTTTTGGTGCTGGCCGTTCAAATTCATCCATTCGGACCACCATTTCCTTTTTCAAAACTAGTTTACCGATCTGTGTTTGCAGAATCAATGTAGAATCTGATTCTTCTAGTATATCACCTGAAACGAC
>PBKF01000047.1 GCA_002722105.1 Fidelibacterota bacterium
GAGCGAATACTATATCCCATCTCAGCATCATTCTCACCAAAAACTCTGGAAAAATAATACACTGGTGTTTTTACATCAGGACTACTTACTGGTTCATCACATCCATAAACGAGAAGAAGTAAATAAAATAAATACACATGATTATTCATATATTTAATAAAAAGAATTTTCTGTCGATAAGAGCCTGTCGTAGTATTTATTATAAAAAAGTATACACTAAATGAAACCAATTGTACAGAATCGTTTATAATATCATACATCGTTCATGCTATCCAACCAAATATGGAAGGTCCATATTTAATATTAGTATTGTAATTGAAAAATTATTTTAAGTCAATTTTAATACTGATAAATAATTTGTAGTCCCAGGAATTCCAACTGGCACCCCTCCTGTAATAACATATTTTTCACCAAGACTCATTATATTTTCATTTTTCAATACTTCATTGACTATGTCTGGAATTTCATCGGATGAATTATATTCGGTAATTAAGTACGGCCTTACGCCCCATACGATAGATAATTGACAGCATATTTTTTTTATAGGAGTCATAGCAATAATTTGTGCAGATGGTCTATGTCTTGATATCATTCTTGCAGTACTTCCGCTATGGGTCATAGTAACTAAAGTATTTATATCTTGGGTGTTTAAAACAGAACATGCTGCGCGGCTTATTGCCCCGGCAGTATTCAATTTGTTTTGACTAACAGACAAATAGAAGTTGCCATAATTAATTGATGCTTCCGTTTCCTTTATAACTCTATTTAGCACTTTGATAACTTTAAGCGGATATTCACCTATAGCTGTTTCTCCTGTAACCATCAAAGCATCAACACCATCCAAAATGGCATTTGCAATATCACTCACTTCTGCTCTGGTAGGAATGGGGCGCTCTGTCATAGAATCTAAAATTTGAGTTGCAATAACAGCGGGTTTCCCAGCCTGGGAAGATTTTTCAATCACATTTTTTTGGATTAAGGGAACTTGTTCAACGGGCAATTCTACACCTAAGTCTCCACGAGCAACCATTACTGCGTCAAAAGCATCAATAATTCCATCCATATTTTCAACTGCTTCCCATTTTTCTATTTTAGCCATAATTGGAGCAGAAGACCCATGTTCTCGTACTTTGGAGCGAACTAGGTCATAATCATCAGGAAAGCGAACAAAAGAAAGGGCCAGCCAATCGGTATCGTTTTCCAATGCTAGTTTAAGATCTTCTTCATCTTGCTCGGTTAAGGTTGGGACATCCAAAGCAACGCCAGGAAAGTTAACACCTTTTCTATTTTCAACAACTCCAGGAATAACTGTTATACATTCTAAAGTGGAATCAGAAACATGACGGATTACTTCTAATACCACACGGCCATCATTAATTAATATTTTTGCACCTTCCCCTACATCTTGAAATTTTACACCATCTGATACAGGAATTACATATTCACCCGTTATTTCATTACTGATGGAAACCTGATCCTTGTTTTGCAGATGAATTGATTTACTTAAGCCTTTTACACGTATTTTTGGACCGGCAATATCTGCAAGAATAGCGGGGCGCCCTCCTTTAGGGAGTTCTACAGATTGAACAAGTTTAAAATAAGATTCTTTCTCTTCTCTGGAACCATGTGATAAATTAATTCTGAAACAATTTACTCCTCTGTCTACCATTTTTCGAATCTTTTTCAACGTCGAACAGCTCGGCCCAACTGTTGCAATTATTTTTGTGCGAGTCAAATCCATAGATTTAAATTACCTATAATTACATAGGGAGTAATTAAAACAATTCGAAATTNCTTACTTCCTAAATTAGTTTTAAGGNGTTTTAATAATATTATTTTTTTGTAATGATCCATTCTACTTATCTTTAAAATTCTAATTCTCTTANGCTTGCTATNAANCTAAAATCAATTTAAGACCTGTGGCGCAACCAATCGAAAAGGATGAATAATCGCATCAAATTCTTCTCCAGAATCATCAACCATCCTATAGNTTCCCTCCATAAATCCNATTGGGGTGGGTAAAGGGCAAAAACTAGTGTATTCAAAATATTCGCCCGAGGCAATTTTAGGCTGTTTCCCTATTACACCAGGACCATGAATGTCCTCAGTATTTCCTTGTGCATCAGTAATGCGCCAGTATCGACTTAAAAGCTGAACCGGAGATTNCCCGTGGTTTTGTATAGTTATATTATATGCAAAAAAGTAATAAGATTTGATCGGGTTTGAGCGTTCCTGAATATATTGTGGGTTGACTGTAATTTTAATGGCATTATCCATGAGAGAANATAATTCCTTTAGCTTTGTCATCCGACATATTCCATATAAATTTTGATTCGTTATGAATGAAACCACTCGAACTCTTTATGCCATTTTGTTGATTATTTTCTTGGGACTGGCAATGATTTTGATGAAAAGCCTATCAAATTCTTCTGCAGAGATTACTGAAAATGAGTTAATGAACCATATAAAGTATTTATCGCACGAAGAACGCGGCGGTCGATATCCCGGTTCACGTGAATCAAGAGATGTAATCTCCTATTTAATCCANAATCTCAAGTCTTATGGGGTCAANCCAGGCGGTACTGGCGGATCATTTANCCAACCATTTAACATTACTGATGGAATTGAGTTNGGGGCAAATAATAGNATGATAATTGGNAGAGATTCTCTNTTAGCGNAATCTGATTTTAACCCNCTTTGGTTTTCTGGAAACGGTTCAATTTCTGCCACAGCTGTTTTTGCTGGATACGGTTTTGATATAGATAATGATGATTTAAAATGGAATGATTATGCAGAACTGGATGTTAAAGATAAGTGGGTGATTGTAATGCGCCATAGCCCTGAACGTAATACTCGAAACTCTGTATACGCAAGACACTCAGGGCTTCATAAAAAGATGCTTGTGGCAAGAGACAAAGGTGCATCGGGTATTGTTTTTGTTTCACAAATAGAAGACGAAGAGCTGTACCCGCTTAGATATATTCCCGGCTACACTAATGCTGGAATTCCGGCAATACACCTAGCCAATGAAGTGGCAGATCGTCTCTTTAAAACAACGGGCTGGTCCCGTGAAACCATTCAAAAGACAATGAATCGATCATTAGAATCTATTTCTTTCGTGATACCAGATCTNACCATTGTTGCTGAANTTGAATTAAAACTNATTACAGTACGAGCCGCAAATGTAGTGGGCATCATTCAAAGTGGAAACCGTGAATTCAGAAATGAATATATTGCCATCGGTGCTCATTTTGACCATGTCGGTATGGGTGGTCCCGGAACCGGTTCTCGAAAACCAGATACACTAGGAATACATCAGGGTGCAGATGATAATGCATCAGGGACGGCGGGTCTTTTAGAAATTGCCCAAAAGCTAGCATCGCNAAAAAGTCGTTTAAANCGAAGTATTCTTTTATTAGCATTTGATGCTGAAGAAAAAGGNTTNTTGGGCTCTAAGTATTTTGTTGAACATTCTTCTGTTAATCTTGATAATGTCATTACAATGTTAAATTTAGATATGATTGGAAGAATGAAAGATTCAACTGCAACTGCAGGAGGTGTTGGCACATCACCCATTTTTGAACCATTACTGGATAGTTTATCCAACGGAAGAAATTTTACATTAAATATGACAAAGCCTGGGTCTGGGCCAAGTGACCATGCAGCCTTTTATGAAAAGGAGATTCCTGTTTTGTTTTTCTTTACAGGATTTCATGATGAATATCATACACCTGAAGACACCTGGANACTCATAAACTTAAACGGTGAAAAAGATTTATTAGATCTTGTTTACGATCTTACTTTTCATTTAGCACGGACTCCACAGCGTCCAGTATTTACAGAGGCGGGGTCTAAACAAGGTGCTATGAATCGNAATACACGGTTTAAGGTAACATTCGGAATTATCCCTTCTTATGGAAGTATGAAAGAGGGCTTGGAAGTAGATGGTATATCAAATGAAGATGGGCCTGCTGCAAAAGCTGGCATGCAAAAAGGGGACTTGATCAAATCTATAAACGGGAAAAATATAAAAGATCTATTTGAGTTTATGGATCGTCTTGGAGAATTAGAGCCGGGTATGACAATACCTGTAATAGTTGAAAGAGATGGTAATCTTCTAGAGTTATCNGTGGCGTTTTAACCACATTTAATTTTTCATCTAATTAATTGCAACAACCTTTTCGGANGCCTGTANATTTTATCCAGAAACTTTTGTATAAGTTTTCAAACTTGACCATTTATGATGTTGAGATTAATTTATTTATTATCCAACAAAATAATTTCAATTCGTAGTTTATCTATTTTACCAAAACAATTTTATTAGATATAGTAAATGTTGCGGATTTCATTACTAGTAAATAATTCCCGGAAGCTACCTGATTCCCNAATGAGTCTTTGCCTCTCCACTCTAATGTTTGTATACCGGGAGATAAAACATCATCCACCAAATTTGTAACCCATTGCCCCTGCACATTATATATAGCAATAGAAACNTGACCTTTTTTAAAAATNCCAAATTCAAAGNTTGTAGTGTTGTTAAATGGGTTTGGATAATTGTTTTTTAAAAATGGTTTTGATGGAACTATTGTTTTTGGATCATCTATACCAACTTGTGGACCATCTTCATCCATTACAATATTGAAAGTACCATAAAGCCCNCTCTCACTATTTTCAAGGGGGATAATCAANCCCGGATGGGTTTCAATAAATTGATCATCTATTTCTGGATCTGATTCAAAATAACACTGGGTAATCAACTCTAAACCTTCTGGTGTTGTAACCTTGTANTGAAAATGNCGCGGCCTGTCNGCATAATANCCGGGCCAAATAGTTTCAAAAGCATATTCACCGCTTTGGTTGGTAACCATTTGTCCACGGAGATTATATGGGTCTTCAGTGGGGTTACCTATTTCACANTCTTGAAATAAAGTATAACAACCATCATCATTTGCATGCCAAACATCTATTATTGCGTTGGATATAGGANTATGACAGCCATTTGTTTTTACGGTTCCGGAAATATATATTCTTTCCCCAGGTTCATCCGCATGGGCAAGAATTGTTCGGTAGGGATGATTTTCATCCCAATAAGGGCCTAAAATATCATCAGTGGTTAGATCACAATCCCTTCCTGCTAGCAGAACGGTTGGAATAACGCCGGATGCAACTGCACCTAGTCCACCAATTTTTATAAATTNTCTTCGNCGCATATTTTTANAAATAAATTAGATCTAATTTCTATCTATCTGACTGCACCCTAGTGNGTATAGCCTCCGTCAATTCTAGTACGGCCATTACATAATTATTGGAATGATTGTAAGCATATATAGCTTTCCAAATATCACCATTCTTTTTATAATTATTGCTATTGGGCCCATAACCATTTCTTCGTAGGTAATTTGCAATACTTCCAAGCACATCAGGCCATTCATAGGGCTGTCTTACACCATCTTCNTCAAAATCGACAGAATAATTATTAAAGCTTGATGGGATAAACTGACCGTATCCAAATGCCCCCGCATAAGAGCCACCTATCTCCTGAGTGTCCAATTGATCATTAAAGCAATATTTTATGAACTCGGCTAATTCTTTGGATGCCCATTTTGAGCGTCTTGGCATTTCGTGTATCTGTGTATACAGCGAATTAAACACAGAAAATTGGGAGTGGTGTACACCGTAATTACTTTCAATTCCTGCTATCGTTACAATAATAAAAGGGTCTACTCTATATTCTTTTGAAATGATTTGTACTAAAGCTTTGTTTTCATTGTAAAATTTAGCGCCACCTGCTATCCGAGATTCTTTAACAAAGATTTTCCGATATTGCTCCCAGGTTTTCTTTTCATAAGGCTTTGCAAACCGTTCGGGTATTTCGTTATGGATTTTAATACCAGTGTGTGTAAAAGCATCTCTGACAAAAGCATTCGGAACATCGCTTCCCCTAAGAAGATCTGAAACTATTACATATGCCAAATCATCGCTTAGGGACTGTGCATTTATTAAATGAGTATAAAATAATAAGTATAGTAAGTATTTCATAAATTAATCCATTCACAAATAAAAATGTTTGTATCTCCTTGTTTTGCCTGATTTCTATTGGAAGAAAAAACGAGGTATTTCCCATCGGGGCTAAACATAGGAAAACCATCGAATCCTTTATAAAAAGTTATTCTTTCTAAGTTAGTACCATCAATATTGACAGCATAAAGATCGAAATCACGTCCTTGCGGATCATGTAAATTAGATGAAAAAATGATTCGTTTGCCATCCGGAAAAAAATAAGGTCCAAAATTAGCTGCACTATTATTGGTTACTTGTCTTTTTTCTGTGCCATCTGCATTCATTATCCAAAGTTGTAGCGCCATGGGACGGATGGAGTGATTGTCCAGAAGTAATTTATAATCATCGATTTCCTTTGGAGTTTCAGGATGATACACCCGCCAGACTATTTTATCTCCAGCTGGGCTAAAAAAGGGCCCTCCATCATAACCCAATCGATTTGTAAGTTGCTGTTTATCAGTGCCATCAGTGTTCATAGTCCATATTTCTAAATCACCGCTAACCAAAGATGTATAAACAATTTTACTGCCATCAAATGCCACAGTAGCTTCTGCATCATAATTAGGAGAGTTAGTAAGCTGTTCCAATTCTGATCCGTCTCTATTTGAACGGAAAATATCATAGTCTGAATACAACTTCCAGACATAGCCCTTACTAAAGTCCGGTTTAGGTGGGCATTCCTTTGCACCTAAATGTGTTGAAGCATACAGAATGTTTTTACAATCGGGATATTCAAAATAACTGCAGGTGGTTACGCCATTTCCTGTAGAAACCATCTGTGATTTTCCAGACGTAATATCCATAATATAGATTTGGTCACAAAGGGAATCACCATCGTGTGATTGAAAAATGAGCTCCTTCCCATCACATGAAAAATACGCCTCAGCATTTTCACCTGAAAAAGTAAGTTGTTTGATATTTTTAAAATATTTTTCACCATGCTGGATAATTACATCTGAATGATTGGATGAAATCCCTGTTGCTTCAGATTGCTGATTGAATAAAATAGAAAAAAGAATAATTATAATTAAAGCAGACTGAATGCCTATCTTCTTATTCATAGTTTTAAAATGATCATTATTATCTAATTTAATGTTATAGAATGTATAATAAATATTTCATTGTTTATTTGTTGATAAATTACAAAATGAAATATCAGTTAATTTTATAGAATGTTTATAAATAGATTTTAGTTCATGTTAAAAGATATTGTCTTAATAATTAATAATCAGGTACGATAGTGTCTTATAAAATTTGGGAGAATCTGGAACAGGTAGAAAAATATGCCAATCGAAGATACCGTTCTTGGGATCAGCGCTTAATTAGCAATAGGGAAAAATCGATCGTGCAATCCATGCTTCAGGAAAACAATCTTGATGGACCGATACTGGATTGTCCATCAGGTTTCGGCCGATTTCATGATGTTTTGACAACCATTGGAAAAGTATATGCGGCTGACATAAACCATTTTGCAGTAAAATATTATAATAAATATATATCTCATGATCCAGAGGCAGTGGAAGCGCGGGCAGAAAACCTCCCATTTCAAGATAGCCAATTTCAAGGTGTATTCAGTTTTCGCCTTCTACAACATATTCATACCCCAGAAGACAGAATGACAATCCTAAAGGAGTTTTCTAGAGTAGCGTCTTCTTGGGTAATAGCATCTTTTTATATATCTAGCCCCATTCATATCATTCATCGTAAGATTATCAAAATGCCCTCAAAAATCACAATGATATCTGTCAATGATTTGTATAAAGAAGCAAGTGCCGTTGGATTGAAAGTTGTAACAAATAAAGCGGTTATCCCCGGACTACATGCAAATAGAATTGTGTTAATGACTCATTCAAAATAGTAATTTTATTCTACGTTTAATTTTTTTTATCTTATCTCGTTTAGCTCGTTCCTTTTGATAGCCGGACTCCCAATCTAAATTAAATTGAATATATTTTCCATATTCCTTGAAAAAAAAGCTAATTCGATTATCCAGTTCATTTTTCTCCGCTGGCCCAAAAAACAATTTTGATAAATCCTTTAGACATTTATTTGTTTTAGGGGCGATCTGCTCACCTCTATTTAAATCCACCAAATAGATTTCCAATTCATCATCCAGTAATATATTACCAATTGTTAGATCATTATGAAAAATTCCAGCATTGTGCATCCGCGATAAATTATCCGCCAATTTTGATAACACGATCTTTACATTATCTTCATCTGGATAGGATCGTAACCACGCCCGCAGCGTCTGGTGATTATGAATAGCAGTGGTAATGAAAACATTTTCTTTGATGTAGCCTTTCTCACGAAATGTACACATAAAAACGGTGTTTGGAGTACCCACACCAGAATCCTTCATAGCATTCGCAATGTCCCAACTTACTTGGGCACGACTCTTAATAAATGGTGAGATGTAATAATGAAATGGCGATCTCCAGCCAAACCACTTAACCACATAATTACCAGATAGCGAAGGAACTTCACAGACAAAATTTGGATTTGTATCAAAAACCTTAGAATTCTTTTCTTTCAACCAGTTGATATCAATAATGTTGGCTTTATCCAAATCTGTAGGTAGGGTTCCTACTTCTAGGATAGATGGAAATCCAACACCAAGGTTGAGAGCCATTTAATGTGTACGCTCCATATAGAATCTATTGCTTATAGATAAATTAAGGTTTGTGTAAAACATTTCGCTGTAATCTGAAAAATAATATTTTTGTTACTTCCGTAGCCTACTTTAACATGATAGAAATAAATCATTAAAACTAATTCAGTCTGCAGTCCTGTTATATTATTCATAGTTTGAGAATATTATCTTACAACTTAATGTCAGCATAGATATAAAAGTTATTCCATCATAGATTCATTAGAATTCACATACATTTAGATGTAGTTCTTTAACCAGGTGGAATGGCGCTAATAAAGAAATTCCGTTTTTGCGCCATAGTCCATCCACCCATAAAAACCATGGTTTGAGACAGTTTTGATGCGCGAATAGAAGCCCGGCGATATGCATAATACCCAGATAAAATAGCTGTGCCATACATTATCATACTTGCTCCAATTTGATTATCCCCTTGAGCCATTGATGTTGGAAAAATTAAAATCGCAATAAGACAACCCGGGAAAAGGCCAAGATATCCACAACCAGCTCCAATAAGACAAGGAAAAAATGACTTTGCTTCTCCATAAGCTAAAACACTGTTAATATTTTCCATCTTGATTTCTGAACCATCCACCAAAATAACATGTGTTTCTGAAACAGAAACAATAGTTGGATAACTAATAATACCATTAACTGTTTGAATATTGATAAATGTTGGTCGTGCTGAAAACCCAATGCTTAACATCAGTAATAATATTAAATAATTATATTTTATTATCATCTTCTATTTCTCTCTCTAAATAACTTTCAAAATTTCTATCATTTAATATAATATTTTTTTATCTACCCATTTGTCACTGCTGTTTTTTTATTTCATTTTTGTAAAATTGCCAACCAAAATAAACTACAACAATAAGCAATAAAGTTTGTACTGGTGTAAAGAAAGCCATTTCTGCGGGCGGCGAATCACCTCGAATAAATTCTTCCAAAATCCGCATTGAGCCATAGACTACCAGATATAACCTAAACATAGAGCCACGTATTTTATAGGTGCCACGTTTCATATAAAAGAAAGCAAATAATCCAAGATTGAAAATAATCTCGTAAACAGGGGTAGGATGAACCGATAACGAAGCGTTGGCGGTTTCTGGAATAAGGCCTTTGGATACTTGAATAACATAGAGTAGGGATCCTTCTGGATATGTAATTGCCCAGGGAAGATCACAAACTGTTCCATAACAACAACCCCCCAGCAAGCATCCAACTCGACCAACTGCATGCCCCAATGGAATAGCTAGGGCAAATGCGTCACCAGTGGAGTGTCGGTAGCCGATTTTTTTCTTTGCAATTTCCACACCCAAAAACCCTCCCGCAATACCTCCTACAACTGTCTTACCTCCAAATTCAAACGTGCTGATTATTGTTGGTATTTCTTCCCAGCCTAGAAAAACTACATTGAACAGATATGAGCCAAATACCGCACCAATTATACACCCCCCCATAACCATGAGCATTTTTTCAAGCTCCCAGCCAAGCCTACGAAACTCCCAATAGTAAACGACACAACCTGTTATCCATGCCAAAGTAAAAAAGAAAGAATAGGAATCAATTACAACAGATTCCATATCAATAAGTATCGGATGCATTTAGGTGGGTTCAGGTGTCAGTTTTGATGGTTGTAAAAGTAGAATTCCCATTGCTATAAAACCCAATAAAAACCCCAGCCAGAACCAGCTTCGGACTTTATAATTCTTTTTACTGGCAATATATGCTGTTAAAAAAGCAAAGAAGAAAGCGTAAAGAAGGGGTAGAATAATAAAACTCATTATTGAAAAAAATGCCAATCAGCTGGATCAATCATATGTTGAATAGTTCTGCCTTGTTTTTTGGCACCCTTAATTAGATTTAACAGAAATAATTTTTGATTATTGATTAATAATACTCCAATCATCTTTGCCCAAAACATAGGTTGTATAATTCTTTTTAGTGTAACCAATCCCGGCCCCCACAATGCTAAATACAGTAGCATCCAAGGCCGCGCAAACTGGAACTGTAAAAATCATGTAATGATATTCACCACTAGGAAGAATCATAGCCACCCCTACTGCAGTGCCAGCTAACCCACCGGTCAAAAATCCTTTTAGACCCAGCTCTTTTATTCTTGTGCCAGTAACATAATTAATGGTATTCACATTACCAAGGGAAATGGATCCTTTTTCCATCATAAGCACCTGGCTAATCATATCCACAGATTTGTAAGTATAAACACGATCATTAATAACAACCCTATCACCTGGGTTAATTTCAAAGGTTTCGTCCGCTTTTTTCAAAATGAGGGGAACATTTTTATCATCTCCATAGATAAAAGACCCTGAAATTTTTATTACCCCTGTTTCAACCAGTACTATAGCTAAAGCTGTGGTTAGAATACCGGTAACAAGAGTCGTGTTGTTATTGCCCATAATGTCCTTATTATATATAGACAGGTTTTTTTATACCATTCTTGGATGCAATAATTTCATTCAGTTTGTTGATGTTATCATCGCGGTAAAGCAGGTTCATTGTTTCAAATGGAATCATTTTTAGATCCTTACTTACAATAGAAACACATGCTTTTTTAACTGCACGGACATCAAAATCATGGGCATCCATGAATTTCAATATAATAACTCTAAAAATATTTTCATAAGACAGGTTCGGTGCAGAGATCATAGGAAGACAGCACAACAGCGTTTGTAAGTTTTTGGCCAAAGCTCCTCCAGTCTGGGATGTGGAAAATACTTTAATCAATTCTTTTTGTATGCTTTCTTCCTGCTCCAAAAGTATTGTATTCCTTGTACCGTTTAAAAAAACATCGGGGTCAATCATGCTGGTGAGGGGAATCACTTTCCCATCTAGTTTTAAAGCATATGCCATAGAAAGAGCGTCAGGGTTACAGGGAACAGGTACAATGTCATTTTCTTTGAAAATATTTGTTTGTTCTAAAATTGCCTTTCTTGTTTCTGTAAGAGTAAATTTATTTTTAGAAGGATTAAAGTTTTCTATACGCCCTGCAACCTGTGTAGGCTGAAATGTCACACCTCGAATACAACGGTACTCCAATGCAAAATCAATTATTTTTCCAATTTCATCATCATTTTGTCCTCGCTCAAGCGTAACAACCAAGGTTGTGTGAATATTGTACTTTTCAAGTTTATCCAGTGCTTTCTGCCTTTTTACAGATAAATCTTTTCCTCGCAATTTTTGTAATACATTTGGTTTAAAAGAATCAAACTGAAGATAAATTTCTATTCCCGGCATGTTGTCATTTAATCGATCAACAAATTGGTCATCATTAGCAATTCGAATCCCATTAGTATTAATCATAATGTGGCGGATTGGTAGAGTTTTTGCATACGCTAATATTTCAAAAAATTGTGGATGCACAGTTGGTTCTCCGCCGCTCAATTGAACAATGTCTGGCTCGCCTTCACTGTCTACTACAGCGTCAAGCATAGCTGTTACTTCATCTATAGTTCTATGGCGACCATAAGTGGGAGATGAGCCTGCATAGCAGGTGGGACAGGTCAGGTTACAGCGATCTGTTATTTCAACTATGGTGACACAAGAATGCTGTTCATGATCAGCACACAGTCCACAATCGTAGGGACAGCCGTACTCAACCTTTGTGTTAAACTTTTTTGGGATTTCAGATGGCTTAATATAGTGGCGGATCTTTTTATAATAATCCACATCTGTGGCAATCAGTGTTTTTTCAGGACCATGGTCCAGACAGCTTTTAAGCATAAAAACACTATCACCCTGGAAAACAATTTTTGCATCAACCCGCTCTAGGCATTTACTGCATAGGCTTTGTGTAAAATCGTAATAAGTATAATTTCTTGCTGACAAAAATCGATTCTTCTTTTTAAGAATTTATTAAAGTATGAACACTATTAAGATGTAAATATTGGTAAAGTATCTTTATTGTTGTTTAACTAAAATCGTTTTGGGCAAAAAATTTTATGGCCCTTTTCCTTTTTTCTGGATTTTTAATCTTATTACATTGCTCCAAAATACCATTTTTATCAAAAATGTGATCTTCCGGCTCCTGCCTGACTGCCTTAACAAAAGAGTAGATGGGGTTTGTAAAGAGATGGTAAACAAACATTAAAAAAGTGTTTTTTAAATAATATAAAATATTTTCAGTAAAGAAATAACTGTAGCTCATATTGGCTTCTGTGGAGTTGGTATAGTGAAACCAATAAGGAGGCATATATAGAATGTCCCCAGGATTCAAGCGCACGTAAAACTCATCTAACGGTTTTTTATCTGTCACATAAAGCGGGTTTGGATCCAAAAATGATTTATATCTGATAGATGAGAACTTTTCTCTTTTTTTCGAAATAAACCAATCTTTTGAATTGTCTAGCTGTAAAATGAAGCCGGAAATAATATGGGCATGTTTTGCAAATGTGCAGCCCTTTGCACTGATAAATAAAGTATGCTGGCGGGATGTCTGACCTAATGAAAGTAGCCAATCCATAAGGGTTCTTTTCTTGCCTCGAATTAAATATTGATAGGTAGTGTCAATTTTATTCTTTATTTGATTGCCCAGCTTTGTATTTGCTCTGATTCTATATTTTTTTCCATCCTTAATTTTTTGGATCAATTCTGCTACCGTCAGACGCTGTTTAATAGATTCTGCATTTAGTGCTAAAATAGTTTCAGCGCCAAATTCTTTCTCAAGTTTAACTAGATCAAAATCAGGGTTTATATAATTCTTTATAACGAAGGGCTTTTTCTTTTGGTGAAAAAATTGTTGAATCGTTTTGATTTCGTCTGATCTAGAAAATGTTTTTATATCCTTCTCCTAAAAGTTCTATTTTATTCAATCGTCGATGAGTTTAAACTCTTTTAATAGTAAGGCTAGTCCACCACAGACCGAAAATAAAACTTTATCCCCCAAAGTCAGTTTTTTATATTTTTCATGGAAATAAAAGCATCAATTGCTTTGCAGATAACAATAGCAATATTCTCTGTGACATTCACATCCCAGATCATACTGAGCATGACATAATTACCAGTGACGCCGTGCTTCCATCTCTGAATGGTGCTATATCTGGACTCTGCGATAGATTCAGTTTCTCTTAATTTGTTCTGATTTCGTCGAACCCTTGTTAATTCATCGGGGTGAATCAAGTCTTCCCTATCATAACGGCGACCAACCAATTGATTGTCTTCGTACCCCATAATTTCTTTCCATTTACCATCCACTTCCGTAATGACACCATCAGTTACCCTCCCACATATTAATAGAGAATCAGCCACAACCCTATCTAATAGGTCGCCCCCTGTCATAGGAGTTTTTAATTCTTTATTATGTAACCGTAGTGCTTCAATTTCCTGCTTCAAGGAAACATTCTCTTTCATTAAGTAATCAATTACTGTCTTTGATTCATTGCTGGTCTGATCATTTGAAGGAACATCTGGTATCGTATTTTTTGATAATTTTAGTAAGTGTTTTGGAGGAATTTCACCTTTGGCAATCCAAAGGCTTAGAGCCTGGGGAGACACACCAAAATATTCTGCCACATCGCGCTTTCGTCGGAAGCCTTCTTGCGCCATTAGATTATTAATTATTACTGAAGCACTTTCCATATTTAATAAATATATTCTTTATTATAAACTTGATAATTAAGTAAAACTATATTAAGATTAATTTATAATTAAGTTTTATGCAAGAAAAAAATGTTAAAAATATACATAAATTCTGCCTTAAGTTTTAGGAATCCGAGACTAATGTCTCCGCAAATAATCAGCGGACAAAAAAGAGGGGTCCAATCATGAAAAAGGTATTCTTTGTAATATTTTTCCTATCTGTGCTTTCCGCACAGGACACAAAAACACTTACGTTAAAATCTGGAGATAAAATTACCGGCCAGGTTATATCCGAAACAGAGACGACCATAACCATTATTAATCCCATTATGGGGGAAATGCTTATCAACAAATCGGATCTTAAACAGCAAGCTGTTGTTATTACGCTTCAATCCGGAGATGTGGTTCGCGGTGAACTCGTCAGCCGAAGTGATAGTGAAATGATAATCCAATCATCTTTTGGTGAAGTGTCTATTCCCACGACCCAAATTACCAATATAGATGAAGGCGGCAGACCGCAACAGGAAGTTCAATACACGCCATTTGGTCCTGCAGTCGTAGCCAATAAAGAATCTGACGATGAATGGTTCTTTTCCAAAGAGCGCCTCATGGATATCTGGTTTGATCCCACTGGTTATACTATCGGTAGAAACAAGCTGTATCTAAGCGGGCTTTCCTGGGGATTTGGTTTAAGCGATAAGATACAAATTACGTCAAGGTGGACTAATTATTTTTTTCAAGATTTTAATATTCGTCCTAAAATGACATTATTTCAAACTGGGAATGTGGAGTCTCAGTCGGCTTTTGCCGCTGGCATCCATCTTCATACCCGGGGCCTGCCAAGTAAGTATAAATGGGTAGATAATAAAGACTCTTGGTGGGATTACAACTCTATATATAACTCAGAAATTGGTGATTATGAAAATACAGATTCAACCTATAGAATTGAAGGTGGGTGGGTGAACCTTGGCTCTAAAAGGGAGATGTCTGATGATGATGCTTGGAATCGTTACGAATACACGGGTCCCTGGGATGGCGACAAAATGTGGTTCGAAGTATTTAGCGCCTATACTATTTCAAGGCTTCGTTCCAGTGGCAATGGTCGCGTTAATACAACATTCGGCGCTAGTGCTGTCATCTACCCTGACGAAGACATTGCCCCACGTGTTTATGGAGCTATTGATATTGATGTAACTCGCAATATAAAGGTTATGGCGGAAGTGTTCTACGACCCCTATTATGTTGAATGGTTGGATTATGTGGATGACAATAATGATTCTAACACAGATTTGTTTTTTGATGTTGGCTTTATGACTAATAAGATTCCACTATTTTGGTGGTCTGGAGCTTCTGAAAACCTTTGGATTGGTTACCACTTTCAACGGCCCTTTTTCGCATTTTACTGGAAAATTTAAAAATGATAATGAAAATGAAATTTGCAAATGTATTACTTTTGGCGATGGTGGTAAGCTTTTTATCTGCACAGGATTCTAGAACGCTTACGTTAAAATCCGGGGATAAAATCACTGGTCAGGTGGTATCCGAAACAGAAACAACCATAACCGTTATTAACCCACTCATGGGAGAAATGGTCATAAATAAATCGGATTTGAAACAACGTTTAATTGAAGTAAAATTAAATTCTGGAGACATTATAAAAGGTACGCTTATAAGTCGAAGCGATACTGAACTATTAATAAATACTGCCTTTGGTGATGTATCTATTCCTACAGACCAGGTGGAAACTATTAATGAATCTGGGGTAGTTGTACCCACAATTCGACATACACCTTTCGGAACAACCGTGGTTTCAAATGAGCCAACTAGTGATGAATGGTTTTTTTCCAAAGAGCGACTAATGGATGTTTGGTTTGACCCTACGGGTTATACTATCGGTAGAAACAAGCTGTATCTAAGCGGACTATCATGGGGGTTCGGTTTAAGCGACAAGGTACAAATTACGTCAAGGTGGACTAATTATTTTTTTCAAGATTTTAATATTCGTCCTAAAGTGACCTTTTATAAAACAGGAACAATTGAATCAGAAACTGCAGCGGCCGTAGGGTTTCATCTCCACACCCGAGGCTTACCAGGAAAATATAAATGGGTGGATGATGCTAGAAGAGATTATGACGACTATGGCGATTATTATAGTTTCAGGGGTGGCTATGTTCGCCTAGGAGCTGAAAAAGATGATGATGGGTGGTATGATGACTGGCCAGGAAACGGAGATAAAATATGGTTTGATATCTTTGGGGCTTACACTATTTCGAAGCTGCGCTCAGCAGGAGACGGACGTACAAATACGACCCTTGGCGCAAGTGCCACTATCTACCCTGGAGAAGATATTGCCCCAAGACTTTTTGTGGCGCTTGATACAGATGTTACACAAAATATCAAAGTAATGACTGAGGTGTTTTATGATGCTTATTATCCAGAAATACAAAACTTTGATAATGAAGAAAAAATAAATACACCATTTCATTTTGACATTGGGTTTTTAACAAACAGGNTTTCTTTTTCTGAAAATTTCTGGTTAGGATTTCATTTTCAGCGGCCCTTTGTATCGTTTTTCTGGAAAATTTAATAACAACAGGGGGACCACTATGAAGAGTATAGTATTCATAATATACCTGGTTTTTCTTACCGGACTTTATGCACAAAATGGATCCATTCTACCGGGGCAACAATCTGCTATACGTTCTCTGGCAACTACGGCAGGTTTTTCAGATGCTGACCTAGATCAATTTCTATTTCAGCAATACGGAAAGTCTTTAGATAAATTATCCAGGGAAGATGGGGCAGAAATAATTATAGCGTTCCAATCTGGCTCAGTATTGAAACCAGTAGCAAAACCTACTAAGAGAGAGCTGGAAGCTGCCTCGCTGTTAGAAGCTGGTATGAAAAAAAGATTTCACTTCTTAGACGGAACGGTACGAGAAGGTGAAATTCTTTCTATAGAAAACAATTTAGCTATGCTAAAAACCGGTAGTGGTGTTTTTGAAATTCCCACCGATGAGTTTTTATCAGAGACTGCACAAATAACTAATAAAAAAGGTGAAAAATTCAATGGAAATGTTTTAGCAGAAACATCGGAAGAATTTATTTTGAGAACAAAATACGGTGATGCAGTTATTCTAAAACGAGATATTCAGTCCATGAAGCGGTATCACGGGGGTGTGCTTGATAGACGAACCGAAGAAAAAAGAAAATTTTATCAGGGTGAAGCACAGTTAATCAGTGTTTTTTTAGACCCTACCGCTTTCCCTCTCACGGGAAATACATTTTATTTGAGCGGACTATCAATCGGGTATGGGCTCACAGATCGATTTATGATTACCACAAAGTTTGGATCAAATTTTAGTAGTGATTTAAACTTTCACCCTCGGATGCGATTTTACCACAAAAAATCTGCAGAAATGGAAAAGGCTGCAGCCTGGGGAATTGGACTGCACCGCGCCTATCCGCACAAATCTATCATAGGAAAATATTCTCATGCCATTAACGTCACCGATTCATCTGGGGTGGTTAAATCTTTAAACGATGATTCGTTAAACATATCAATTGATAATGTCATCAACCGAGATAAAGATAAAAGCCTTTATGCTGAAGCCTATCTGGTCTTCTCATCCCGTCGGGTTAATCCAACGGGGAGAGGGAAAGTTGGCTGGTCAACAGGTATCAAGGTCTCAAATGCTTTTGTGGGAAGAGATAAATTTATAAAAAAACAAATCGGCGACTCACTAACGCTAGCCTGGAATAAGGAAAGCAATTACAGTGTCCCATTTAGAGCTTGGCTCTCTTTAGAGTATGACTTAAGAAAAGATCTAAAGTTTGTAGGCTCTGCTTGGATAGACAATGGATATAAAACGCTGGAGTTTGAACAAACCATTGATGACTATTTTGGAAATGACGGCACACCAAGCTTTTCATTAGATTCTCCAAAAGGAGACGCCAATATGATTGATTTTGATTTTGGTGTTCTATATGCAGTAAATGAAAACTTCAGGATCGGTGTCCACTTTCAACAGCCATACATAGATTTGTACTGGGAGTTTTTTGAGTTCTAGCATATACAACCTGGTTGATAAATAATGAAGATGGGTTTATTAGCATATCTCTGCGATCTGCTGGTTTTTGCCGCCAAACAGAAACCAACAGTAACGCTTTCGGGGCCACAAGAATTGAAAGCCTAAATAATATTCTTCGGTAAAATCTATTAAACTAGTTAATCAGTTCATTTTTACAGCTTTTTTCTTTTTTGCTCTAGGCTGCCATAACAACGCCCACCTGCGCACACAAAAATTATTAGAACCCGGGGAAAAGGTCTTTTCTGGAAATATTGCGGTAAATATAGGAGGCGTGGAAGATAACTTAAATAGCACACTAAGTGAAACAGGTATACCGGGGTTTCGAGCTGAAGCTTCTTATCTTAGGGGAAGCGATCAAAGCGAATCCGGGTTTTATCTGGGTGCTGGGACTGGTGAAGACGTATTTGCTTTAATTGCTGGATATGATTATAGAAAATACTTAAAACTAAATTCTTTAGCTCCTAAAAAATTTGGTACAAGTATCGAATTAAATATTTCTGATGGTGTTGTTTTACACGTCCGTCCTTCCTGGACAACCACAGTCAAACAAAATAAGCCCTTTTATGGTGGAGTGCATGGAATTTTTGCCACCGGCCAGCTGCAAACATGGCGGTATTATTCAATTGTAGATTCTCTTGATGTGAACTATAATTATTATGGGGATATATATTATGGTGCTTATGAAGTCGATGAGAATATTCCATATAGTTTTACTAGCCTTGGGGGGGGTGTTACAGTTGGTGTGGAGTTTTTATCTTACCAAAATTACTCATTACAGCTTCAGGTAGACGCATCACTAGTTTCAAATTCATTCCGATCTGATTGGTCTGTTCCAGATAATGCAATCTGGTATTCTAAGGAGCACGAAAAAACTGATGGATTAAGCCATAACGATGACCCAACTCCCCTAATAAGTGGATCTCTGGGAATAAACTTTTTCAAACCTGCCCTAATCAAGCGAGAGACGCTTGAGCCTCTTCCCACCCCATCTTATAGCGCCCTAAAACAGGATCCTACTATAACTTACGATCCTGAAACTGGAGAACCCACGACCAGTGAACAGGCTATGGTTTTTGATCCTGAGACCGGTAAAATCATGAAAGGAACGCTAGAAAGCTTTGACCCCAGCACAGGGAAAAAGCATTCCAGTTCGGACAAAATAGAACCGGTGGAAAAAATCACACCCAAGGAAATCAAACTTCAGGCACAGCTTGCAGCTAAAAAAAGACACATAAGGCCTATTAATCAATTTGGCGGTGCTGGTGCTTGTGTTGTTTATCCTATTGGGCTTCCCTTGGCCTTTTTGTTTGTTGAAACGGGTGCTATTTCAAGTTTTGATTCATATGACCCGTTCTACTTGCAGCTAAATTCATTACAGAGAGAGGAGTATGAAAAAGAGTATAAATCAATAGAAAAAACACTTCGCCGGAGTTCAATCTACGGCACCCAATTGGGGTGCTTTGTTGCATTTATGGCATTAGTTTTATTTGATTAGGTTACACAAAATACTATTTTGCATCTGAAAGGGTTAACGAGTTTTTATTTTCTATTTCTGCAATTACAATGCCGGCCTGATGGATCTCTTCCTTGTTTTGCTCAATATGTACTCGAAGTTCTTCAATAACTCGGATATTTTTAGCCACACTGAGAGCTAGGCATAATACAGCCAATACTAATATAAACTCTTTCATGTTTTTTTTGTATCTCATTATTTAGCAGCTCCTCTGCTTCGGGGATTGTATTAGACGAAGGCGTTGTAATCAAAGAACCAAAGAATTACAACACCTCCGCCTCACTGTGGCCTTCTGTACTGCAGGCCCATCATCACTCTTAAAACGATTATGCAATAGAGCATACTTGCAACTAAAATCAATGCTGTGATTTGTATCACATTCATTAAAATCAATCAAAGATATAAAATGGTTGAGTCAAATAAGAAATAATGAGGGCTTATTAATTGTTACAAAAATTTTTACCTTGGCTAATACAGCTTACTCCCAACACAAAACGCGCCTTTTGGAAATGGTGGTATAATCTGTTTGCCAGGAAAGCCGCAGGTGACTCATTTCGTTTTATGAATTACGGATATGATGCAGATGGGTTCCGGCCCGATCTTCTAGCGGAGGATGAAGCAGAGCGATACCCTATCCACCTTTATCATCATGTTGCAACCATGTCTGGTAATATTAGTGGAAAAACTGTATTGGAAGTGGGCTCGGGCCGTGGAGGCGGTGCTGCTTATATTGCAAAAAATCTAAAGCCAAAATCAATTCACGGGATTGATATTTCTAATGATGCCGTAAGGCTCTGTAATGAAACCTACTCAGAAAACAACCTTGCATTTACTGAAGGAAATTCAGAAGAAATTCCCTTTGACTCTGATAGTTTTGAAGCTGTATTAAATGTTGAATCTTCGCACTGTTATGGTGACATGGATATATTTTTATCAGAAGTAAAGCGGGTATTAATACCCGGTGGATATTTTCTATGGTGTGACTTGCGACAAAACACTCTTCTTCAGGAGTTAGATTCTCAATTTAAAAATTCTGGTTTAGTTTTGGTTCAAAAAAACAATATTACAGAAAACATCTTATCGGCATTGGTAAAGATGAGTACAGCACGAAAAAGCGCAATTAAAAAGAGGGTTCCTTTTCTTATTCGACGCACATTTGAATCATACGCAGGGGTTGAAGGCAGTAGAGTTCATAAAGCTTTTCGTAATGGGGCTTTGGTCTATCTGTCTGCCGTACTTCAAAATCCTGAATAACTCCTTAAACCCTATTGTTTTTTATTAGCTTTCCTATATCATAAATGAAGAAATACTATGAATACAAAAATTCTCAAATCATGCATTGATACATTTTGGGACAACCATATTCTACCTGCGATTATTGATTATATAAAGATTCCAAATAAATCACCCGCATTTGATCCCAACTGGAAAGTTAATGGGCACATGGATCGTGTCTTAAAAATGGCAACAGAATGGGCAGAAAAACATTTGCCAGAAAATGCTGTGTTATCTACAAAAGAAACGGAAGGAAGGACGCCAATTATTCTTGTTGATATACCAGGCAATAGAGATGGAAATGTTCTCATGTATGGCCATTTGGATAAACAGCCGGAAATGGATGGTTGGGATGATAATAAGGGGCCATGGTCCCCAGTTATGGAAGGTGAAAAACTCTATGGCCGCGGTGGAGCAGATGATGGATATGCCTTGTTCGCATCGCTTTGTGCCGTAAGGGCATTAAACGAGCAAGATATTCCAATCCCTCGTATTTTGATTCTAATTGAGTTTTGCGAAGAAAGTGGTTCACCAGATTTACCTCATTATATGAACTTGTGCTCTGATAAAATTGGCAAACCAGATCTTGTCGTTTGTCTTGATTCCGGCGCAGGAGACTATAGTCGCTTCTGGACAACCACGTCTTTACGAGGCTTGCTTGGCGCCACACTACGGGTGGATGTTTTAACAGAAGGAGTACACTCTGGTGGGGCCAGTGGGCATGTGCCATCATCTTTTCGTGTGGCACGACAGCTCCTTTCCAGACTGGAAGATGAAACCACTGGAACAGTTTTACTGGATGAGCTTAATATAGAGATACCTGATTACCGAATCCAGGAAGCTGAAAAACTTGTATCCATTTTAAAAGATGAAGTAGTTCACGAGTTCCCGTGGCATAAATCAATGGAGCCATCCACAGGCGACCTTACAGAGGGTGTCTTGCGCCGAACTTGGATGCCAGCATTATCAGTTGTTGGTGCAGATGGGCTACCGCCTTCAGATAATGCTGGGAATGTGCTGCGCCCCTTCACACAGCTTCAGTTATCCATGAGAATTCCTCCCATGGTCGACCCTCTTCAAGCACAAAAAAGCATGGAAAAAGCATTAACAAAATCCCCCCCATACAACGCTTCTATATCGGTTCATTTTGAAGAGGCAGCATCTGGATGGAATGCTCCTGAAACAGCACCATGGCTTTCTGATGCTATGAATAAATCATCACGTGAGTTCTTTGGTGAACAGGCCTGTGCTCTAGGAGAAGGAGGAACAATACCGTTTATGGCCATGCTAGGTAAACAGTTTCCGGATGCTCAATTTATGATTACCGGCGTGCTTGGTCCTGGATCTAATGCTCATGGACCAAATGAGTTTTTACATATACCATATGCTAAAAAACTGACTGCCTGCGTTGCATCAGTAATAAAAGATTTTCCGAGCTAGTTCTATGAAAATTCGCCTTGGAATCATACTAACCTTGGCACTTTTTTCAATCAGCTCTACTGCATTGGTCATACGGTATTTGGATGGCGTTCCGGCTCTTGTTATGGCTTTTTGGCGCATGATCACAGCAAGTACCATGTTGTGGGTCTTCAGTGCATTTCGACCTAAAAAAACACTGTCATCAGAACAAAAAAAGTTAATCCTTTTTGCTGGGTTTTTTCTTGGATGTCATTTCGCCTGTTTCTTTCTGGCGGTTAGAAACACTTCAATTGCCAATGCCACATTTCTGGGCTGCATGCTGCCGGTTTTTACTGTTTTTATAGAGTACTTTCAAAAGAAAAATAATAATAAAATGACATATTACGGTTTGGTGGTTGCATTGGCGGGTGCTGGTATTATACAATGGGAAGGGCTATCAATTGCCGATGAAAATATTTTCGGAAACTTCATAGCTCTTTTGGGTGCCTTATTCATCGCAATCACATTTATAATTGCCGGAAAAGTTCGAGAAAACACAGATACCGTTGTATATGGAAGAATGCTGTTTTTTGTTGCGGGGATCACACTATTATTTATTTCATCATTAGCGGGTGACTCCATATTTAAAATTAGCTCAAAGCATATTCCCTGGATTATATTCCTCGGTTTTGTGCCATCTATTCTTGGGCATAATATGTTGAATTATGCATTAAAATATACTTCCCCAACTTCAATTGCGTCTCTTCCTCTCGGAGAGCCAATATTGGCATCTTTGTTCGGGTTTTTAATTTTTAATGAAACAATACCAGTTGGCGCAATCGCAGGGGGGCCTATTATTTTGATCGGTGTTTTCCTGATATTGAGACACCAACCACTTAACAGCGATTGATAAACGGAGGTAAAAAACTATTTTCTTTTTGAAACTTTTTAATACTGGGATCACCAGAACATACTCCATGTCTATTTTCAGGTAACAGAGCAGCAATCCTACAAATTAACTCATGTCCCACTTCTTCTATTTGCTTTGTTTTTTCTTCACGACTCCCAGATATATCAAAAGGACCAAATGGTTTGCCAATGTTTATTTTCACCGTTGGGCGTACGCCCCGAAGTAAATCTTCCCAAGCTGTTTTAGCTCCATAAATTGACATTGGAACAATTGGGGTTTTTTCCACAGTGGAAAGAAATATTGCTCCATTCTTTGCTTTCCTTAGGGTACTAGATGTGGATGTTCCTTCTGGAAATATGCCTAATATTTCTCCGTTTTTTAGAGCTGTTTTTGCTTTCTTAATTGTTGATGGGGCCAAGTTATTTCTGTCAATTGGAATAAAACCATAGAGAAGGGGCGCCCACATAAAGTACCAATCAATTGTCTGGTCGCTGGCACCTAAAAAATTGATAGGTTGACGAATAGCATACTTAAAAAAAGGTGGGTCAACATAACTAAAATGATTTGCAGCTACAATATAGGGACCATTTTTAGGCAGGTGCCACCTCCCCATCACTTTTATTTTTGCAATTGTGGATCCCATTAACAACGCAGCATAGCCAAGTTTTTTACGAATCCACTGTGGTCTCGGAGAAAAGGTTTTTAAATATTCAGGGCCAGCCATTGTAAGAACCTAAAATTATGGAAGGGGTGGATACTTCCACCCCTACTGACGTATCATTTAAAAAGGAAGGTCGTCGTCGTCTGATGCGGTTTTTTCGGATGGGCGATTGGACTGAGGGTTCGCATCACCTCGACGGCCCAGCATTGTGAATGAGTCGCACCTAATTTCCGTTGTTCTTCGTTTAACCTGGTTTTGATCTTCCCATTCTCGGGTTTGAAGTCGGCCTTCAACATACACCATCTGACCCTTTTTCATATATTCGTTAGCTGTTTCTGCCATTTTTCCATACATAACTACACGATGCCACTCTGTCTTTTCTTGAGTGTCACCATTTTGATCTTTCCAAGACTCATTCGTGGCAACGCTAAGATTCGTTACTGCCGTGCCTTGTGGGGTAAAACGACCTTCGGGGTCTTGCCCTAAATTCCCAACAAGGATTACTTTATTGACACTGTTACGCTGCATAGTTCAATTCCTTATTTATCATTATTACAATTCACAAAGCATAGGTTTTATCCTACACACATATTATTTACAGCAAAAGAAAATATGGCGCAAGTAATTTTTTATAGAACATTAAATACTGGGGTTTTCAACATAGGTGTTTAGAATTATTTTAACAATACAACAAATCCACCAAGACACAATAAAAAAGGGGCCCAGATAAATCTAGGCCCCTTTGTATTATAAGTTATGATCGAAACTTATTTCATTAAAATAAGTTTTTTCACGCTGATAAAATCACCCGCCTGAATACGATAGATATACATACCAGATGACAAAGGCTGACCTATATCATTGGTTGCATTCCATTGAACCCGATACCTACCTGGCTCATGTAATCCTTGAGCTATGGTTCTGATTTTTTGACCCGCGACATTGAATATCTCGAGTGAGACTTCAGCTGCCTCAGGAATATCATATGAAATATTCGTTACGGGATTAAACGGATTCGGATAGTTATTGTGCAATGCAAATACTTCCGGTAGGCCGATATCGTCTATCTCTAAAACAGCAGACACGTCAACTGTTAGCGTATGTGGCCCATTATCGGAAGAAGTAGAGTCCCACGAATCGTGTGCCCACACATCCCATAAATAGGTCATAACACCAACGCCGTCTGCAATTTGATCCGCAGCAAAATCACCGGTGGTTATAAACATATTCGTCATTGCAGATGAACTATCAAAATAAACACCACCGTCATCATGCGCTGCCATATAATAATTCACCAGATCATTATCAGGATCTGTTGCCGGCATCCAAATAAACGGTATTGGAATCATCATGGTCGTCGGTGTGACAGTAACGTTGTAATTGTTTGCAGGTTCAATGAGAATAAATGATCCCGGTGGATTGTTCACCAGACTAACAGTTACCATGTTTGATGGCACAGACTCTCCTTCATCATAAAGAGCTGTAACATAATAGGTATGATCACCCCAAGGAGCGTCATAATCCATATATGCTTCACCATCTGCAGATGAAATTGTATCCAAAGATGCGTCATTTCTGACAATCCGATATGAATGAAGCGCACGACTGCTATTTGTGCTCATTCTTTGAATAAGCGGATAGCTGGCATCTGCCATCTCAGGTTCGTCACTGTTAGTGAAAAGACCTGACCGTTTCATCATATACTCGATATCATCATTCACAAGAATTGGTTCCGAACTGGTACCATCGGGACTACTCATATCCACATAGGCTGCAAGTGCAAAATTATAACCCATTGATTCAAATATTGGTATTCCCGTAGTCTCATCCGTAGAGACCGCCCTCAGGTCGCTGAAGCCAGCCATTACAGCAGGTCCAGCATCAGAGAATAGGGTATATGTGCCGGATGCCGGGTCTTCTGGTTCGGGTGGAAAGACTACTGTAACACTCATCACATAGTCACGATTTACATCTAATACAACCTCTACTGGTGTATCAAAATCAGCTACTGTCCAGTTTGGATAGGTGTTCTCACTAGACACTTCAACAGGTGTAGTTGACGCAAGAGTCCAGGACTCAACGCCTGCTTCATCTGTATCAACAGTATAGATATTAGCCGTATAGGTCGACGCTATACTGTAAGTCATAAATGCCATTCTTGACAGAGAAAATCCGCCTGACAAGAAGGGTGCGAGTAACTGTTCATCGAGCCTTATGGCAAACTCCATCGTACCACCTTCATAGCCGTCTGCACCATATCCCCAATAGTATGCAAGGTCTCCATATGGATACTCCATCCAGCCACCAGTCCCTTCTGGCCTGTCCCAGGAAAGCATTACATCATTACCGGATGATTCAGCCATAAGGTTTTGTGGAGGATTTGTAGACGCTGTTGGCGTTGTTACTTCAACAGACACAGGACCAGCTGGTTCAGATTCGCCATATAACCAGTAGTTGGCTGTGACGGTGTAGCTGTAGGTTCCTTCTTCTACAATTACTTCATAAAATGACGTGTCCGATGTTTCACCAACCGCTTCGTTGTCTCTAAACACATTATAATGTGTTAATACATACTCCGGTGTGGGCTGGAGCCGTACATTATCAACCGCAATATAATAAGCCCAGTTTCCACCACAATCTGTATACTGAATACCGGCCTTAACGGATGCTGTTACGGTTCCCAATTGGAATGAAAGATCTTCCCAACCACCAGTTACCGGAACAGGTGCAATCATTGTGGGTGTGCCACCATCGATAGCAACCCAGATAAAAGCATCATCAGACCAAGATCCGCCGCTTGCGCAGTCGCCTCCAAGCTGAGGATAATAGACACTTAGCATAAGATCCATATTTACAGGACCATCAACGCTTACATCACTGGTCCATAAAACTGCATCTACCGCAGGCGCTGTGCTTCCAAGAAAGTCATCGTCTATATAGGCAAACGTTCCTCCATTGTCTGGAAGCCCTGTTTCAGTGGCTGTTCCAGCCATCCAGGTGCCTGATTCATCAACCATGTCACCTAACCCATCTTCAAAGTCTTCACTAAACACAGGGTCCCCTCCACCTGGTATGTCTGGGTTATCCCAGTTTATATATACCTGGTATCCGTTGGCGTAGCCTGTTAGGTTTTGAGGCATTGGCAATTCAGCCACTGGAGGAAGCGGTGTCGCACATGCATGATTAGATGAATCGGACTCTGCGCCCACATCTGAAACCGTTGTTGCATAGAAACAATATTCAGTTTCTGCTACTAAATTAGCTACTGTGTATTGTTGATCAGCAGTGTTTCCAATAAGTGTGCCATCGCCTGCATATATGTTGTAAGTATAATACTCAGGAACTGTTACGTCTGTAGAGCCAGTAGCATCAACGGCCCCAGCCTGATAGTTGTCGTCCCAAAGAACCCATGATACAGCAAAGCTTTCGCTATAAGCTGCTACATTTACTCCAACAAATTCACCACCAGAAAAACAACCCCA
>PBKF01000048.1 GCA_002722105.1 Fidelibacterota bacterium
CTCTTTTCTGGATGAAATTGCAACCCAATAACATTCTCCTTTTGAAATGCTGAGCAAAATTCAATATCATTATAACTAGCTATACTTATGACTTCATCAATAACTTGTTTTTGCACATAATAAGAATGCACAAAATAAAAAAACGATTCATCATCTATCTTATCAAATATTCCTATTCTATCTGATTTATTTCTAGATATTTTGATTTTATTCCACATAGTGTGAGGCACTATAATCTTTTGATCAGATATATTTCGGAATTTTATACATTCACCTTCCAAGACCCCTATGCCATCATTTTCTTCAAACTCGAAGCTTTTCTTAACAAGCAATTGCATACCTAAACAAATACCTAAAATATATTTACCAGTATCAATAAACTCTAAAATAGGTTCAATTAAGTTATTATTTCTAAGTTTATTCATAGCATATCCATATGCGCCAACACCAGGCAATATTAATGAACTAGTTTCTTTTAAATCTTCAGGGTTTGAAATAATGGTTGATTCAAGACCTATATTCTTAGCTGCATTCTTAATTGAGAAAATATTTCCCATTCCGTAATCAAGAATTCCTAACACTAACACCTCTTTTATTTAAATAAATTTTAAGATCTGGAATTGAAAATCCTTTTTTAACATGACTTTGTTTTTCTATAAAATCTACATTTCCCTCAGAATAATCTGCATCTGAACTTTTCAAGATAGGTAAATAATTGTAATGAAATGCTGATGCGATTGCTAAACCGCTAATTTGTGAATTAATTAAAATATCAGCATCAGATAAAGACCCAATACCTCCATGAAAAATAATGGGAACACTTGCATATTCAATAGCTAGATCAATTAAATTTATATCTAAACCTCGCATAGTCCCATCATTATCAACAGAAGTAACGACTATTTCTCCTGCTCCTAGTTCTTGAACTTTTTCTAACCAATACTTTAAATTAACCCCTGTATGTTCTCGACCATTATCTATAAAGAGTAGGTATTCCCCATCATTTTGTCTTATAACTTCCATAGATATAACAATTGTAGAAGAACCATAATATTCAGTTGATTCTTTTATAAAATCAGGTTTTTTTATGGCTGCCGTGTTAATTGATACCTTATCAGCGCCAGCCCTGAGGATCCTATGAATATCATTAAGATTTCTTATTCCACCACCAACTGTCATTGGTATGAAAATTTTTTCTGCAGTTTTTTCAATAATTTTTTCTAGTGAATTACGTTCATATAGGCTTGCAACGACATCTTGATAAATAAGTTCATCTATACCTTCTTGATAATAATATTTAGCAAATTTTTCAGGCTTCCCTAGAACCCTTAGTCCTTCTAAGTGAACACCTTTAACTAAATTTGGCCCTTTAATATCAATACGTGAAATTATTCGATGGTTCATTAATCCTTGATTCAGCTAAATAATTTGCAAACTCAAAATCCAATTTTATATCAATATCAATAGAATATTTTCTCTTCATTTCATAGGCAAAAATTTTCTCTTTTAAAAAAAAGGTTTCTTGTTCTAAAAGTTTTTTTGTTTTACAAAGATAAATAGCTCCATTTAATTTAAAAAAATCAGAACGTTTTTTAGACTCACCAACTTTTTTGATATTCTTTAAAAATCTTGACATATCCTTATTCTCAGGTAAAATATTAATTAAAGATGAGCTATGTTTTTCTTTGCATACTGAAATAATTCCATCAGCTTTTTTTGAGATAATCAATTCGATTGATTCATCAATATGATTTTTGTTTCGAAAAGGGCTTGTTGGTTGTAATAGGATAATATATTCAAAATTCTTTTTCAAAGATTTAATAACATATTTAACAGATGAAAAACTGGAAGATTCATCAGTAGAAAATTCATTAGGTCTAAGTTGAACTTTTGACCCCATCTGCTTAGCTATATTAAGAATATCATGACTATCACTTGAGACAATTAATTCATCAATATACTTACTATTCAAACCTGCATTGATTGTCCATCCTATCAATGGAATACCAGCTAATGGCAATATATTCTTATTAGGAAGTCTTTTGCTCCCTCCTCGGGCTAAAATAATCCCCAAGACAGTTTTATTATTAATCATAAGCTATCTATCACCTTTTTATACTCAGCCCATTGCCCTATATCCGTCCACGCATCATCATTTATAGGATATACTCCAATTTTTAATCCTAAATCTTTTGCATCTTCAATTAGATTTGTAATGTGATAAAATTTATTCTTTGGTATTATTTCTAATACGTTTGGATTGAGTAAATAAAGTCCAGTGTTAACTAAAAAATCATATTTCGGTTTCTCATTAATACGATGAAGATTTCCATTTTTAGTTAATTCACAAGTTCCATATGGTATCACATATTCTTTGGCTGAAGCAACCAAAGTAATATCATATTTAGCTTCAATATGAAATTTGTAGAGTTTTTCATAGTTTGTTTTGATTATTATATCACAATTAGTAACAAAAAAAGGTTTGTTAATTTTGTCTTTTAAAAAATGTAAGCTACCGGCGGTACCAAGCGGTTTAGATTCATCAATAAATTCATAGGTAAAAATTGGATCTAATTCATCAAAATATGCTTTAAGTATTTTCCCTTTGTAATTGATAGATAAATAAAACTTTAAACAACCTATTTCTGTGAATTTTTCAATAATATGCTCTATAATAGGTTTTTCATGTATGGGAACTAATGGTTTAGGCAGAACATTAGTAAAAGGCTCAAGCCTAGACCCCTTACCTCCAGCCATAATTACCACAGGAACTTCATCTAAAACTTGAACATTTATTTTTGCGTCATCTAAATCTGACCAAGTATAATAATCTACTACACGATTGTTATCATCAACAATTGGGATCAAATCTATTTTAAGTGTTTGTAATAATTTTTTAGCATCTTCATTATTAAAATTATTTTCCACTAATATAGTGGGATTTGTATTGAAGCTTGAAGAAATATCATTAGAAAACTTAATACCTGATAAAATGCTTCTTCGCAAGTCTCCATCGGTAAGGGTTCCCAAAAGAAAAAGGTTGTCATCAATAACTAAAAGGCATTTTTCAGCAGTTTGGTCTAAATGCTTCATAGCTTCACGAATAGTTATATTTGCTTTAACTAAAATGTTTTTCATAAATCAAAGAATTCTTTCTTTGTATTGTTGGGAATTGATAATTCTTTAATAATCTTTTTTATTTTTGATGAAGTGTTTCCTGATCCATAATAATTAAAAGTATTATCAAGCTTACTTTGAAATTTCTTTGTATATAAATAATTAATTGCAGCGGATATTGAAGATTCTTTATAGTCACAATCTATGATACTATCAGCCTTAACTCTTCCCAATTGCCTGTCACCTATATTTATAGTACCTATCTTAAAAGATGGCGCTTCAAGTAAGCCGCTAGATGAATTTCCAATTACTGCATCAACAAACTGTAATGTTGATAGGTATTTTACTCTACCCATTGATTTATATGAAATGGATTGTTTTTTATGCTTTGCCACAAAATCATCGATCATTTTATTAATAATTCTTCCATCAGTATCAGAATTTGGATTAGTAAATATTAGAAAAGTATCTTTAAGTTTTTCGAGCGACTTTAAAAGAAATCCAAAATTCTTTTTTGAGGATTGGTCATCTAGGGTAACTGGATGGTATGTAATAATTAGATTCTTTTTTAAAAAACTTATTCCTAACTTTTTTTCTAATTTGTTTCTACTATAAAGTTTAGTTTTATTAATTACATCTACACCCAAACCACCTACACAAAATACATTTTTAGGATCTTCACCAAGTTGAATTACTCTATTTCTATATTCTTTTGTTGCAGTAAAATGCCATAATGCCATTTTTGAAATAGAATGTCGAATAGAATCATCAAATGCACCTGAAGTTTTTTCTCCTCCATGAATATGTGCAATAGGAATTCTTGCATAAAGCGCAGCTATACTTGCTGCTAACATTTCATATCTATCACCTAAAATAACTAATATATTAGGGTTAAGCTTATTAAAAGCTTCTGAAAACCCAATTAAACCCAATGCCGTAGACTTTGAAATTGAAGAAGGGGTGTCCGAAGATAGTAACATTTCAACTTTATCATTAATATAAAAACCATCATTTTCAATTTCTTTATAGGTAAGTCCGTATTCTGGAGATAAATGCATTCCAGTAATTATTATTTGTAATTCCATATCAAGGTCTTTATCAATTAATTTCATTAAAAAATATAGCAATCCATATTCAGCTCGAGTACCAGTAACAACACAAATTTTTCTTTTTTTCATTTTATCAACTCATCAGCCTTGTAATTTCTATCAGAATATGTACCAATAATTGAATCCCATAGCATAGGTGAAATACCATCTCCTGGCCTTTTCACTGTAAGATTTTTTTCAGAAAATTTATCTCCTTTAAAAATTTCTTTTTTTGCAACAATTGATTTTCTTGCAATAAGGATATTTTTTTTCTCACTAGGACTTATCTTTTTTATCCCATCACCCATAGCCTTTTCAATATTTCTAATTGCCTGAATCATTGATTTTAATTCATGCGGTTCCAAACTAGCCGCATGATCAGGTCCAGATAATTTTCTATTTAGTGTAAAATGTTTTTCTATGACTGAAGCGCCCATAGCAACAGCAGCAATTGGGACTTCTATTCCAAGAGTATGATCTGAATATCCTATCTGTACTTTAAAATTTTTATAAATTGTCTGCATCGCATTCAAATTTACATCACTCATTGGTGTAGGATATTCTGTATTACAATGAAGTATGGTAAGATCATTTTTATTAACCCCTGCATCAATCAACACATCAATAGAGGATCTAACTTCCTCGAGTGACGCCATTCCTGTCGACATAATGACAGGCTTACCTAATCCGCCGATATGCCGTAGCAACGGAAGGTTCGTAATTTCTCCAGATGGGATTTTATAAATTTGTATATCAAATTCTGCCAAAAGATTAGCGCTTTCAATATCAAATGCAGTAGACAAAAATTGAACGTTCTTTTGCATACAGTAAGCAATCAACTCTTCATGCGCATATTTATCTAGCTCAAGCTGTTTAATCATTTCAAAGTGAGACTCATTATTTACAGTTAGTTTTTTTTGATAATCTGCTTTATCTGCTTTTTTTGTGACTAAAGAATCAGCTTTAAATGTTTGAAATTTTACAAAGTCAGCATCTGCTTCAGCAGCAACATCTATCAATTCTATTGCCATTTTAATTGAACCATTGTGATTAACGCCAGCTTCAGCAATAATAATGACTTTATCCACTATGTCACCTTTCCGGGTTGTATTCAAATCTATGACCATAGATTTCTATGAATGGCGCTGGTTTCTGAGGGTAATATGTAGCTCTGATTCTTTCATTTATCTCATCCTCTCCCATAGATGGATCAATTGTTGCTAACTGTTCCAATTCATATCTTTTGAAAGGTTTTCTTTTCCAATTTTCTTCACATACTGGAAGTTTGTTATGTAATACAATATATTCTAATATTTCTTTATATAGGACTAGTTGAGAACTGTATGTTTTATCGCTTAAACTTTTTACTGTCTCATCATTATTTATTGAAAATCGATTAACACCAATAATTTCCCCCGTATCTACTTTTGAATTCATAATATGTGCAGTACATCCAAATTGTTTTGCTTTATCAAATATTGCAAAATTAAAGCATCCTATGCCAGGATATTCAGGTGGACCAGGATGAAAATTGATATTCCATCTTTTTGTTTTATTTAAAATTTCTTTTGGTATAATCCATGGTGAGATATAAGATATTAAAATATCATAGTGATTATTAGTAAGATCTTTAGGAAATGGGTCATTTATATCGCCAAAATAAACATCACAATCATCAATGAATTTTTTTATAAATAAAATTGCTTTTTCTACACCAGGTTTTTCCTTTTTAGCTAATATACAAATCTTCATTTGTTTACTATTGTTTTAATGACTAAATCTATTGATTCATTTTTCAAATTATATGATGAAGGCAAGCATAAACTATTATTAGCAAGCTCATTTGCTTTTTCAATTTTGTAACTCTGGAATTCTCTATAAGGCTTTTGCAGATGATTTAAAGCCCAAACTGGTCTTGTCTGAATATTCATTTCTTCAAGCCTATTCATCAGAGAATCTGATGTTTCTCCAAAAATATCAGATTTAATTTGCAACAAATTCAACCAATGATTATTTCTTGAATAATTTGGTCCTTTATCTATGGAAATACCATTAAACCTATCTATTCCTTTAACATAACTATTATGAATTTCCTTCTTTCGATCTAATATAGCTGGCAATTGTTCCAGCTGGGCAACTCCTACAGCTGCCTGAATATTAGTAAGCCGAAAATTATACCCCACTTCATCATGAATATATCTAACTGGGTCATTTTTAGCCTGGGTTGTAAGGTATTTTGCTTTTTCAGCAATGTCTTGATCATCTGTTAATATCATTCCACCGCCTCCAGTAGTTATAATCTTATTCCCATTAAATGATAAACATCCAATTTTTCCAACGGTTCCAGTATGTTTACCTGAATAATCCCCATCTATGAAAATTGTTCCAAGGCTTTCGCTCGCATCTTCAACTACGGCAATATTTCTCTCTTTACAAAGTGGTATTAGCTCATCTAGCCAAACAGAATTTCCCCATACATGTACTGGTAAAATTGCTGAAATTTTGGCATTTGTGTTTTTATTATACGTTTTTCCATTTTTAAAATATGTTTCTTCATTGATAAACTTTATTGTTTTTTCAATATCCATATTGTAAAACGAATCAGCATCCATAAAAATAGGGGAAGCAGAATTATATAAAACTACATTAATTGGAGATATAAAAGTTACAGTTGGGACTATGACTTCATCTCCATTTACTACACCAACTAATCGCAAACTTACCTGTAAAGCAGATGTTCCATTTACACAAGCGACTGCATGTTTAGCGCCAGTATATTCAGCAATTCTTTTTTCGAAAAGATCAACATATTTTCCAGCAGAAGAGACCCATTCAGTTTCTATGCATTCCCTTACATATTCCCATTCTTTTCCTTTCAGCGATGGTACAGAAAGTGGAATCTTATACATTATATTTTCCTATCTTATAAGAGNTGAAATTGTTAAGATCTTTCATCCACTTAATTACTTCCTTTATACCTTTTTTTAAAGTGTATTTAGGGCTCCAATTNGTATTATTAATTAAATTTTTATTATCACAAATAAGTCTTTCTACTTCACTATTTTTTGGCCTTATACGTTTTTCTTCGGTTTTAAAAGAAATCTTTTCATTCATCAAGCTTGCAATCAAACTAGCTAAATCACCCATAGAAATTTCTGAATTCATCCCAATATTTGTTATTTTACCAAAAAGTTTTTCCGATTTAAATATTTCAAGAAATCCCTCGCAAGTATCATTTACAAAAGTTAAATCCCGAGTTGGACTGAGATTTCCAAGCTCTATCTCAATATTTCCATTTAATATTTGAGATATAATAGTAGGAATAATTGCTCTTGCAGATTGCCTTGGACCATAAGTATTAAATGGTCTGACTATTTTTACTGGCAAATCATATGATCTATAATAGCTAATTGCCAACTGATCAGCTGCGATTTTTGATGCAGAATATGGTGATTGGCCAACTAAAGGATGCTTCTCATCAATTGGCACGTATTGCGCAGTCCCATATGTTTCACTTGTTGATGTAATTAATACTTGATCTATATTTTGGTTTTTTGATGCTTCCAAAATATTATATGTTCCATCAATATTTGTTCGAATGTATGCCAGTGGTGAAATATATGAGTAAGGAATGCCTATAAGAGCAGCTAAATGGAAAACAATATCACAACCAACCATTGCTTTAGAAATAGAATCATAATCTCTTATGTCACCAAGAATAACTTCTAAATCATTCTTGTATTTTGAATATTCAAGCCAACCCCAATGATTATTTGGATTATACCGATCAAAAACAACAACATCATATCCTTTTTTAACAAGGATCTCAGATAAGTGAGATCCAATAAATCCTGTACCACCTGTTATTAATATTTTATTCACTAAAAATTATGCCAAATATCTTTCAAGAGGATTAATATTTTGTTTATAATGTTCATCAATCCATTCATTAATTAATTTTTCATTTGGCACCCATTTTGCATCAAAAAAATTCTTTATTTGATTTGATGCAATTAAAGGNTTCTTATTTAATTTTATAATTATATTATTATTTAATTCAGCTGAAAAAGATGTATCTATACTAACAACAGCAACAGCAGAAGAATAAAAAAGTGATTTAATTAAGGCTGATTCTATAGGAGGAGAATTAAGTGATGGAACCAATACAATCCTAGCTTGAATAGCATATTCCTCTAGCCCATTGGACCAATTCATTTCTTTAAANGTACAATTTGATGATANAATATAATTNCCAATTTCTGATTTATTAAATGGAAAAATAAACTCAATATCTGGACATAACTTTGCTAATTCCAAAGAATAGTACATTCCCTTTGCTGAAATAGGCGCTCCATGAAACAATATAAAATCTGAAAGTTTTCTATTATTTCTAATTTTATAAATNTCATTCTTTTCTGGTAAGTCAGATGTCCAAATACCTAAAGTAGATACTTTTACATCCTTTCCAAAATGACTTTTTACTAAAAGTTCTTGGTTTTTATTTTGTGTGATAAAGTCAATTTTATTTTGATCAACATATATATGCAGATTAAGTAAAAAATACTTATAATAATTATTCTTTACTGGAAATGGCTTACAATTATTCTTTCTTATTTTTGAATAATTTCCACCTAAACATTCTAAACATTCNCTATTCTTTTTTTCAATATGATTATAAGATTTTATACAAAAAAATCCTGAATCAAGTAAAAATAATGTAGTAGCACCTTTTTTTCTATTTATAATTTTTTCAACTAACCTCAATCCTATTAGCTGATGATGAACAATAATTAGTTTTTTATAATTATTTAATTTTCCAAAATATGCAAACCACCAAATTTTTAATCTTGATTTAANATGCAATAANATACTTNTAATGAATTCAANATATTGTTTTTTATTTAATAGAATACCTNCTAGCATTCTATAGTTTGTATATAATATTTCTATTTCAGGATTTAATTTTGCATCTTTTTCTAATTGTTGAATAAATAATCCAGCTCCNTTTTGAACNGGNGGNACNCCACTAATTATTATGTNCAAACTGTACCTTCAAAAATTCATTAGCNAAAGACTNNAGNCCNTCTTCNAGNTTAACNTTNGGGCTCCANCCTGGTAAAANNTTNCCCANAAATGCAGGGNTCATTATTTCTCTATCTCNNTAAGNTNTNCCNCCCCAATTAATTTTTANTTNATTATCAANAAANCTNAGATANGNNTTAACNAGNGTTTTTAATTTTATATTNTCNNTACTTCTAATATCANAATCTTCAAGATAGNNANCCTCNNNTTTTGNNAANCTNTCNATTGACNTNTNATANGCNTCTANNANATCATNNATNTGNACAATATTAATNANCTGTTCNCCANNNGACATATCCATAACNTNTTTNTTNCTNANAATATGATCATTNATCTGATNAAAAATTTTCTTTCTTNGNTCATTNNATCCAAANGTATCAAANAGTTTTAATGANATTGATTTTATNATTTTNATTTCAGTGTAATANCTAAGNAAATCTTTAAATGCTTTTTTGCTAGCCGCATATAAACAGACTGGGTTATAAGGNTNATCATTATAATNTTGCCAAAATGTCTCCGTATTAATNAAATATTTTANCTTATTTTCTTTCATTGATTCTAATAAATACATACCTAAAGCAATATTACAATCCATTATTTTATTTATATCTTTTGATTCATGNTTATATACTTGATATGNGGCTAAATGAATTACAATATCAGGNTTNAATGAANNTATTGCACTATTTATAGAAGAATAATCATTATTATAATTAAATACAGTTAATCTATCATAAATTTCTTTAAGTGATTCTATTTTTGAAGATTTTCTTTTAANAACNGCTATATTATTTTGATCATTTANAAATTTTTTGCATAAGTGTGAACCAATATATCCNGTTCCACCTGTTAATAAAATTTTANTCAATTATAATTTTTTAAAGAATTTATCAAAAGATTCTANAACATATTCTCGCATTNCATTTGTAATACCAGGNTATACNCCAATCCAAAANGAATTATTCATAATATAATCAGTNTTTGCTAACTCTGATATTATCCGATGATTTTTACCAATATANGCNGGCTGTTTAGTTAAATTTCCACCAAATAGCATNCGTGTAGCAATTTTNGANTNCTCTAAATACNNAACAATTTCTGTTCTTGTAAAGGGAGCATTTTCTTTTACACTTAAGATAAATCCAAACCAACTTGGATCAGCNAATTTTGCTTTTTTNGGAAGAATAAAATATTCTTCATATTTTTTAAATGCATTCATGTAATANCTNTGATTATCTTTTCTTGCTTTTGTAAACTTTGATAGTTTATCCATTTGCGCCAAACCTATCGAAGCTTGTAAATCTGTAACTTTTAAATTATACCCAATATGTGAATAAATATATTTATGATCATATCCTTTTGGCAATTGACCCAACTTCCAATCAAACCTTTTGCCGCAAGTATCATCCATTCCAGATTCACACCAGCAATCCCGACCCCAATCTCGAAAAGATTCAACTATTTTTTTTAACATTGGACTATCAGTATTTACTGCGCCTCCTTCACCCAATGTTATATGGTGCGGTGGATAGAAACTTTGNGTTGATAAATCTCCATANGTGCCGGTAAGCCTATCTCTCCAAGAAGACCCTAAAGCATCACAATTATCTTCTATTACCCACAGGTTATGCATTTTTGCGAATTCCATTATGCGATCTAAATCGAAAGGATTACCTAATGTATGTGCAATAAAAATTGCTTTAGTGTTTTCAGAAATACTTTGTTCTAAATCAGATAGTTTAATATTATATGATCCTAACTCTACATCACAATATACAGGAACTAAATTATTTTGATAAATAGGNTTTACCGTTGTTGGAAANCCTGCAGCAACAGTTATAACCTCATCTCCTTTNACTAACTTTCTNTCNNCNAGTTTNTNAGANGTTAAAGCAGATANAGCAAGNAGNTTTGCNGATGAACCAGAGTTAGTNAGCATNGATTTTCGNAGACCTAAGTAATCTGCTAATTTNTTTTCAAGNTTTGATGCATATTCTCCAGCTGTAAGCCAAAANTCTAATGAAGAATTTATTAAATTNAGNCCTTCCTCTTNATCAAATACTCTACCCGAATATCTAACATAATCAATNCCAGGTTTGAATTGATCATTTGAATGAAATAATGANAAATATTCACTTGTTAAATCTTCTATNTTTTTTCTTAATGACTCTTTAGAATTCATTTATTTTTCCAAAATAAGTTTTTGTTTAATCTAGAATCTCTAATGTGGTTTTTTAAAATTGACAATCTGATTAAATAAGAATTTCTAAAATCAGGATCATTAAAATTAATCATGTTCAAACCCTCCGATAAATCTTTAACTGTATCATTAAGTGTCATTTTAGGATAATATTCTTTTGCTAAATTCTTAAAGCTTCCAAAATCAACTTTATATGATCTTTTATCAGGAGCAGCATTTTCATTTATTGATAAAGCTAAATTTGGAAAATGATCTTTCACAGCTTGTGCAAGTTCTTTTATTTGATAATTCCATTTATTTGAACCGACATTTAAAATTATAAAAGAACCTCCATTNTCAATGTGTCGATTTGAAGCCCATTGCATTGCTCTAGCCATATCATTAATATGAATTAAAGGACGCCAAGGCGACCCATCGCTTAAAATTTTAATCTTACTAGTGGTAATTGCGCTTGCAACAAAATCATTTAAAACTAGATCNAATCGCAATCTAGGGCTATAACCACAAGCTGTAGCAAANCTTAAGCATGAAATGATAAAATTATCAGAAGCTAAAGATTTTAATCCATTTTCACCACCCACTTTAGATCTCGCATAAGCTGTCAAAGGATTTAATGTTGAAGTTTCTATTCGAGGCTTATCATCTGCAGTGCCATATACACTACAACTTGAAGCATAAACAAAATGATGCACACCTGCTGATTTGGCAAGATTTGCAATTCTAATAGCTGAATTTTGATTTACTTCCATCGTTACTTGCTCAAACTCATTACCCATAGGATCATTTGAAATAGCTGCAAGATATATAACAGAATCATAGCCATTTAACAAAGAAGGTGGAAATTCTCTAACATCTCCTCGATATTGAATATCTATTTTTAATTCTGGTGATGTTGGATAAGTGATTGCATGTGAAAAAAAACCAGTATCAAAACCTGCAACCATACTTTTATTCATTGAGTTTTTAAATTGATTAACAACGACAGGTCCAATATAGCCTTCATTACCAATAATTAGTATTTTCATTTGTTATTTAATCCCAGCTTTTCCAAAATGCATCTCCATTATTCCAAAGTTTATTTAAATGCTCAACATCTCTCTCATGATCCATGCATTCCCACGATCCATTATGCTTATAAACCATNACTTCATTTTTTAATGTCAACTTTTCTAAGGCATTAAATTCAAAATCNCAATCTTCATCAACTGTAAGTAATTCTAATAAATTTNTATTGAAAACCATATAACCACCATTAATAAGACCAGTNGAAGTTTGAGGTTTTTCTTCAAACGATATAACTTTACCTTTATCTTCGACAAGCTCTCCAAATCTTGCCGGAGGATGAACTCCGGTAATTGTTATTGTTTTATTATGAGATTTATGAAATTTTACTAAGTCTGATATATTTATATCAGAAACACCATCTCCATAGGTTATCATATTTATTTCATCAGTTAAATACCTCTCAACCCTTTTTATCCTACCCCCCTTTAATGTATTTAGCCCAGTATCAACTAAAGTTACTCTCCAGCTAGATTGTTTATTATCATGGATTTCAATATCCCCTGAAGACAAATCAATAGTAAAATCTTTATTTATCATCTCATAATTATAAAAATATTCCTTAATAATTTGCTGCTTAACACCTAATGCAATAATAAAATCATTAAAACCATAGTTAGAATAACTTTTCATAATATGCCATAAAACAGGTTTGTTACCAATAGTTACCATAGGTTTTGGAATAGAATGAGATAATTGCCCAAGACGCGTACCCCAACCTCCAGCTAAAATTATTATTTTCATATTATCGTAATATTCTAATTATAAATAAATGCTAATTATTATTTATCCAATTAATTGAAGAGTTTATTATGTCTTTAAGATTATAATACTGTGGGGTCCAATCTAATTTAGTAAGAGATTTTGTATTATCAGAAAATAAAACTGGAGGATCACCCTCTCTCTTCGCTTTTATAACTTTATTAAATTTTAAATTCATTATGTTTTCTATGCACTCAATTACTTCTAAAATTGAATAACCATTTCCAATTCCAATATTAAAGCTATCAGAGTCATTTTTATTCAAATAATCCATAGCGTTAACATGAGCCATTGCAAGATCTTCTACATGAATATAATCTCTGACGCATGTTCCATCTTTAGTATCATAATCATTTCCATAAATTTCAATTACTTTTTCTTTAGTTTGTGCAGATTTAATAATTCTAGGGATAAGGTGAGTTTCAGGATTATGATCCTCACCTATTTCTCCATCTTTATCACAGCCAGCTACATTAAAATACCTCAAGTTAACATATTTTAAATTATAGACATTACTATAATCATTTATGATCTTTTCAACCATAAGCTTACTTTTTCCATAAGGGTTTATAGGTTTTTTAGGTTCATTTTCAGTAATTGGCAAATTTTTTGGTATTCCAAAAATAGCGCAAGTAGATGAAAAAATAATTTTATTAACATTATTATTAATCATAGAGTCCAATAGATTAATTGTATTTGAAACATTATTATAATAATATAAATCAGGTCTTAAAACCGATTCTTCAACATAAGCAAAAGCAGCAAAATGCATAACTGTATCTATATCATATTCTTCAAATAATTCATTTAGAGATTCTTTATCAGATAGACAAATCTCCTTAAACTTTCCCCATTTAATTGATTCTTTATTTCCCCTTATTAAACTATCTAAAACTATTGTTTTATATCCTAAGTTGTATAATAATTTATTTACATGCGAACCAATATATCCTGCGCCACCGGTTACAAGCACTGTGCTCCCTTTGCTGATATTTCTAGCTGATTTTATTATCATTAAGTTATAATCGATCTTTTTTATAACTGAAAAAGAATAAATCATAAATATTATTTATCAATAAGTATTTTAATTGATTCATCTTTTCACTATCATCTTTTTGAGTATTAACAATATATTCTTTAAACAAACTAATTACCGCTCCAACACATATCCCGAAAATAGCAGCAATAAATACCATATTTTTCCTCTTTGGCTCAGATCTTCCTAGTGGTATCTCAGGTGGATCTAAAACTATTACATATTCTGATTCTTTTACTTCTTCAATTTTAGCAGTCTCTAATTGCTGCTTAAGTGTAGTAAAAACTCCTGTTAAAACTGATACTTCACGAGCTAATCTTTGACGCTCCAATTGAAGCGCAGGAGAGTTTTCAATTCTTCTATTTCGGTTGTTAAAATTTTTTAATTCTTCTTCCGCATTTTCTAATTCAAACTTTGTATCAATTATTCGATTTTCAATAAACTTACGGGTTTCACTTGTCCTTGCTTTATTATAATCTCGTTGATGCTTATCAAGCTCTTCGATATGCGCTTCAATTAATTCTTTAACAAACTCTGGCTCAAAAGCTCCAATAGTAATAGTATAAATTCCAGACATCTGATCTTCTAATAATTCAATCTTATTAATAAAACTGTTGATTGCAAGCACTTCAAGAGTATCTTGACCATAGGTCGGATCATTATTTCCATAAGTAAGTATTTGAAGAAGGGATTTTTGAGTGCCAAATTTTTTAGTATCAAATTTTCTTTTGAGCATAGATCTAGCTAGTGTGCGACTTTTAATAATTTCAGAATAAACCCACTCTGGCTCAGCTTGATTAGTAGGTAGATTAATACCAAATTGAGCTGCAAAACCAGCAGCTTGAGAGACATTGTTTCCACCTGAAGAAGACATTATCTTTGCTGTCGATTTGTAAACTGGTTGAGCTACAAAAATAGAATAAAGAATTGTAATAAAAGAAAAGAATAAAGTAGTCAAAATTATGATTTTGATATTGCGAGCAATTACAAGTAACAAATCGATTATTGATACTGTATCTTCATCTAAATAATCAATTTTTCTTTTTTCTATCGAGACTATATTCTGTTTAGAATCTTCATTTATATTTTTATTATTATTTTGCACTGTATCATCATAAAATTTTTCACGTAGTTCTCGGACATATTTGTATGGAACTCTATTTCTAGATTTCCAATTACTTACAGCTTGAGGACTAACACCAATCTCACGTGCTATATCTGCTAAACGCTCTATACCAAGCTCTTTTTTTAATAAATCTTTTAGCTCATTGAATTGCATAAAATTTTATATTATATAAAATTAAAAATTTAAAATAAGTTTAAAATATGATTCTAAATTGTAATTGTTTAAAAGCATATTGTTATAGATAATTGTTATCCTATCAATTGCTAATAGCATTGAATAAAACAAATACTTGTACAAGGTTAGCAAGAATTGAAGTGAGATTCTGAGAATATTCTGTAATATCAAAACCTTCTACGTTTTCTTTTGTACCCACATTAATTATTGAACCATCTAATACTCTTGGAGATGGTAAAAAAAGTTTTCTTTGTCTGCTTTTACCATCAGGATAAGTCACCCATATTTCTTCTTTCTCAGCATTATTAGTTAAACCACCAGCAATTCTTAAATAGCTATTTAATGAAAAACCACTATAATGTTTATAAACTCCGGGCTGATTTACCTCACCTCTAACCTCAACAATATTTGTTTTTGTTAATATATTAATTTGATCTCCAGGCATTACAGTAAAATTTTCATCTGAATTAGGATTTTTCAATATATTTTGAAAAGATAATTGAATAATCAAACTATCTCTTATAAAAGATGAAGCCAAAGGATAAGCTTCAGGTAAAAGACCTCCCGCGCGTCTGATTATATCACTAACTTTTTCTTCAGATGATAAAATAGGATATGTACCAGGATGAAATACTGCTCCTTCAATATTTACAGATCTAGAAATCTGATCTCGTGGGTCTGAATAAACATTTATCATATCATAAGGTTTAAGTATAAAATTATTAATATAAAAAGCGGGGTCTGATAGATTATTAATATTTATATACGCAAAATCTTCATTTGGAAATTTATAAATTTCCGGGTTAAATGTTTGTTCATTTGACCGTGCAAGAGTTATTTTTACATTATTTACTCCTATATTTAAACCTCCAGCTAAAATCAATAGATCAGAAATGGTTTTCCCACTTTCTAGATCATATGTTCCAGGATTCTTTATCGGCCCATTAATTGTAACTGTGCTAAAATTATTTTTTAATTCATTCGAATCATAAATAATTAACTCATCCATAAATTTTAATTCTATATTCTCTTTTGTATCCCCATTTAAAATTTTATTTAAATCAAGAGATATAAGTTCTACGGTTAAATCATTTTTTAGTCTTTTAATATGACATAAATCCGTATATACATTATTTAGTAAACCATCTGCAGAATTAATGAGATCTAAAACTGTCATGCTATCATCTAATTGATATCGACCAGGCCTCATAATAGATGCACCTATAATATCAACATAATTATTGAATGAGTCTTGAATAGGAAAAATTTCAATTTCATCTCCATCAGATAATTTTATATCTTTTTTGTTAATTATAATTTCATGAAGATCAATGTCTAAAACCATTCGATCCATATTAAGAATATTTCTTTGATTAATAGGAACAATTCTACTTATTTGCGCTCTGTTAGTATATGCAGTAGCAGATAAATCTCCAGCAATTTGAATGAGTTCTATCAATCCTTCATCATCTTTTAACTCATAATAACCTTCACGATTAATTTGACCTCTTATAGTAACAGTTTTACCACGACCTGGTATGAAAACAATATCATCTAATTGTAATCTATAATCATTTGGAATATTTCCAGAAAGCAAATAATCATAAAAGTCAATATTGCCTACTTGTTTACCATTACGAATAAGACGAATTTCTCTTAGAGAACCAGAATTAGTTGGACCATTGAAATAATACAATGAAGAAGATAACGATGCAGATGGGCTAATTGAATAAGCTCCTGGCTGAGGAACCTCTCCAAGAACAATTATCCGTAATGGACGCAGATTAGCAAGACTAACATCTAAAAAGGTTGTTGGTATTCCAGTCTGAGGTTTTAAAGTAGAATACACTTTAGAAAGAATTTGAAAGAATTTTTTTTCTAAAGCCTCAAGGTTTAATCCATTAACAAACACTTGACCAACTTCAGGTAGAAACACATAACCTTCCCTGTCAACAGTAAATTCTTGCCTAAATTGTGACTCTCCCCATAACATCAAAATAATTTCATCATTTGGGCCAATATTGTAATCTGGATCAACTGCACCAAAAGAGGAAGACTGAAATGCATCAGGGTTAGACTGAAAAATACTATAGCCATAATATTCTAAATCATTTGTTTGAATAATTTGAATAGGCTGAGTTGTTGATTCTATGAAACTGCCATCATCAATATTATCATTTATTAAATCAATATCATCTAATTGATTCGGACCTGGTATATTTATATCTCTCATTCGCGCTTCAGTCCTAATCTGATCCTCCGTATATCCTTGATCAATCAAAATTTGTCTAGCTTGATCAGGGCTAATTCCAGAATCACGCAATTGTCTTTTAATTTGATCAATATTTTGAGAGTACAAGAAAAAAATATTAATACATATTAGAATAGAAAAATTTTTCATAAATAATTAAACCCCATTTAGTAATAAAGACATTCTAAATTATATAATTAAAATTATTACAATTTTAATTTGACAACATACACATAATATACATATGATAAATATTTTAAAATCATATTATAAATATTTATCATAAATAAGCTATTTATTATAAATAGAATTTTTTATACCAATCAATAAACAATGGTATTCCTTCTTCAATAGATATAGAAGGATTATAATCTAATTCAACATTTGATTTACTTATATCAGCACACGTATCTAAAACATCTCCAAGTTGAAGTGTTTTGTATTTTATTTTTGCTTTAATATTTAGAGTTTGTTCAATTAGAGAAATGAAATACAATAATTTTTCAGGCTTACTGTTTCCTAAGTTATAAATCTGATATAATTTATTAGTATCATTAAAAATTGAAGATTTTATGCCCATAATTATATCATCTATATAAGTAAAATCACGTTTCATATTACCATTATTGTATACATTAATTGGATTGCCCCTGATAATATTTTTTGTGAAAATAAAATAAGACATATCAGGTCTTCCCCAAGGACCATAAACTGTGAAGAAGCGTAAACCCGTAGTTTTTAGATTATATAAATGAGAGTAAGAATATGATATTAACTCATTTGACTTCTTAGTTGCTCCGTACAAAGATATTGGTTCATCTACTTTATTGCTTTCTGAAAATGGAATTTTTTTATTATTTCCATAAACCGATGAACTTGAAGCATAAATAAAATGATCTATATTATTATTACGAGATAACTCAATTAAATTCTGAAATCCAATAATATTTGAATCAATATAACTATAGGGATTTTCAATGCTATATCTAACGCCTGCTTGTGCAGCTAAATTAATAACTATTTTAGGCTTAAAAGACTTAAATAAGACTTTTAAAGTATTATTGTCGCATAAATCAGCTCTTTTAAAAGTAAAATTATTGTAACCTTCTAACCCTTTAATCCTCGAGTTCTTTAATTTTACATCATAATAATCATTCAAATTATCAACACCGAGAATTTCATAATTATCTTTAGCTAAAGAACTGCATAGATGATAACCTATAAAACCAGCAGCACCTGTAACTAATATTTTATTTTGCATATAATATATTTATAATAAAAACAGCTCCGCCTACTCAGTCACAACTACTAAGTAGGCATAAATAACAAAAAGGCAATAAAAACCGCCAAAGTTTCAAAAAATTAATAAAAAAGTGTTTTATTAACTTTATCCTGAGCTTTATTCCAAATGGGCAAAGAATTATCAATGTCTAATCTTTCTTTTAATTCATGTAATTCTATTTCATTTAGAACAAGAGGTCTAATCTTTCTTTTAATTAACTTACCAGTCTTCAGAACAAATTCATCTAAAGTTTTTTTATTTACATTACCAACAAGGACTACATCTATTAATCCTGAATCTATTCCTTTAGCATAATCTCCTATAACAAAAGCTTTTTCTACTGAACCCAATCTTTTAATTAGGTCTTCAACTAATTGATCAAGACCAACAAATTTTCTTACAACACTTTGAATATCGCGAAAAAGACTATGTTTTCTATTAGCCCTATAGATAATTTTTCTACCTAAACTAGTAGATTTAAGAATTTTAGCCTCTGTTAATCTGTTTAATTCTACACGAACTGCATTTGTTGACTCACCAAATTCTGATGAAAGTTCACGCAAATATGCCTTAGTCCCAGGATTTAAAAAGAATTTTAGTAAAAGATTTATCCTAGTTTTTGATGTAATTAAAGTACTTAACATAAATTAAATATTATTTATGAGTAAATTTATTACTCATATTAGGTAATAATACAAG
>PBKF01000049.1 GCA_002722105.1 Fidelibacterota bacterium
GGCATTTTTCCGGCAAAATCAGAAAATGAAAATATCGTTCTCTATGAAGATAATATAACATTTAATTATCCACGTCAGCTTATTAATAAAGGTAAACAGCCTAATTATTGTTTAGCAGATTTTATTTCTTCTGAAGGGAGCGATCACCTAGGAGTATTCACTGTAACTGCTGGACATGGATTGAAAAAACTTGTAGAAAAGTATGAGTCTAATCACGATGATTATAGTTCTATTATGGTGAAATTAATAGCAGATCGCTTTGCAGAAGCAAGTGCTGAGTGGTTACATGAGAAAATTCGAAAAGAATACTGGGGTTTTGCTAAGGATGAAAAGTTTTCCCATGATGAATTAATAAAAGAGAAATACATTGGCATTCGACCGGCACCGGGATACCCGGCTTGTCCTGACCATACAGAAAAAGATAAAATTTGGAAACTGTTGGATGTTGAGAATATGATCGGTGTTACTCTCACAGAAACGAGAGCTATGTGGCCTACCGCATCTGTTTGCGGATGGATATTTTCCCATCCTGAATCACGTTATTTCAGCGTATTAAAAAATAAATAATAAGATATGAGAATTAGAGATAAAGTTAAAAAACCGAAAAGACCTGTAGTTGCATATGAAATCCTACCACCAAGGGAAAAGGACGGCACGTTGAATTCCTATGCAGAGATTATCAGTTCATTGCTATCCCAAACTCATATAGATGCCATCAATATTCCGGAAGTTCATGATGAAAATAGTAGAGGAGATAGACCTGTCTCCAGTCAAAAACGCGGCGAGCCAAGAGAATTTGGCCGAATGATGCAAGATATTGTTGGAATTGAAGCGATTGTAAATCGGGTCGTTGTTCATGAGTCACTTGAAATTCAATTAAAATGGATGGAACAAACTAATAAGGAATTTGAGATAGAAAATATGATTATTGTTGGCGGTGAATCTAGTTCGATTAAATACCCTGGACCGTCTGTAAACGAAATGCTAAGTGCTATTTCAAGTGATTTTAATTCAAATGGTGGTGATATATTCTGTGGAGGTATTGCTATTCCAAGTCGGGTTAAAGAATCGATGAATTTGATCAAAAAAACAAATCATGGATCAGAGTTTTTTACTACCCAGGTCTTATATGACTCTGCCAAGGTCATAAAAATGATAGATTTTTACCAAAAACAATGTGATGAATCAAAAACATTTCCAAGAAGGATTTTACTAAGTTTTGCCCCAGTTTCATCGCAAAAAAATATTGATTTTTTAAAATGGTTGGGCGTGGAAATCCCTGATGAAACAGAGCGATATCTACAGGGTAGACCTGGATCAATGACTGAAAGATCTCTAGATGTAGCCATTGAAGTGCTAAATGACACTCTTAATTTTATTTCTGCGAATGATTTAAAGGTGCCTATAGGGTTGAATGTAGAACACATTATGTCGTATAACTTTCAATCTTCCGTTGAAATGTTACAAGAATTAGCAAGGATCTACAGAGAATTTTGTATAAAAACAAAGCAGTATTAGTGAATGAATAATAGTAATTTTCTGGTCAATTCTATTTTTTTTATCACCAAACCATTAACAATTAAAGGAAGTTCAATTGAGTCAATTTTTATTTACGTCCGAATCCGTCACTGAAGGACATCCTGACAAAGCCTGCGATGCAATATCAGATGCTATTCTAGATGATATTTTAGCAAAGGATCCTAATGCACATGTAGCGTGTGAAACTTTGGCGACAAAAGGAGTCATAGTAGTATCTGGAGAAGTCAGAACTGAAGGTGTTACAGAAGTAGAAAAAGTTGTAAAAAATACAATTTGTGATATTGGTTACCATGAAGGTAACAGCGGAGTAGACCCTGAGAAAGTAAAAGTGATATCCATGCTCCACGAACAAAGCCCTGAAATTGCCCAGGGAGTTGACTCTGAAAATTTATCAGAACAGGGTGCAGGGGATCAGGGATTGATGTTTGGGTATGCCTGTACAGAAACACCAGAATTGATGCCCTTGCCGATTCAAATCGCTCATCGATTAACCGAAAGGTTAACTAAACTTCGAAAAAGTATGACTATTCCTTGGCTTCGACCAGATGGTAAATCTCAGGTCTCAGTTAATTATAAGAATGGTACCCCTGTTTCCATTGAAAATGTTGTCATCGCAACACAGCATGATGACATGATTAATGAATATGGTTCAGAAGAAAAAGAACTTAAATTTGTAGAGAATGAGGTATCCAAACATATCATTATGCCAGTCCTGGATGCTTATGGATATCCATATTCGGAAGATTTTATTGTAAATGGCACCGGAAGATTTGTCTATGGTGGGCCGTCTGCTGACACAGGACTTACTGGTAGGAAAATCATTGTAGACACTTATGGTGGTTATGCACCCCATGGTGGTGGTGCTTTTTCAGGTAAAGATCCATCTAAAGTAGATAGAAGTGCAACCTATATGGCACGCTATATAGCAAAAAATATAGTAGCTGCAGAATTAGCTGAACGATGTGAAATACAATTATCATACAGTATTGGTGTAGCAGAACCAACATCATTTTATGTAAAAACTTTTGGTACAGGGAAAAAGAATGATGAAGAACTTACTGGACTTGCACGGGAAGTATTTCCGCTACGTCCAGGTGAAATAGTTGCTCATTTAGATTTGAAAAAGCCAAGGTACAGACAAACTGCTGCCTATGGTCACTTTGGCCGCGAATTAGATGATTTCACCTGGGAAAAAACTGACCTTGCCGATACACTTCGGTCCAAATTATAGAGGAAAATATGGAGCAAACTTTAACACAACCTATCGTAGAATCTTTGCCATATAGGGTGAAGGATATAAATCTTGCTGAGGATGGAAGGAAGGCTATAGATATTGCAGAAAAAGAAATGCCCGGTTTAATGGCCACACGTACGAAATATGGAACAGAAAAACCATTAGCAGGGAAAAAGATAACAGGCTCTTTACATATGACTGTAGAAACAGCAGTCTTAATTGAATCCCTTGTTGAACTTGGTGCGGATGTTCGTTGGGCAAGCTGTAATATATTTTCAACTCAAGATCATGCAGCTGCTGTTATTGCAAAAGCAGGGGTACCTGTTTTTGCCTGGAAAGGAGAGACATTAGAAGAATATTGGTGGTGCACATTGCAGGCACTCACCTTTCCTGACGGTTTAGGGCCGGATTTAATTGTTGATGATGGTGGTGATGCAACATTATTAATTCATAAAGGTTTTGAACTGGAGAATTATTACACTAAATATAATGATACCCCTGAAATCACCACAGAAATTGAAGAAGAGCAAATTATAGAGAAATTACTTCGTGAAGTTTTAGAAAAGGATCCATGCCATTGGCATAATGTAGCAAAAAATATTATAGGTGTATCGGAAGAGACAACTACCGGTGTACATCGTTTGATCCAAATGGAAAAAGATGGACACTTGCTCTTTCCAGCCTATAATGTAAATGATTCTGTCACTAAATCCAAATTCGATAATATTTATGGTTGTCGTGAATCTTTAGCTGATGGGTTAAAAAGAGCTTTAGATGTGATGGTAGCAGGAAAAACAATTGTTGTATGTGGTTATGGTGATGTTGGCCGTGGCTGTGCCCAATCCATGCGTGGTTATGGTGCCAGAGTCCTAGTTACTGAAATCGACCCAATCTGTGCTTTGCAGGCGTCCATGGAAGGATTTGAAGTTACTACTGTAGAAAAAGCCTTAGATAAAGGTCATATTTTTGTTACAACTACTGGCAATAAGGATGTAATCACTAAAGAACATATGTTGGAAATGAAAGACCAGGCCATTGTATGTAATATCGGTCATTTTGATAATGAAATTCAGGTAAATGCATTAAACCATGACCATGATATAGATCGTGAAGTTATAAAACCACAGGTAGATCGATACACATTTAAAAATGGTCGACAAATTTTTATTCTGGCTGAAGGCCGGCTTGTTAATTTGGGTTGCGCTACAGGTCATCCAAGTTTTGTTATGTCCAATTCGTTTACAAATCAGGTATTAGCTCAAATTGCACTTGCAAAAGATCAGCCTGAGATAGGTGTTTATATGCTTCCAAAAGAATTGGATGAAGAAGTTGCACGCCTTCATTTAGACCATTTAGGTGCTGAATTAACTGAGTTAACTGATGAACAGGCAGACTATATTGGAGTCCCAAAAGATGGTCCATATAAGCCAGATCATTATCGATATTAATATAAATTCAATAAAATCAATTATTAACCCCGCAATTTATTGTGGGGTTTTTTGTTTTTGTTTCTCTCGAAATTATTCTACAAATTCGAGTGCGGAAGTCCAATAATATTGGCATAAAATGAAGGTAAATCCGAAACAATCCATATCTCGTTGGAAAACGGGATTTTTCCACGTATTTCTGACCATCTTTTTAATGGTAACAGTGGCGTGTGATTTTGATATTCCTGAAAAATTTGAAATGCCAACCTGGTATTTTGATCTCAAAATCCCCCTTGTGCAGACAAAATACCAGATGACCGATATTTCTAATGATACTGCGGGTATTTTTCTTACCGATGATTCACTTGGGTTCGAGATCATACAAGAAGGTGAAATGCCGGCAACAGAACTTCCTGCTTTACCACCTATTCCATTAGATCTAAATGAAGAAATTGCATCTCCAGAAATTCCAGGTATAGAAGTCGATATTGAATTACCTGTATTAGCAATTAAAGAAAAAATCAATGTTGTTGCCTATGATGTTTCCATCTATCAGGATACTGCCAAGCTATGTGAATGGATTACAGCCTATGATACTACAGTTTTTCCTCCAGAACCTTTTGATACACTCATATGTTTAATAGATAGTACCACAGGTGATACTATCGGCAAACCATTTTCCTTCCCCACAGACTCTGTCAGGCATATGACTGCCGAGAACTATAACACATTTGTTGTGGCTCTTTTTGATTCCGTAATGGGTTTATTGTCTACAGTACTCGATACAACAATTAATCTTGGACTTTCATCACTTCCACTCCCCGCAGATCCGCCAATTATTTCTAGTGTAGACAGATTATTAATTGGCGGGGATGAGACGAATAGTCTTTACAGTACACGATTTAAAAATAATACTGTGACAAACCTGGAAAATGTTTATTCATTTATGGTAACCGGAGACAGAGAATTAGATATTGGTTCATACGGTGATCCCAATCGAAGGGACAGCCTGGCATCTCACAATGAAATGCCTAATATAGCATACGGTGAAGAATATGATGCTACTACACCACTTGCAGGTGCTGGTTTGAGAAGCTTTTTGAAATTGGCAACCAATATGTCAATGGCACCAGCCACTGATATTGTAACCATTCCACCAGGGTCCTTATATGTTGATTTTAAATTAGCCTTTCAAATGTCAACTATTGACAGTATGGAAGTGACAACCAATCAGTATTCCTTATCAGACGGCTTGGAAATACCAGCAATGGAATTACCCGAGATGGATATGTCAGAATCTGGAATCAGCAAAATGGAAATATATCGAAATATCCTGAAATCAAATGCACCACAAAGTGAGAATAGATTTATTATCAGTGATTTGCAAAGTTCATTTCCGTTCCCATTAGATTTTGTGTTACAGTTTAAAAACTTTATTGATCCAACCGGAAGCGATTCTGTCTATGTGAAGAGAACCCTAACGAATCGCGATAGCCCTTATACAAAAATTACTGATATGAGAGGATGGTATCTTCAAAGCACAGAGCGGGATAATAATGGAGATGGATGGCCGGACAGTGCATTTAATAGTTTTGATTTTGTATTAGATATCGCCGTTCCAGAAACAACTACAACAATACCACTGGATGGCTCTCCATTGGGCAGTTTTGCAATGAGAATGGTACTTGACCAATTGTCTTTTGAGTCGATTGGTGCAAATTTGTATATGGAGATGCCTGCTGAACCCACTCAGCAAGAATTTCCTCCAGGTCTCAGCGGTGCTATTCCCACTGAAGCGTTAATTGAACTCATCTTCAAAAATCAGATCAGATTGCCAATAGAAATGAATATGGAATTCAAGGGGACGAATTCACTGGGTGAAATTGTTTATATGCCTGTGATTGTTGATACAATCGGGTTTCCTTTAACCAGTGCTTCTACAGATACAGCTATGACGATTATTGGATTAAGTAAACTGGGGACATCTATCACAATTTATGAATCCGTGGATGACAGTTTGCCTTCATTTCAGAAAATTAATACCCCTTGTGATACTTGTGCATCTATCATTGATCTTCTTGCTTCAAATCCAGTTGAATTGGTTATAACACCTGAAGTGAAAGTCGATGGTCGTGGGTCCATTGAATCCGGGAAGGCAATTCGAGGGGGATTCCGAGTGACAATTCCATTTGTCTTACAATTAGAGCCTATGACTTTTATGGGTGGAACAGCCACTGCCATAGAAGAATTTGACCATGACACTCGTTATAAGATTCGAAATAGTCTGTTAGAAACAGAACTTGTATCCAATATCACCAACGCTTTGCCATTTGGAGCAGAAGTTTCTATTTTGTTAAGTAACGACTCTCTTTTCCCAACAGATACATCGTGGAAACAACTTGGCATTTTTCGAGATTCCTTGGCATCCAGAGGCATCCTTCAACAGACAGACAGTCTTTATATTATTCGAAAATGTGAAGACATTTCACCAGATAGCGGAAGAGTATACATTTTTAATGTACTCACAGACTACTCAGAGTGTTTTGATGGACTACCTTATATTGTGAAATATAATGCATCAGGTACAGATACAATTATTTCATATGTAGATACTTTATTTAAATTTATGTTACCGGATCCCGAAGCATATTATAGTGCTGACGATACAACTGGCTATCCAGAAGGCATGGTTGCAGTTCCAGGCTCTGGAGTATATGCTAGTACCATTGATACATCCCAAATATATTTATTAACTGATTACGGTAATCACTATACGATGCCAAGGTTCTATCTGCCTGGCACTGATTCTAGAGGCGTATTTTTATCGGTGGAAGATTATTTAGAAATCAGTTCTTTTATAACATTCCGACTTAGTAGTTCCGGTGCATTTGGCGGAGTCAACCCAGAATTAATTATCACTTATCCTAATGGCGGCCAAACACTATATACGGACCAGACATATGAAATCCTATGGGCAATTGGCGGATCCAGCAGTGAAAAAGTTGACCTGTATTATTCGATTGCAGGTGACTCCGCTACATACAAGTCAGCAAATTGTTTATTAACAGATAATTGGACTTCAATTGCATTAGATCTAGATAATTTGGGATCTTACTCCTGGGATTTATCTACTACTGGCCTTGCTGAAACAGATTCTTTACGTTTAAAAATTGTTACATCTAATGGAAGTGCTTGTGATTTAAATGGTCACTATATAAAAATTAGAAATTCAACTCAATCAAACCGTTTCATGAGATCAAAGAATCGAAAACTTGGTTTAAGGTTAAATAGATGAGAAAAATTCTCGTAATTTTAATTTTATTTGGTTTTACTTTACAGGCGCAGAGCAAAAGAGACCCCAGAATGGTTGGAATGGCCGGTGCATATACAACGGTTGCCAATGGTGTTTTTAGTGTAGGATTTAATCCGGGTATTATTGGTTTACAGCAAAATGATCCATTTTTAATTCAGGCGGCCCAACTTGATTTAGGTATATTGGGTAATTTTTTTTCCATCGAGAATATTGCACAATACAGTGGAGATACACTGAACACTGCAGATAAAAATGAATTATTTGACCAGATAGAAGTCTCTGATGGAATGGGGTTTTTTGTTGATTCACATATGCCATTTTTCAGCATTTCAAAAGGAAATATGGCATTTACATCCAATAATATTCTATTGCAAAATTATCGTTTGCCTATGGGTTTATTAGAATTGATGTTTTATGGAAATGCTCAGAAACCAACACTGGATCTTGAGTTTAATTATGAAATTGTTGGTTTGAACGAATACGGTTTTTCTTTTGGCATTCCATTCAAATCCATGTCCTGGGGTATAACGGCTAAATATCTTCAAGGATTATTTTATTTAGGGATTGATGAAGATTCTTCATCCGCAAGTTTGATTACGGATGATCTTGGGATTTATGGTTCCGGAAAATATATTATCCGACAAGGTGTTGGTGGCGCAGGATTTGGACTGGATATCGGTGTTATTTCTCGCCCATATAATGGTTGGCAATTTGGAGCGTCATTTATCAATTTAGTCGGAACAATAGCATGGAACCAAAGCGACAGTGGTCAAAAACCATCCAGTGTCAATCCACTTACAAACAGATTCTACCCTTTCAAGTTTGGAGAAGATACTCTTGATCTTAATGAATCAATTTTATACACATTTTTAATAGACACAATAAGGGCTGATAAGTTAGGAAATGACTCACTATTTACCACTGAAACCGTATTTTTTGTTGATACACTTGCAGATGGTAAACGTCCAGAATTTAAAACACGATATCCGGCACTTTTTCGTTTAGGTGTATCGAGAAAAGTTGATAATTGGCTTTACGCTATGGATCTAGTTGCAGGGTTTGAAAATAAATATTACGCTCGCCAGCAATGGAAGTTAGCTGTTGCAGCGGAATGGACGAGAATTCCTGCTATTCCGATGCGGATTGGGTATTCTTGGGCAGGTGGTGAAATGAAAGAATTAGCCATGGGCTTTGGAATAAAAAAAGGGGTTGTAAATTTTGACTTAGGCTTTTCATTCCGAAATGGAATGTGGATTCATACTATGAAAGGATTTAATCTTTCCTTTGGGTTCTCATTCAGGGGTAAACCATCGGAAAAGCCTAAAGCAGAAGATGGACCAACACCCAAATAAAATGAAATATTAATTAGGTTTTTGCTCGCCATAGCAGAATAATTCCTCCAATCAGAAATATAATATTACCAAGCCATGCTGAGAACAAAGGCTCTAAAACTCCTTTAAAGCCAAGTGATTGTCCAAACTTAATCAGGGCATAATAACCAAATATTACAAATACGCTGGATCCGGCTCCAAAAGAAAGACTGCTTTTTTCTTTTAAAACTACTAGGGGTATTCCAAAAAGAACAACAATCAAATTTGTAAATGCAAAGGAAACCTTTAAGTACCTTGTAACTTCCCATCGTACAGTATCTACGCCATTTTTTTTCAACTCCACAATTCGGTCCGTTAATTTGTAATAATCCAATTCATCAGGCTTTCGTGCCTGTTGCTGGATCTCTTCAGGCTCAAACCCTAGGGTGAAAAGAGTATCACCACTCCCAATCGCAACCTGGGTTTCAATACCATTTTCATTGAATTCTCTAATGGAGTAATCGGTTAGGGTCCATTTAGATGAATCACTATTCCAAACAATTTTTTTGCTATCAATTCTTTTTCGAATCCTAGATTGTCCTAAGTCAACCAATGTTAGGTCTATACCTTTGGAACGCTGAATATAGTATTTTGCCAAGGAAATATGCGTAGTAACATTCTTTTGTAGAAAAATATTTTTTAATGTATTTTTTAATTTATGCCTTGATTTTCGTTTTATGTAGTCACGGTCAATTTCAAATCGTTTTTCATTTCCATATGCAACCAATTTATTATCTAAAATGAAAGAACCGGCACTCATGAAAATTCCTGAAAAAAGCAGAGGCAGTGTAACTCGATATAAACTAATACCGGATGCTTTCATAGCTGTCCATTCATTCCGTTTTACAATTGATCCTAAGCTGAATACAGTGGCGATTAACATGGACATGGGGAGCCCAATACTCACAAACCAGGGTAGGGTGTATAGATAATATTGGAAAACAATATTACCAGTTACCTTATTATCCATAAACCGGTCTAGATTTTCAATCAAATCCACAATAACAAATATGGATACAAAACCTAGTACAGAGATACCAAGAATGGACCAGAATTGACGAATAAAGTATTTGTCGAGTTTATTTAACATTAATTTTAAGACTTACAGAAACAGAATTTGATAATAATGAAGCAATAATAAAAAGGTTCAGATGAAATTTTACGAAATTTTTGATTCAGCCATGGCAGCCATTGCCGAGGCCCTTTGGGCCATGCCGTTAGTTATTCTTCTTTTGGGCGGTGGCATATTCTTTATAATTTTAAGTCGATTTAAACCATTTCTATATCTGAAGCATGCAATACATGTTTTAGCGGGGAAGTATGATAATGCTGATGATCCAGGACAGATCACACATTTTGAAGCATTATCCAGTGCACTTGCCAGTACAGTAGGAATGGGTAATATAGCTGGAGTTGCCGTAGCAATACACACTGGAGGTCCTGGAGCCATTTTCTGGATGTGGTTGACTGCTATCATTGGAATGGCAACAAAATTCTTCACATGCACGCTGGCATTGATGTACCGGGGAAAAGATGATAGTGGAGAGATACAGGGCGGAGTTATGTATTTTATACAAGAAGGTTTAGGTGTAAAGTTTCGTCCATTGTCAATAATGTTCAGTATTTCAGGGATGTTTGGATGTCTAGTTTTTTTTCAGGCAAATCAATTATCCCAAATTATCCGAGATTATTTCTATGTACCGAATGGTTTTTTTGCAGCGGATATAGAAACTGGAAATATAGTAACAGGATTTATGATTGGCACCTTAGTTGGAATAGTTATTTTTGGCGGAATCCAGAGGATAGCTAGAATTGCATCGAAACTAGTGCCCGGAATGGTCGGGCTCTATTTACTGGCAGCCTTTATTATTTTGTTCCAGAATATTACTCAAATACCTCATGTGTTTTCTATGATTTTATCAGATGCATTTACTGGGAATGCCATGATGGGTGGCTCGTTGGGATCCATGATCATAATTGGAGTACGACGAGGACTTTTTTCTAATGAGGCTGGCAGTGGAACAGAAACCATGGCCCATGGAGCTGCAAAAACAACTGAACCAGTTCGTGAAGGCCTTGTTGCTATGTTGGGCCCCTTTATCGATACGTTAATTGTTTGTTCCATTACTGCTCTGGTAATTTTATTAAGTGGGGTCTATACAGAAAATTTCAATGGCGTGACGCTGACTATGAAAGCATTTGAATCTGAATTAGGTATATTTGGATATATCATCCTAATGACTTCAGTATTGACTTTTTCTCTATCCACCATGTTTGGCTATTCCTATTATGGCAGAAAATGTGTTTCTTTTATTTTTGGAACAAAGTGGAAGAGTACTTATAATTGGTTTTATATTGGTATGATCATGGTTGGAGCTACTACTTCTATTGATATTGCAATTAATTTCGTAGATAGTTCGTTTGCATTAATGGTAATTCCAACCATGGTAGGGACCATTTTATTAGCGCCTAAAGTGATGGTGGAAGCAGACCGGTATTTTTCTTCCTTAAAGTAATCCTTCCAGCAATACCCACCCATCCAATTCTTTCGTTACTGAAAGCCGTATCCAGGGTGAGTATCCTTTCAAAACATCATCCACCTGGTTTTCCAGAACACCGGATAAAGCCAAATGCTTTTTTGTATGTTCCTTTAATGTGAATGATAGCTTGATCAAAACTGAAGAAAGAATATTGGCCAAGACTACATCAAATTTTTGATTAGATATGAAATTATCTGTATGTGAAAACAAAACGTCCGTTTGATTCAATCGATTATTTTGCAAGGCATTAGTCATTGCCTTTGGGTCAATATCAACACCTTGGATTTTTCCACCACCTAGTTTTTTTGCTGTAATGGCTAAAATACCAGAACCAGTCCCATAATCCAGAACTGAAACATCGTTTTTGATATTTTGTTCTAACCATTTTAAACATAATTGTGTTGTAGGATGTGATCCAATTCCAAATCCAGTACCCGGTTCTATTATTACTGTTGTACCGTGAAATGGTGACCCAGTTTCCCAGCTTGGTACAATCCTTAAATTATTAGAGATATGAATTTCTTTGAATTGAGACTGAGTGTATACGACCCAGTCTTTATCTTCGAATATTTCCTCTATATAATTGGGCATATCATAAAGATTTAACATTTCTCTAATTTGAGTTATAAGTTTATTTATATTGATTCCATCATTGATTAATAAAACGAGATCATGTGTATCTCCTGACAAAACTGGAGGATTATCCATGTCATCAAACCAAGTTGATTCACTTTCAATCAATTTATCCTTGATTGTAATTGAGACAATATCCAGCTCGCTTATCTTATCAGAGACTTGGCTTAAATTTAGTCCCGGTAGTTTAAGAGTTATGTTTTTCCACATCTTCATGAAGGTGTAATTTACGGGTTATGATATCCCGCGGTGATCTAAATACTGAAAAGCAAAATCCCCAATCTCAAAAGATTGATTCCATGTCAATTATTGATATTCTAACAACGATCAATCGGGAAGATCAAACCATAGCACATGCAGTGGAACAGACTATCCCTGATATTGAAGCAGTAGTAAGGTTTACAACAGAGTCCATTCAAAGAGGCGGCAGAGTATTTTACGTAGGTGCTGGTACCAGCGGTAGATTGGGTGTATTGGATGCTTCAGAAATTCCGCCAACCTATTCTGCACCNAAAGATCTTTTTATTGGTATTATTGCCGGAGGGGAAGATGCATTGAGAAATTCTATAGAAGGTGCCGAAGATAAACCGGATCAAGCAATTCAAGATCTTGAACCATACAATATAAATAAACATGATACAGTGATCGGAATTTCCTGCAGTGGAGCAGCGGCTTATGTTGTATCTGCCATAGACTTCGTCAGAACTAAAGGTGCAAAAACTGCTTATTTGGTAACGAACCCAAAACCGTTTAAAATGGCAGAAGTTGATATTGTTATTCAAGCGGATACAGGACCGGAGATTGTAACTGGTTCCACGCGGATGAAAGCAGGTACGGCAACAAAAATGGTCCTAAATATGATTTCCACAGCCACAATGATTAAACTAGGTAAGGTATATAGCAATCTTATGGTAGACCTGATGNCTGTGAATGAAAAGNTGGTTGATCGGGGAACCAGGATNATAAAACAATTAACTGGATTAGACCATGAAAATGCAAAAAATAGATTGTATGAAGCAGAAAAATCTGTGAAAATGGCTATTGTGATGGAAAAATTAGGCTGTACACTTTCGGAAGCAAGAGTAAGGTTAGATGAAGAAAATGGATTATTNCGAAANATTNTTGATAAATGAAAAAAAAAAGAAGTTTTATTTAATAAAAAAGGTCAGGATATTCTGAAAAAGGAACTGGTTGCAGAGCCTTTTGAACGAATCACTGTTTCCTTCTATAAATATTTCCATTGTGATGAACCTCAAATCTTACGGGATAACCTATACAGAGAGTGGAATAAAATAAAGGTCTTTGGTAGAATCTATGTAGCAACGGAAGGTATTAATGCACAGCTTAGCGTTCCGGGAAATCATTGGAATGATTTTAGANCAAGCCTGNCTCGGGATGAGAATTTAGCCCATGTACCGCTAAAAAAAGCAATTCAGGATGGAAAATCATTTTATAAACTGACCATAAAGGTTCGTAAAGAATTGGTTTCTTATGGCGTCCCGGAAAAATCCTATTCTATGGAGAGAGTTGGGAACCATTTAAGCGCAGAAGAATACAATACAGCCTTAGAGAACCCCAAAACACTCATTGTGGATATGCGAAACTATTATGAAAGTGAGATTGGACGATTTGAAAATGCCATTATTCCAGATGTAGAGACATCGAAAGAATTATTACCTGAAGTTGAAAAAATACTAACAGGCCATGAAGAAGATAAGGTTCTGCTCTATTGCACTGGTGGTATTCGCTGTGAAAAGGCAAGTGCATATTTGATCCAGCAGGGNTTTCAGGATGTGAACCAGCTCAGAGGCGGAATTATCCAATATGCCCATGATATAAAAGAAAAAGGGATAGATTCAAAATTCATTGGGAAAAATTTTGTTTTTGATGGGCGACTAGGGGAAAGAGTCACAGATGATGTAATTGCACATTGTNACATCTGTGGGTCTTCATGTGATGTACATAAGGATTGTGCCAATGATGCCTGCCATATTTTATTTATCCAGTGTGAATCCTGTACAGAAAATCTCTCTGGATGTTGCTCTGAAGAATGTCAGGCCTTTGCTGCATTGCCTATTGAAGAACAAAAATTTCGCAGAAAAGATCCAAACATGGTCGTTTCAAATACCTTTTTTGACTCCCGAATTAAACCAAAATTGAATATTCCTANGTNAAGCAAATGAGATTCCTTTTCATTTTTATATTATTATTCTCATCGCTTTTANACAGCAATAATTTNCAAATCAATTCAGATGGATTTTCTGCCCTAATTGAGAGAGATGAATGGGGCGTTCCGCATATATATGGCTCACGGGATGCAGACGCTTCCTTTGGCTTAGCATATGCTCATGCTCAGGATGATTTTAACACAATACAGGATATATTACTTGCTGCCAGAGGGAGACTAGCAACAATGTATGGCAAAGAGGCTGCGGTAAATGATTATTATGTCCANTTAATGGATATCTGGGGCAATGTGGACAACCATTATGAAACAAAAGTATCTGAAGATGTGAGAGCACTTTGTAGAGGATATGCTGCAGGTATCAATCTTTTTTTGAAACATAATCCAAAAAGGGGCCATAAAAATATATATCCTGTACATGGTAAAGATATTATTGCAGGATTTTCACACCGAATGCCCCTCATGTTCGGATTGGATGGAGTGATTCAAAAATTATCTCAGAAACCAAAACATAATCAGATCGGATGGCAGAATGGGGATGGGCTGGATGAAATGAATAANTTTGCTATGGTTGCCAGTAATGTAATTGCTATTGGTCCTAAACGTTCCAGTGACGGGTACACCCGNATTTGGATTAANAGNCATCAACCTTGGGATGGCCCTGTGGCNTGGTATGAAGCACATTTAGTTAGCGATGAAGGATGGGATTTTTATGCAGGTTTATTTCCGGGNTCNCCNGTTCCACTTGTAGGACATAATAAAGAATTAGGCTGGAGCCATACAGTGAATGATCCTGATTTGNTAGATGTNTATCAATTGAAGCTCAACCCTGANAATATAAATCAGTACTGGTTTGAAGGGAAATGGGAAGATCTAAAAGTNAGGAAGGTTCTTATCAAGGTCAAAATATTCGGTATCTTTTCTTGGACATTTAAACGAGAAGTAAAGGAGTCGATCCATGGTCCTGTCATGGAATTTGGCCATGGTTCTTATGCACTNCGTATTTCAGCAGCCANGGAGCTTCGTTTTATTGAAGAATGGTATCGTATGGGNAAAGCCACGAACCTTGACGAATTCATAAATGCCATGAAGATTCATGCATTGCCNATGTTTAATACNGGATATGCTGATAAAGATGGAAATATATTTTATCTATATAATGGGAAAATTCCGAANCGTAACGACAAATTCAACTGGAATGANATTCTAGACGGAGATACGNAAGNAAATATCTGGACAGAATATGTAATATTTGATTCTCTCCCACAGATATTAAACCCCAAAGGTGGATTTTACCAAAATTGTAATAGCAATCCATATTTAGCAACAGGGGCTGAAAGTGATTTTCCTACTAAGCTTCCAGACTGGTCGGGTATTGAGACACATCAAACGAATCGTGCTTTAAGGGCGTTAGAGATATTTGGACCGGATTCAGCNATTANCAGGAAAGAATTTTTCGAATACAAATATGATGTAACTTACTCAGATAATTCTGTAATTGCAGAAGTAAGAGANAGATTCATTTCTGATATGGAAACCCGAGAGTATTCTGAATTAAAACCCGCTATAGAATTAATAAAAAGCTGGGATTTAAAAGCGGATTCATCTAACCGGGCTGCAGCATTATCCATGATTATTTTACCCAAAGCCTTTAAAATGAAAGATCTTAAATATGATTTGAATTCTACCATTGAAAACCTTAAAAGGACGGTAGCTTATTTTAATAAAAATTTTGGTCGGATTGATGTTCCCTTAGGAAAAGTTGTAAGATTAGTAAGAGGTGAAACAAATCTTCCTCTTTCCGGCGGGCCAGATCTTCTANGGGCTATATACTTTAAGGAGAAAGGTAATACCTACACTGCCATAGCTGGCGACTGTTATTTTCAGGCTGTNGAATGGGGACCNAAAGGTGAGTTGAATTCNTGGTCTATACACCAATACGGTAGTGCCACTGATAATCCTAAATCCCCACATTACGATGATCAGGCAAAATTATTTTCAAAACATCAAATGAAACANATTAGACCATGAGAAATACTTTTTTACATATTCTTTTATCACTCTGGATNGTTTTAACTGGATGCGCTAAAGTGGAGCTAACCGTATCTGACTCCAAAGGAATCCTGCAACATGTTTCAAGTCTGAAAGGACAGAAGGCCGTNCTCCTTAATGTCTGGGCTACCTGGTGTATACCCTGTGTAGAAGAATTTCCAATGATTGTGGGACTGGATAAAAGTTTTGATGAAGTAGATATAATATTTATTAGTGCGGATTTTACNGAACAGACTAACGCTGTCCAATCCTTCCTGAATGATCAGGGTGTGGATGGAATATCATTTATGAAAGANGAAAAAGATGAAGCATTTATAAACGGCCTTCACCCAGAATGGTCCGGCTTACTTCCATATACAATCTTATACGGAAAACAATCCGGNAAAATTGTAGATTTCTGGGAGGGAAAAGAGCCAGAAACAAAATTTAGAGAAGCCATTCTATTAGCAATTAATCAATAGGAGAATTTATGAAACATATCATAACATCATTATTTATCATCTCGGGTTTATTCTCAAAAGAGTTGGATNTAGGCTCATCGATGCCCCTCATGAATCATCAACTGGCAGATATCAGTGGAAAAACCTTAACCCTTTCAGATGTGAAGGGAGACCAAGGAACGCTGGTTATTTTCTCCTGCAACACCTGTCCCTGGGTAATTCGCTGGGAAGACCGTTACGTATCCATCGCAGATGCTTATCTTTCCAAGGGAATCGGCATGATTGCGGTTAATTCCAATGAAGGCAGGTTTAATGGGGATGACAGCATGGATGAAATGATTCAACATGCTAGGGAAAATGATTACAATTTTCCGTATGCCCAGGATCCTGGCTCAAAACTCGCTTATGCATTTGGGGCGACTAAAACACCACACATCTACTTATTCGATAAAAGGGATAAACTTATTTATCGTGGCGCAATCGATGATAATGCCAGGGATAAGGATGATGTGGATAATACATATCTTGCTGATGCTATTGATGCGTTGCTAGCAGGGAAAGATATCAAAGTGAAAACAAGTAAAGCATTAGGCTGCGGAATCAAGTTCAAATAATTTTCTGTTAATATGGAACAAATTTATTACTGGATTATTATTGGTGCCTTGGTAGGAGAATATCTCTTATCGATATGCAGTTCTCTATTGAATATGAACAGCATAACTGAGAATGTCCCTGAAGGATTTCAAGATTATTATGATAAAGAAAAGTATTCACAGTCACAAGTTTACTTAAAAGATAAAACCAGATTTGGAATATTCACTGGTACATTCAGTTTATTNCTGATGCTGGTAGTAATTCATACGGGGTTATTTGGAATACTGGATGAATTTATAAGGGAGCAGACCCAGCACCCCATATTATCTGGGCTTCTGTTTTTTGGAATCATTTTTATTATTAATGATATCATTAATATTCCATTTTCTATTTACGGTACCTTTGTAATTGAAGAAAAATTCGGATTCAATAAAACTTCACCAAAAACATTTATTCTTGATAAATTGAAAGGTTACGGACTTATGGTAGTACTNGGCAGTATGGTNATGGGGNCTATCCTTTATTTCTTTAATGCTTACGGTGAAAATGGCTGGTGGATTGCCTGGATNCTTATTTCTGCATTTATGGTGGCANTACAACCTTTATTTGTTCATGTTATTGCACCCATGTTCAATAAATTTGAGCCTTTGGAAGAAGGGGATCTACGTTCTGCTATAGAACAATTTTCAGAAAAAGTAAAATTCCCCATCGCCAGGATCGATGTAATGGATGGAAGCCGGCGNTCAGCGCACTCCAATGCCTATTTCAGCGGGTTCGGTAAATCCAGAAGGATCGCCTTNTTTGATACCTTACTAGAAAAACATTCGACTAAAGAGATAGTATCTGTCGTTGCTCATGAAGTGGGGCATTACAAAAAGAAACACATTATCACGGGAACCATTATTGGCATGATTGAAACAGGAATTATGTTGTATGTATTCAATCTATTCATGAATGAAACGGCACTTTTTGCTGTTTTTGGTTTGAAGGAGATTTCTGTTTATGCAGGTCTAGTTTTTTTCGGAATGCTCTATGCGCCTGTGAGTATAGTTTTGTCGATTTTTACTACTGCCTTGAGCCGAAAGAATGAATATGAAGCAGATGCCTATTCATTGGAAACAACTGGAGATAAAGANGCATTGATNAATATGTTAAAAGGATTGTCTGCAGCAAANTTGTCTCATCTTACTCCGCACTGGTTGACTGTATTNTTATCTTACAGTCATCCTCCTGTAAAAGATAGAATCGCNGCAGTAAATAATGCTTAGTTCATGGAANATCCTGCAATATATCTTTGGATACCCATTATTATCATTTCAATTGTGAGTATCTTAAAATTAATCACCCAAAACCAGTCCAAGGGTAAACCCTGGATTAGAATCGAAAAGGTAGAAGANGATGAGTAATCATTTATCCATGCGTTCAGGTAATCCTGCTCTGCAATCATCCACATTTAAAAAGCATCTTTCTGCAACAACAGAAGGGAGAATGACTATACAGGGGACAGTAAATAAAACAGGTATTGCCCTAATCCTAACAATTATNAGTGCGGGATATGCNTGGGGGAACCCNGTNATGCACGGTTGGGTNATGCCTGCAGTTTTGGTTGGCATTGGATTAGCAATNTTTATTGTATTAAAACCGGAGAAAAGCCCTACNCTTGTGCCCATCTATGCCGTAGTGGAAGGGATTGCACTAGGTGTCATTTCGATGGTGTTTAATGCTGCATACCCTGGAATTGTTNTACAGGCGGTATTTTTAACTTTCGGTACTTTAGGAGCCCTACTTTTGGCTTATAAATCTGGCTTGATCCAGGCGACAGAGAATTTTAAACTGGGTGTATTTGCGGCNACTGGTGGTATNGCTATTATGTATCTTATTAGCTGGATCATGAGTTTCTTCGGNTCTGGGATAGGTATGATTACCAGTAGTTCACCCATGGGTATTGCCTTCAGCGCTTTTGTCGTTGTGATCGCTGCTTTGAATCTAGTTTTGGATTTTGATTTTATTGAAGAAGGTNCAGAAATGGGCGCACCAAAATATATGGAATGGTATGGTGCCTTTGGGCTATTAGTGACACTAATCTGGCTATATTTAGAAATACTTAGATTATTGGCAAAACTCCAAGACAGGAGATGAGTGTATTTACCTATAATTTTTTTAATCAACATAAACTCCACATGTAGAGTAGAGTGAGTTAAAACACAATAGATGCCAACTCCAATCATTACAAACGATGCAGTTGTTCTTGGAATTCTCATTGGCACACTGGCATTTGTATTCACTACCGCTAAAAGTGAAAGTCCATTTTGGACCAAATTTTATACATTCATTCCAACGCTGCTACTTTGTTATTTCATTCCTTCGGTTTTTAATTCTCTAGGTATCATATCAGGAGAAAATTCTAAGCTCTATTTTGTAGCATCCCGCTACCTATTGCCTACCAGCCTGGTACTTCTAACCATCAGCATTGATTTTCCAGAAATTAAAAAACTGGGATCTAAGGCATTAATCATGTTTTTTACCGGTACCATTGGGGTGGTATTAGGTGGGCCCTTTGCAATTATAATCGTTTCATTCTTCGCACCAGATATTGTTGGCGATGTGGGAGCGGATGCGATCTGGCGTGGGCTTACCACTGTTGCAGGCAGTTGGATTGGCGGCGGTGCCAACCAAGCCGCTATGAAAGAAATATTTACCGTGGGAGATGATCTGTTTTCTGCCATGATTGCTGTTGATGTGATTGTAGCAAATATCTGGATGGCATTTCTCCTTTACGGTGCTGGGATTCATGAAAGAATAGATGTGTACTTTCAAGCAGAATCATCTGCAATTACGCAGTTAAAGGATAAGATAGAATCCTATCGGGCTCAGATTCTTAGAATTCCGAATCTAAATGATGTCATGAAAGTCATGGCAGTAGGTTTCGGTGTTACAGCTACAGCTCACATTGGCTCAGATTTAATTGCACCATGGATTAGTAGCAATGCTCCCGGATTGGCAAAATTCAGTCTAACTTCTAAATTCTTCTGGCTCATTGTATTAGCCACAACCATTGCACTGGGATTATCATTTACAAAAGCACGAGAGCTGGAAGGTGTTGGTGCATCCAGATACGGGAGTCTATTTCTATATATTCTGGTGGCAACCATTGGGATGAAGATGAACATCCTAGCTATTTTTGAGAACCCAGGCCTGTTTTTGGTAGGGCTTATCTGGATTTTCTTTCATGCGATACTTTTAATTATTGTGGCAAAATTAATCCATGCACCCTTCTTTTTTATCGCTGTTGGCAGCCAGGCTAATGTTGGTGGAGCTGCATCAGCGCCTATCGTAGCATCTGCATTTCATCCATCATTAGCCCCGGTGGGAGTTCTATTAGCTGTAATGGGTTATGCTGTAGGTACCTATAGTGCTTGGATTTGTGGGTTATTGATGCAGGGAGTTTCTTACTAGTAAATAGAGTCCACATCTAGAAGAATTATATTATATCCTTTCATAAATATTCCTACTCTTGTCTATTTTTTGTTTGTGGATTCATCAGTAAATTAGTGTAACAATTATTAAGTGGAAATATTATGGAAACTGGAAAAGTAAAATTTTACAATAAAGCAAAAAGTTATGGATTTATAACGGGTGATAGCGGGAAAGATTATTTCTTTCATGCTTCAGGTATATCCAATGAAGTATACCTCCAAGAAGGCGATAAAGTTGAATTCAAAATTATAGAAGGTGATAGAGGGCCAAAGGCAGTAGAAATATCACTCGTATGAATAGAAATTAACAAATCTTTAAACCCCACGATCGTGGGGTTTTTTGTTTGTTTTGTGATGGGTAGATTTTAGAATGCGTATCTATCTATTTTTAATTATATCATTATGATTTATTCTAAAACCATTTCACTTCTAATATTCTTTATTGTCTTCCTATCATGCTCCAAAGATGAGAAGAATATCAGTGTTAATTCTCCGGTTGTAGAACGAGAAACTTATTTTGGTACCTATTTGTTCAAAGATAGGGAATGTTCTGGTTATGATATACAATATTTAACCATTGATGAAAATGGAATTTCATTTTTTGATTATTTAGGTGATCTTTGTGATAATACAAATAATTGCTATTCAGTTGAATCTTTTGAACTCATTGAGACTGCTGTGGATACTATTTTATCTATAAATAATGATGATAATGAAATAATCAATGGATTCGTTTATATTGACTCGGATAGTTCAATCGTAGTTTCTTATGTTGGGATCAATGATAGCGTAGGGTATAGTTGGGAAAAAATGAAAAACAATATATACTCCTTTACACCTTTATGTGATCAAAAATACGAAAATACAAAAAATATTGTAGATATGATGGTTTATGCCGTCAGTGATGAAGGTGATTTATTATGGGAAACCTACTTGCATGAAGGCATCTGGGAAGTAGGGACTTCTGTTACGCCGTTATATGACGGCGGTTATATGGCCTTTGGCCTTTTTAACGCTGTCAATTGGGGTGGCTGCTGCTATACTAAAAAAGCAGGCGTGCGGGATATTGTGAAGCTAAATAGTCAAGGACAGGAACAGTGGCGTAAACAGATCAATTATGAGGATAATAGCACTTTAACCCATTGGCCTTACACAGATTTAGGTAAATCTCTCATTCAGACTTCACAGGGTGATCTGGTGGTTATAATACCTGGCTTGGATCATATGATGAATGTTGTGATGATGGATACAACTGGAAATGTGATCTGGATCCAGAATCTGCCGGATTTATATTCATGGAGTGGACATAATGAAATATTGGAAACAGAAAATGGAGATCTCGCTGTTATTGGCGGAACATTTGCAACGTTTTTATTATTGGATTATTATACAGGCGATATACTTGAAGAAAAAGAATATGATGGTTTAAGGTATGCTAAAGCAATTATCAGTGATGAGGATAATTTTGTGATGATTGGAATGTTGAATGATCCAGAAAGCTTTAGCAATAGGCCCTTGTTTCTACAAAAAGTATCAAGTGAAGGAGATATAATTTGGAGGAGGACATGGCAGGAAGACTCCACAAAACCTACCAGAGGACATGATCTTATTCTAACATCTGATAATGGTTATCTTTTGTTTTGTAATACCGATCCCCCACCATACGCAACGTTAATTAAGACTGATTCGGAAGGAAATGAAGAATGGAGAAAAAAATATGATGATTACACGAGTGGAAAGGGCTGGATACACAAGACCGAAGATGGTGGGTATTTTATGGCATCCGTTTACGGAGTTACAAAACTGGACTCAAATGCAGATGTTGAGTGGGCTGCTGCTGCCAGTGCCTCTAGTTTTTCTAAATATTTCAATAATGGAATAGTTGTAGGTGCTAACATGGATATGAGAAAAATAGATGGAGGCGCCGTTTTTACGGGATTTGGCTCATCAGAAGACAGATGATATTGTTTAAATAAAATTATGATATTAAACATCAAGTTATTGTTAACTGGTTTTTTATCTTTGAAGAATGATGGTTCCATTTGAGGATAAACTAAGGGATCATCTATGAAAAAAAACACTCCAATTTTTCATACTGGTCAATATCATGATGAAAACCGTCAGCTTTTCTGATAGAATTAGGTAGACTCAATCCGTTCATTTATTAATCTCAGGAAGGATCAAAAAATGGATTCAAATATAATTGTAACTCGTATGTACACAGATGAGAGTGGGCACACCCGTTTTAAGAAAATGGCTTTACCTTTAGCGGCAAAAACAGGATTGGGCTCTGTGGGCCTGTTTTCTAGCCTCTTCGTCAATCCAATTCTTGATGATAATTCCGGTGATGTAAAAATGCAGTTTGCCGTCACCCCGGTTCCAGATCAAGATAAGGGCGAAGGTCTCAAATTGGCCCATACTGCTCCAAGGCGTCAGCTGGTAATTACTCTAGATGGCTATTTAGAGTTCAAAAGCTGTGATGTGGACGAGTTCGATCAAGAACATCTGACCATAATTAAAAGAGGCGATATTTTATTGGCAGAAGANCTGGAAGGGGCNGGACATGTCTGGCGNTTTTTGAGAGATGGGGACAACATTATGCATCCCTGGGTCAGGTGTTATGTGCATNTAGGTGAAGAGTATGAACATTTTATCTCCAAATTGGAAGAGATTTAAAAACATAATTTGCAACGCATTTTACTTTCAGTATCTAAAAGCTAATGAAAAACCGCAACCGTAGGGTTTTTTATCTTTGAAGGGATTTGTAATATTTGGATATATAATAAAACCCCATAACAGCCTTACATCAACTATTAACACAAAAGTATATTTTTATAATGGATAATAAACAATTAACCCACCACAAAAGATTTATATACAGAAGCATTATATCAAGGAGAAATCAATCTGAAAGGCCGCGGCGGTGAAACCAAGGTTTATTCAATTTAATTTGGACTATAGTTAATATGGAAAGAAAACTGGCAACCATCTTTGCATCTGATGTTGTGGGCTTTAGTAAGATGATGGGTGAAGATGAAGTAAATACGTTAAACATTTTGAAAGAGCGCAGAACCGAGATTGATAAAATCATTGCAGAACACAACGGTGTCATTTTTGGCAGTGCTGGAGACAGTGTTATTGCTGAATTTTCAAGTCCTATAAAGGCAGCTGAAGCAGCTGTGGCCACCCAGTACAAAATGAAATCTATGAACCATGATAAGAATGAAAAAGACCAAATGACTTTTCGAGTCGGGATAAATATCGGTGATGTTATGGTGTCAGATGACAACCTATTCGGTGATGCTGTAAATGTTGCCGCTAGGCTGGAGGCAGAAGCACGTCCTGATGGAATTTGTGTGTCGCAAACAGTTTTCGATATGATTAATCGAAAAATCTTGGTTTCTTTTGAAGATGCTGGAGAGTTAGCCTTAAAAAACATTGAATTTCCAATTAAAGCGTTTCACGTGATTGAAAACACAGGAATAGCGCGGTTTACGCAGGATTCTGAAAATATTCATACGGAAGTAAAAGAAACGGAACCTGGTTCCGTGGCAGTTATGTTCTTTAAAAACCTCAGTAAAGATGAAGAACAGGAATACTTTTGCGAAGGGTTTTCTGAAGACCTTTTATCTATGCTATCCCGGTATAGCAAATTGGTAGTCATTTCTAGTCATGCCAGTTTTTCCTACAAGGATAAAACAAAAAGTTTTAAGGAAATTGGCCAGGAACTTGGTGTCCGGTATATCATTAACGGCAGTGTGAGAAAACTTGGACCTAAAATACGGATTAATGTGAGCCTAATTTCTTCAGAAAATGAGAATACAATCTGGTCCAATAATTATGATCTGTCTGTAGATGAAGTATTTGACATCCAGGATCAGATTGCGGAAGAGATCGTTTCCACGACTGTTGGTAGAGTAGAAGAAGACACTTTAAAAGCTTTAAACGCAAAACGTCCAGAAAATAAAACGGCTTATGATCTTGTTTTGCAGGGTCTGGAATATGCAAAAAAGGGTAATGTGTTTAAAGAAAATACTGAACTAGCAGCAGAACTCTTTGAAAAAGCTATTGAAGCGGATCCGAACTATGCACGTGCCCATGCCTGGCATGCCTGTACACTAGGGAATTTGATGGAATGGAAGGAAGATGAGTCACATGAGTTGATGGAAAAGTGTTTTAACTCATTGAATAAGGCTATGGAACTTGATCCTAATGAACCAGAAGTTCATCGAATTATGGGTGCTGTAAAATTTTATTTTGAAAAAGATTATGAAATGGGTTTACACCATTTGAAAAAAGCCAGGGATCTATGTCCCAGTGATGTTTTTATCACTACAAGATATGCTCTTGCCCTAATTTATTGCGGTGAGTTTGGTGATGCATTTTCTGAACTGGAAAGGGCAAAACGTTTAGATCCCTTTTCCCATGATCTATTATTTAGCCCGTTAGCTTTCTGTTATTATTGGTTGGGTGATTATGATCAGGCTCTAGCATGTTTTAAGACTATCAAAGTTTTGAAAAATCAATTATTTTACCTTGCGGCAACATATGCAAAAAAAGGATGTGCAGAACTAGCAAAAGAAAAATTGAAAGAAGCCAGAGCCGTGAACAATCAAAATATTGATGATTTCATTGATTCGCAACCTTATACAAAGGTAGAATTAGCTAAAGACTTACGTGAGAACCTTGAATCAATTCCCAATTGATCTGAAAACTTAAATACTTTTCTTTAACTGCAACCAATAAAATGGAGTATAAAAACATAATATGAAATACAGAAGACTTGGAAAAACAGGATTAAAAGTCAGTGAACTATCTTATGGTTCATGGGTTACATTCTCTTTTCAGCTTGGTGTGGATACAGCAACTGAGATGATGAAACTTGCCTACGATAATGGTGTTAATTTTTTTGATAATGCAGAAGTCTATGCTTCCGGTGAATCAGAGATCATTATGGGTGAAGCCATCAAAAAACTGGGCTGGGAAAGGGATACATTTATTGTATCTAGTAAAGTATTTTGGGGAGGTGAAAAACCAACACAGCGTGGGCTTAGCCATAAACATATTCTTGATGCTTGCCATGCTGCAATGAAAAGACTACAGGTTGATTATCTGGATCTTTATTTTTGTCACCGCCCAGATCCTGAAACCCCCATAGAAGAAACCGTACGAGCCATGCATACTCTGGTATTACAGGGAAAAATTTGCTATTGGGGAACATCAGAATGGTCTGCTGGAGAAATCAAAGAAGCATATGGGATAGCCAAAGAACTTGGACTTACACCTCCTTCCATGGAACAACCCGAATATAATATGTTTGCCCGGAAGAAAATGGAAAGCGAATATAGTGAGCTTTTCGAAAATGAACAATTAGGTACCACTATCTGGAGTCCCCTAGCATCAGGGTTTTTAACTGGAAAATATATGGATGGTATGCCGGATGATAGTCGGGCCAATCTAGATGAACATCAGTTTATCAAGAATATGTTTGAATCTAAAGATTATATTCAGCACTATGAAAAAGTAAAGCAATTATCAAAACTGGCTGGTGAAATTGGCCTCCCGCTGGTGAACTTGGCTTTGTGCTGGTGTCTTAAAAATCAACATGTCAGCACAGTGATCCTCGGCGCTTCTAAAACGGATCAGCTTAAACAAAATCTGGAAAGTGTAAATCATACAGATATTCTCGATAGTACAATAATGGATCGGATAGAAACCATTCTCAAAAATAAACCATAAGCGCAGCGAATTGGTCAATAGGGCCGTCTTGATTGTTTCTGGTTATTTTCTAAACTGTCTTGACTGATATAAAGGATGTTAAAATGAATGACCAACAAAACAATAAACCAATCTGGGCTCACTGGGTTCGTTTTTCTCAGTATATAACAGAAAGATTTTTAGGCGGTCCCCGAATATTAAAACTCGCCTGGGTAATCAATTTCCAGAAAACAGGCACCTTTTTTTTTGTTCTTCTGCTAATGAAACATTATCAGAATTTTTCTCCGGGAGCACATGTGTATCTGGCTTTGCATGGAATGTATGGCTTTTGCTGGATCCTGAAACATTTTGCTTTCCCCGATAGGCAGTGGGAAAAAAAAGTGACTCTAGGTGGAGGGCTCATGGCTTTTCTACTGGTGCTGGGACCCTATTGGGCCTTTCCTTATCTTTTAATTTCAGGGATTCTTGGCCCAGATCAGAAAATAGCGAGTTTACCAATCCTGACTACTGCAATCTGTATCCATACTCTTGGTGTGGTTATCATGATGACAGCTGATAGTCAGAAATATTTTACACTAAAATATCGATCTGGTCTTATTCGAGAAGGGCTATTTAAATATATACGCCACCCCAATTATCTTGGCGAAATCATGCTCTATGGATCCTATGCTCTTATTGTGCAGCACTGGATTCCCTGGGCTATTCTAGCTTGGGTCTGGATTGCTGTTTTCCTGGTGAATATTCTACAAAAAGAGGCATCTATGTCTCGTTACCCGGAGTGGGCCGAATATAAAAAAAAGACAGGAATGGTGATTCCAAAGTTTTTATAGCATTGATTTCTAAACTGGTCCCATCTGGACCATCAGAATAAATTTACTTAGATCAATACACTCTATCAAATTTCATATCAGGAATAGTTTTCATATCCCTGATATAATCAATATAAAAATGTGGTGAATTATTTTTAAGAGTTGGTAATGTATTAATGATTACGTCAGATTGAACACAAGCCCACAGAGGATGTCCCATTCTTGCAAAATAAAAGGAGTCTCTACCATTGCCGCAACCCAATTCCATCATTTTACAATTCTCCGGTACAAGTTTAATTATTGATTTAGTAAAACTTATTGGTTCTTCTAAGTTGTGATGGTTTGCATAATATTTATTCCAATATTTCTTATCCAATTGAAATTCTCTTAATTATAATTATACCTACAATTTTCTCTATAAGAAATTGGTTTTGATTTTGGGAAGGAACCATACTAATTAAAAGGTATAATTATTTTATAGGTCATTCTGAATATTCCCTGAAAACCAGTATTGATTCTGAAATAGTTTTCAGTTATGCTTGGGCTCTGATTTATTTTAACAATTAAAATATTGGAAGACAAAATGAACGAAAAACTGCATTCCATTTCGCCAAACATTACCTTGAATAATGCACAGTTTTATGGATTGGTTGCTCTTCGTTTACTGATTGGATGGCATATCCTTTATGAAGGATTATCCAAAGTCCTGAACCCTTACTGGTCATCCATAGGCTACCTTTTGGATTCAAAATGGATTTTTTCTGAATGGGCCAAAACCATCGTTTCTGATCCAACTTTACTGACCATTTCAGATTTTGTGAATATGTGGGGTTTAACTCTGGTTGGCTTATGCCTCATGCTGGGATTATTTTCTCGATATGCAGCCATCTGTGGTATGGTTTTAATCCTGTTATATTATTTATTTGCCCCACCATTGATTGGGTTGGAATATTCCAAAGCAGGAGAAGGAAACTATCTGACTGTGAATAAAAATTTAATCGAAGCCTGTGCACTTTTTATCCTATACTATTTTCCAACTAGCCATATTATTGGTTTGGACCGTCTTATTGAAAATCGGTCCGCTTAAAGGAAGTCTTATGAGTGAAAATCAAAATAAACAACCAAATGACCAAAATAGAAGAGAATTCATAAAAGCATTAGCCACTGTTCCAGTATTGGGACTATTCTTTGCTAATCTGTGGAAGAAAATAAAAGTTGAATCCATCAAACGGTCCAATTTATTGGCGGACCTTATCAATGAAAAAAAAGCGCCGGCTGTGATGAAAAAGATCACAGATTCAAAACACCTTAATATAGGTGTTATCGGTTACGGTGGACGAGGTGGACATTTGGTTCGAGGGGCTGGCTTTGCTTCAAAATGGTGGACAGATAATGCTTATAAAAATTTCAAAAAAAATAAAATGGATAAAGCATTTAATACCTTTATGTCTCAGAAAGACTTGAATTGTTCCTTATTGGGTGTTTGTGACCTATTTGATAAACGAGCAGAAGCAGGTGTGGATGCATCCCAAAATGAAGTTCGTCCTGGTGGAAAACCATCCAGTGCAGCAACTCGTTACCGCCAATACAAAGATTTACTAGCTAATGAAGAGATTGATGCAGTTATTATTGCTACACCGGATCATTGGCATTCGAGGATTGCAATTGATGCGGCTAAAGTAGGGAAACATGTTTACTGTGAAAAAGGACTTACCCGTACTTTTCAGGAAGCAGTCGACCTGTATGATACTGTAAAGGAGACAGGTATTACCCTGCAGCTTGGTCACCAAAACAGGCAAGTTGAAGCCAATTATAAAGCTAAACAGATTATTGATAAAGGATTGCTGGGACCAATCAACCTTGTTGAAATTACCACAAACCGCAATTCTCCCTGGGGAGCTTGGGTCTGGACGATTGATCCAAAGGCCAATGAAAAGAATCTTGACTGGGATACATTTCAGGAACCATCTCCAAACAAAATACCCTATGGCGAAGAAGCCCTGAAACGATTCTTTCGCTGGCGGTGTTGGTACGATTATGGTACTGGTCTTTCCGGTGATCTTTTTTCACATGATTTTGATGCCATGAACCAGATTATGGATTTGGGGATTCCCAAATATGCATCTTCATCTGGGGGCATCTATTTCTACAAAGATGGAAGGGATGTGCCAGATGTCTGGCACACAACTTTGGAATACCCTGAAAAGGATTTAACACTTCTTTACAGCGCAACCCTATCATCAAATGATAATCGTGGCAATAGGATCATGGGGCATGATGCAACCATGGTATTAGGTGGCCAATCTAATGTTGGTAATGTAGGTGGCTTTTCTGTTAAGGCGGATCAAGAATCCACTCAATATAAAGAACGGCTAGAAAGTGGTGCCATTAATTCGAAATATCCCATATATACCTACTCACCAGGTTCAAAACAGATAGATGGAGTAACTTCTGCAACTTCTCAATATTTTGCAAATAAAGGGCTGCTTTATACATATAAAGAAGGGAAGCGGGTAGACCCGACGCATCTTCATATTAAAGACTGGCTTGATTCCATTCGAAGTGGCACTCAACCTAAATGTAATATGGAAGTTGCCTTCCAGGAAGCTGTTACTTGTGCCATGGCTACAGAATCTTATTTGACTGGCCGCCGCGTGGAGTGGGATCCGAAGAAACGACGCCTCATATAATACTTTACTAAAAAGTTTATGACGAATAACATCCGTCTTAGCGCCATGATGTTTCTCCAGTATGCTTTATGGGGAGCATGGTTGCCTGTTACAGCGCGATTTTTATCCGCACCAGTAATAAATGGCGGATTGGGTTTTACTGGGTCACAAATTGGAATGGTTTTAGGCTTGTCTGGTTCCATTGGGGCCATAATTGCCCCTTTTATTGCCGGGCAAATGGCAGATCGATATTTTAATTCGGAACGAATCTTGGCCATTTTAGTAACTGCTGGCGGTATTGTTAAATGGATGACTGCTTACCAGACAGAATATATACCATGGCTCGTTTTATCCATTCTCTACAGTATATTGTATATGCCGACTTTGGCTTTATCTAATTCCATCACTTTCTCCCATATAAATGACTCATATGTTAATTTTCCAAAAATTCGTGTTTGGGGTACATTAGGTTGGATTGTCGCTAGTTGGGTCTTTCCTATGATTTGGCTGCAGAATAATTTAGATTTTCAATTGATACCACCGTTTTTTGTAGGTGAAGAAGTCTCAGATGTAACAGCGCGTTTGGTAGATGCCTTAAAATTTTCCGGTATCATTTCCATTTTTTATGGTGCATTTTGTTTTTCATTACCTGCTACCCATCCTAGGAAAGATATGGTAGAAAAATTAGCCTTCAAAAAAGCATTTAAACTTTTTGGGATGACTTCTTTCACCGTACTGGTGATTACCAGTTTAGCTATTAGCGCCATTCACCAGATCTATTTTTTACAAACGGGACCATTTTTATCCAATATTGGAATACCGGATAGTCAAATAGGGCCTGCTATGACCATCGGTCAATTTGCAGAAATATTGACCATGGCTTATTTAGGATATTTTTTGAAAAAGTTAGGATTCCATAAAGTGATTTCCATCGGTGTATTTGCATATTTTCTACGTTATGCCATTTTTGGGTCTGAAAGTTTACCGGTTTGGCTCATTGTTATTAGTCAGGCTTTCCATGGATTCTGCTATGCATTTTTTTTCGCAAGTGCCTATATTTATATCGATAAACTTGCGGATAAAGATATTCGTCATTCTGCCCAGACTGTATTTGGAATTATCATACTTGGCGGTGGTCCAGTGATTGGCGGTTGGCTATCCGGTTATCTGCAAAATATCTATACTGCTAACAATGTTTTTAATTATTCAAATTTTTGGTACACATTATCTGCCATCGGTTTTATTACTATGGTACTTTTTTACTCAACATTTAAAAATCAATTGATGGAAGGGGATTAACCAATGTTAAATAAAAAAATCGGTATTGGATTTATCGGTGGCGGCTTTATTACCCGTTTTCATATTCAATCCTTGATTGGTGTAAGAGATTGTGATGTACTAGGTGTAATGTCTCGAACAAGAGAATCTGCGGAAACTTCTGCAGCTTTGGCACGGACCTTAAACGTAGGGAATGCCCAGGCCTATGATTCTGTCACAGCACTAATTGCGAATCCTGAAATAAATGCCCTTTGGATTTGTTCACCTAATTTTACACGAATTGAAATTATGGAAGAGATTGTAGCAGCCATCGAATTGGGAAAGGGTGAACTGATTGGAATTACCTGTGAGAAACCATTAGGTAGAAATGTAAAGGAAGCAAAAAAAGTACTGGAACTCACTAACAGAGTGGGGCTATTGGATGGCTATTTGGAAAATCAAGTTTTCGCACCATCTGTAACGCGTGGTAAAGAAATTATATGGGAACGTGGTGCAAAAGCTACTGGACGTCCGTATCTAGCACGTGCTGCAGAAGAGCATAGTGGACCTCACATGCCGTGGTTTTGGGAAGGAGAGTTACAAGGTGGAGGAGTACTGAATGATATGATGTGCCACTCTGTTGAAGAAGCACGCTTTATGTTAACGAAACCAGGTGATCCCAGAGATTCATTAAAACCCAAATCAGTCAACGCTTATGCATCTTGCCTGAAATGGCAACGTCCTGAATACGCTCAAGTTTTATCTGATAATAGTAATGGAAAAACTGATTATTTAAACCGTCCTGCGGAAGACTTTGCCCGATCCTTAATTGAATATGAAGATGACAATGGTAATAACCTGGTGGTGGAAACAACTACTTCGTGGTGTTTTGTCGGTGCGGGACTCCGATTAAGTATGGAACTTTTTGGGCCTGAATATTCCATGTTTATAAATACACTGGATTCAGATTTAAAAGTTTTCTTCAGTCGAAAAGTTGCTGGAGTGGAAGCAGAAGATCTGGTGGAAAAACAAAATGCAGAATCAGGAGAAATGCCTGTCATCAGTAGTGAAGTTGATACCTACGGATACACGGCAGAGAATAGGCATATGGTTCAAAGTTTCTTAGCAGGGAATCGACCGGAAGAAAATTTTGATGATGGTGTGAAGGTAACAGAACTGCTCATGACAGCTTATATGTCTGCTGAGCAAGATAAAACAATACCATTTCCGCCTCCGGGACTCGATGATTTTATTCCTAAGGTTGCTAAAGGCGAATGGAACCCAAAAAAGGAATAATTTGCTCATGAAAAAAATTAGCTTAATCGTATTTTTTAGTTTAATTACAGGATGTAATAAACAACATATGAACTGGATAACTTTATTTGATGGCAAAGAAGTCTACGGAATGCGAGGGTATAAAATTGATGAAATGCCCTGGACCTGTTGGGAAATCAAAGATGGTGAACTCAAAACCATTCCATTTCAGCCAACAGTAGATATAATAACGAAAGATAAGTACAAGGATTTTGAATTTGAGTTGGAATGGAAAACTTCCGCTGCCGGAAACAGCGGTATATTTCATCATGTTACGGAAGAAAATGACTGGATATGGCAATCAGGACTTGAGATGCAGGTATTAGATGATAAAGCACACCGAGATGGGAAAAATACTAAAACATCTGCCGGTGCTTTATACGATCTTATCGCTCCGACCAATAAATCATTGAAACCAGTGGGTGAATTCAACCAAGTAAAAGTTAAAGTTCAAAATAATTATGTTGAGTATTGGTTAAACGGATCAAAGATTGTTGAATTTGTGCTGGGCAGTCCAGAGTTAGTAGCATTAATCGAAAACAGCAAATTCAAAACAATGCCAAACTTTGCCAAGGCCAGTGAAGGCTATGTTGGACTGCAGCATCATGGAGAAGAAGTTTATTACCGCAATGTTCGAATACGAAAACTGTGACAAACTAACTTGAATCGTCGGAAATTTCTTAAAACTTCATCCATCATAACTGGTGGATTTACCTTGTCAGGATGCTCATTGTTCAAAATAGAAAAATTTCCCTTTAAAATATCTCTGGCAGAGTGGTCATTGCACCGTGCCCTATACTCAGGGAAATTAGACCATCTTGATTTTTGTAAGGTTACTAAAAATGATTTTGATCTGGATGGAGTGGAATATGTTAATTCCTTTTTTTTCGATAAAGCCGAAAACCGATCCTATTTAACTGAAATGAAATCTAGAGCAGATGATCTGGGAGTAAAAAGTCTTCTTATCATGTGTGATAATGAAGGCCGATTAGGTGACCCTGATGAGAAAAAAAGAATCAAAGCTGTTGAGAACCACTTTAAATGGGTTGAAGCTGCAAAATTCCTTGGCTGCCATTCTATCCGTGTTAATGCAGCAAGTGAAGGGGTCTATGAAGATCAAATGAAACTTGCTGCCGATGGATTAAGAAAGCTGACTGATTTTGGCGAAAAACGTAATATAAACGTAATTGTCGAAAATCATGGTGGTCTTTCAAGTAATGGTGAGTGGTTAGCTGGTGTGATAAAAAGTGCTAATCATCCCATGTGTGGCACCTTACCCGATTTTGGAAATTTCCATATAGGCAATGACAAATGGTACGATCGGTATAAAGGTATGAAAGAATTAATGCCTTATGCGAAAGCTGTATCTGCAAAAAGTAACGAGTTTGATAAAGATGGGAATGAGATGCATTCAGATTATAAGAAAATGATAGATATTGTTATGGCCGCAGGTTATAAGGGTTATATAGGTATCGAATACGAGGGCAATATATTAGGTGAAATGGAAGGTATTCAGGCAACAAAGGATTTGCTTGAAAAAATAAGAAATTCCCTGTAACAAAAAATGGCATTGAAAACTTTTATTAAACAGGTTTTTCATTATTATTTATTGCCAACTTTCTTCGTTATTATTTTATACTCCTGTAAACAAGAAAATATCACATTAGGTAATACTGTTACATTGGATTGTATTCAAAAGATAGGGGATGGAAATGTTCCTGATGAACTTTATCAATTAGGAGAAATTACACCCATTGATTCTTATTCATTTTTTACGAAAACAATTAATGTTTGTGGAATCACTCTTATTGCAGGAGATGATATTTCAAATCAATTTATGGAAAATGTTGCCATGATGATAAAGGATATGTTTGTTATAAATGAAAATACAGATACTTTATTGCAGCAGATACTTCTTACAAATCTTTACAAATATAAAACTTTTATACCATTATTTTATGGTGAAAAAGAGTCTTTAAATCGTGATAATGTTATGGAAGAATTATATAATATAAATAGTGTATGTGACATTATTATGGAAGACGTACCCGATCAGGTAATGGAAGTAATAGAGCATGTCTTGCACCATTTAACAGATATAGGTTTACACCATACTTTACAAAAGAAATGGGGGCTATCATCTTCGTCAACATTATTTGATGTAACCCAAAGAGCTATATTTTCAGGATATTATGATATTTCACAATATACTGATATTTCAGATTTAGGAGTCAGGAACAGAGTGATTCTTCAGGAATATGCTTATTGGATTATTTACACATCTTGGGATCTGCGACATAATTATGGGCCATCACATTCCGAATGGTCTATTTTCACAGCTAATGAATTACAATCAAAATTACCAGAATCTTATGTACTATATCAGGAAACAATACCGTCAGTATTGACATGTCCCAGTAAAGAGACTCTAGGTTTATTTTTTTAAATGAATACAATATCCGGAGCTATAAAGAATATAAAATGCGAATACTAAAAAAAGATTCAATTATAGATATTGTAAAAGACCTTGATCTGATCCCAAAGATTAAAGACGGTTTCATTGCTTATTCGGAAGGTAGATCCGTTGTACCACCAGTGGGAGAATTATCCTTCGATAATCCGCCCGGTGATGTTCATATTAAATATGGTTATATAACTAATGATAAATATTTTGTGATCAAGATTGCATCAGGTTTTTATGAAAATGAAAAATTGGGTCTACCCAATGGAGCTGGGCTTATGTTGATATTTGATCAGAAGACTGGAAAAAATTTAGCTATATTAGCAGATGACGCCTATTTAACTGATTTAAGAACTGCTCTTGCAGGGGCCATTTGTGCTGAACTATTATCCAATCCTGTGAAGTGTATAGGTGTAATTGGGACTGGTTTACAGGCCCGGATGCAGATTCAATATTTAAAATTAGTTACAGATTGTAGAAAAGTGATAGCATGGGGAAGAAATGAACAAAAAATGAATAAATATAAAAAGGATATAACATCTTTTGGATTTTCAGTTGAATGTGCAAATACAACTGGAGATGTTGCAAAAAATTGTAATATCATTATTACTACTACTGCTGCCAAGGATCCGTTGCTTCATACAAAAGATATTCTTTCTGGAACACATATCACTGCCATTGGTTCAGACACACCGCAGAAACAGGAACTAGAAGCAGGCATTTTGGCAAAAGCAAATCTTGTTGTTACCGATAGTATTTCCCAATCTATTCAAAGAGGCGAAATTTCCCATGGTTTGCGAAAGAGTATCATACAAAAAAGTGATATTGTTGAATTAGGAAATGTGCTAAGTGGAAATGATAAAGGAAGAAATACAAAAGAGGATATCACAGTAGCCGATCTTACAGGTGTAGCAGTACAGGATATTCAAATCGCAACGGCGGTGTATGAAACAAGTTTGGAGTATCAATCATGAAATTTGAAATTTTCGAATTAGAACGCAATCAATCACTCTTTGAGAATGAAGTGGATTATAATTTATCTGAAAGCGGTGTTCATCCTTTGAAATTGAATGAAATTCTTACGGAGGATGAACAAAATGAATTACTGAATAAAAACTTGTATTACGGTTACACCAATGGGACACCTGAATTACGAAAACGTATAGCAGATATCTATGGTAGAGAATTTTCCATTGAAAATATTCTGATTACATCCGGATCTGCAGAAGCGAACTTTCTTTCAGTTATGACCCAGTTAAATGAGGGCGATGAGATCATTTATATGGTACCTAATTACTTACAAATTGGGCATTTGGCCCGCAGTTTTGGAATTACTGTGCATGAATGCCCACTACATCAGGCATCAGGCTGGCAATGGGATTTAGATGAAGTACGATCTAAAATCACTTCTAAAACAAAAATGATAGCTGTCTGCAATCCAAATAATCCTACAGGTGCATTGATAAAAGATGATGTCATGGATGAAATTATTGACCTTGCAAATGAAATAGACTGTTGGTTACTGTCCGATGAAGTATATCGCGGAGCTGAATTGGATGGGAATGAGTGCAGATCTTTTGCAGGTGCTACTGATAAAACAATAGTCAATGCCGGCTTATCGAAAGCTTATAGTCTACCGGGTTTGCGTTTGGGGTGGAGTGTGGGTTCTGAAGATTATATCAGTAGGGCATGGTCATTTCATGATTATACTGTAATTAATGTTGCCTATTTAAGTGACTGGGTCGCATCGAGAATTTTGGAAGAATCTCGGCGAAAGAAAATACTGAGCCGTACCAAAGAACATTTAATTCATAATTTAAATATGCTTTACGATTGGTCTGAAAAAGAATCAGCTTTAACAATTACTCGACCGCAGGCTGCAGCTATTACATTTGCAAAACTTAATGTTCCAATTACTTCAGAAGAATTTGTTTACTCACTACGTGATAATTATTCCGTATTGCTGACTGCTGGAAAATGGCATGGAATGGAAGGTTATGTCCGCTTTGGGTATGGTACTCCTTCCGATTATGTCATGAGTGGTTTGGGAAGGATCTCAAAATATCTAAAAACATTAGAATAATGAAAATCTTTACAGTTTAATCTCGAATTACCTTTTCCATTTCCGTAATTTTTATTCTAAAATTTTTATCCAATTCAATATTTAGTTATGTCTTCTATTAATCCATATATTTTTCGTGAATATGACATCCGAGGCAAAGTTAAAGAAGATTTTCCCGAACGTGTTGTTACGAAACTGGGAAAAGCATTTGGTACTTTTGTAAAACGTTCTGGTGGGCAGGAAGTTGCACTTAGTGGTGATGTACGCATTACCACGCCGGACTTGATGAATTATTTTAAATCTGGTATTCTTTCAACAGGTGTGGATGTAATTAATCTTGGTAATATTCCAACTCCAGTAAATTACTATTCTATGTTTCATTTAGGCGTTTACGGTGCTGTCCAAATTACTGGAAGTCATAATCCTCCCGAATTCAATGGCTTTAAATTTTCCTTAAATAAAAAAGCTTTTTTTGGTAAAGATATTCAAGCCTTATATCACCTCATTGATAAAAATGATTATGAAGAAGGTAAAGGAACCGAAGCCCGTTACAAGATTCTACCGAAATACAAAGAAATGATCCTAGAAAAGATTAGCATTGAACGTCCCATGAAAGTGGTGATGGATTGCGGCAATGCTGCAGGGGGTATCAATGGACCAAGTATTTTTAAAGAACTGGGTATCGAATTAAAAGAATTATTTTGTAAACCAGATGGAACTTTTCCAAATCACCATCCTGATCCAACTGTAGAGGAAAATCTACAGGATCTCATTGAAGAAATGAAAACTGGGAAATTCGATGTAGGGTTGGCTTTTGATGGTGATGCTGATCGTGTCGGTGTCGTAGATGAAACAGGTGATATTATATGGGCTGATCAACTAATTGCAGTATTTTTGCCTGAAGTTATTCAAAATGGTGAAGATATATTATATGATGTAAAATGTTCTCAAGCTTTGGAAGATATGATTCGTCATTATGGTGGCAATCCAGTTATGTGGAAAACAGGTCACTCGCTTATTAAACAAAAAATGGGTGAAATAGGCTGCAAACTGGGTGGAGAAATGAGTGGCCATATCTTTTTTGCAGATGATTACTATGGCTATGATGATGCCTTATATGTTGCAGTCCGTTTGGTTCAATTACTTTCCAGAACGGATAAAAAATTATCTGAATTAAAAGCAGAAATACCTGTTTATTATTCAACGCCGGAAATTCGTATGGAGGCTGAGAGTGATGAAGAAAAGTTTAGGATTACAAAAGAAGCTGTTGATTATTTCACTTCAAATTATGATTGCAGTACTGTCGATGGTGTGCGCATCAAATTCGATGATGGTTGGGGATTGGTTCGTTCTTCCAATACACAGCCTGTAATTGTTTGCAGATTTGAAGCGAACTCTCCTGAACGAAAAGATGAAATAATGAATCTTGTACTTGAAAAATTAAAAGAGTTCGGCCACTTAAAGTTAGGCGGACATTGATGTCATCTACATTTAATGAGCTAATTCAATTCATTCGCGCTGAAGTTAACCAGGGCTTACAACAGCTCCAGATTCCGGAAACACCATCTTACCTATATGACCCGATTCGGTATACGTTTGAGGGTAAAGGAAAACGTTTTCGACCAATATTAGTTTATCTCTCGAGTAGAGCCAATTATGCTGATCCCGAATCATGTATGAAAATTGCCTTAGCGGTTGAGCTATTACATAATTTTACGCTCATTCATGATGACATTATGGATAACGATCATACGCGGCATGGGCAAGCTACTATTCATAATAAGTGGGACATCTCTACGGCTATTTTAGCAGGTGATGGTATTTATGCCATTTCACAAATTCTATTAAATAGACTTCCAGATCGGGTTGATGCTATTTGCCATTATTTCAATGAAGCCACACTGGAAGTGTGTGAAGGACAAGCAATGGATAAAGAATTTGAAAATGATTTATCCATCAATGAAAATCAATATTTAAAAATGATTGAAAAAAAAACCGGTTCCCTATTAGGAGCATGTGCAGCTTTACCTGCAATTTTAGTAGGGGCATCTCAAGATATAGTCAAACAGTTTAACCAATTTGGGCGTTCCCTAGGCATTGGATTCCAAATTCATGATGATTTGCTCGAAATTTTCGGAAGTGAAGATGAAATGGGAAAAAGTTTAGGAAGCGATATAGAAGAGGGAAAACAGACAATGATGGTTATTAAAGCACGTAATCAATTTTCAAAAGAATGGGGTGATATTATTTCCGTTTCAAAAAAAGATAAAACCTTGGACAAGATCCAAGAATTTTTTATCAAAACAGGTATTGAAGCTGAAACAAAATTATTGGCCCAATCATATTTTAAATCTGCACGAGAAACATTAGATGAAATAGTTTCTATTGACAGGAATGAACTAAGACAATTTGTTAACATAGTAGAAAATAGAACCTATTAATGGCTGAAAGATTTGATCCAGAAAATATGTTTAAATCCATATGGGATTTTTCTGAGAATTTGGAAGATGCATTAAAAATTGGCGTAGATATAACTCTAAATAATTCCTATGAAAATGTTCAGAATATTATTATAGCTGGGATGGGTGGGTCTGCTATTGGCGGAGATATTATGTCCATATTAGAAAAAGAAAATATTGATATTCCCTTATTCGTTTGCCGAGAATAT
>PBKF01000050.1 GCA_002722105.1 Fidelibacterota bacterium
TGAACAGCATTACCAATATCTCCTACATAATTCCCGGGAATAGCTTGTTCAATTCCTTTTTTAAGCGATACACGCGTAACATCCATTAATTTTTGTTTATCATTATCTATTTTTCCAATAGCAAATGTTTTGGCATGATCTCCATAATAACCATCTAATTCAGCACCACAGTCAATACCAACAATCTGACCTTCTTGAAGAATATCGTTACCGGGTATACCATGAACAACTGCATCATCAATAGATACACATAAAGTTGCAGGGAAGCCCATATAACCTTTAAATGCTGGGCGTGCTCCTTGGGAGCAAATAAAACCTTCTGCCATTTGATCTAAATCAGAGACTCTTGTTCCAACAACTATATGAGGTTCCAGCATAATCAAAGTATCTGCAACAATTTGACAGCTTCGCGCAATTTTATCAATTTCTGATTGTGATCTTGTGTGTATCATTACATTCTTCTCCGACCACGAATTTTCCCTTTCGTTAAAAACCCGTCGTAATGCCGCATCATTAAGTGGGACTCAATCTGTTGCAATGTATCTAAGGCAACACCTACGATTATTAACAAGCTTGTACCACCAAAAAATGAAGCTAAATCATAATTGATATTCATGGTTTGCATGAGGATATAAGGAAAAATTGCAACAAATGCTAAAGCTATAGAGCCGGGTAAAGTCACACGAGTTAAAATATTATCAATATATTCAGCAGTTTTTTTGCCAGGACGAACACCGGGTATAAACCCTCCCTGCTGTTTCATAGTAGATGAAACTTGAACAGGGTCGAATGCAATTGCCGTATAAAAATATGTGAAGAAAATTATCATTAAACCAAACACAAACCAATAAAATGGATGTTCAAAAGAAAACCAATTCATTAATGTTTGGGCAAAAGCACTATCTCCTAAAAATGTAGAAATAGTGCTGGGAATAAACATGATTGATTGAGCAAAGATAATTGGCATAACTCCAGCTGTATTCACTCTCATTGGGATATGTGTATTTTGACCCCCGTAAACTTTTCGACCCACAACACGCTTTGCATATTGAACAGGGATTTTCCTCGTCCCCTGAGTAAGTAAAACCACAAAACAAATAATTAAAAACATGATTCCCATAAGAATGAATTCAGATAATAAACCACGTACACCTTCTTGAACCAATGTGATTTCGCTTAATATTACATTTGGAAAAGCTGCAACAATACCAACCATAATGATGAGAGAGATACCATTACCAATACCCCTCTCTGTAATTCTTTCACCAAGCCACATTAAAAATAATGTGCCTGTTACCATACTAATTAATCCAGTAAATGTAAACATCCAGCCAGGATTAAGTACTACCGGTTGCCCATTTGCTGTCAAACTTGGGAGAAATACTGCTACGACACCATAAGATTGCATTGATGCTAAAAGAACGGTTCCATAACGAGTAATTTGAGTAATTTTTTTACGACCTGCTTCACCTTCCTTTTGTAACCTTTGGAAATAAGGAATAACAGAACCCATTAATTGAATAATAATCGAAGATGATATATAAGGCATAATACCCAATGAAAACAGAGATGCTTTTTCGAATGCACCACCAACAAATGTATTAAATAGGCCAAATAATGAGTTTTGCAAATTAGTAAATGCACCAGCAAGAGCTTCGCCATCTACACCAGGAATCGGAATATGTGCACCAACCCTGACTATAATCAAAATACCTATCGTAAATAGAATTCTGCGACGTAGTTCCGGAATTATAAAAATACTTTGGATTTTATCTCTCACTGGACGGTTGCAGTCCCACCTGCTTTTTCAATTTTTTCTTTTGATGAAGAACTAAATGCCGTAGCAGTAATATGTACCTTTGAAGAAAATTCACCATTTGCTAATATTTTTATTGGTTTCAATGCCGAGCGAACTAATCCATTTTCAGCTAAAACTTGCGCATCAACTTTCTTTAATCCCAATGATTCAATAGCTCCCAAATTAACTATTTGAAATTCTTTTCTGAATAAATTGGTAAAACCACGCATAGGTAAACGACGCGCCAACGGCATTTGCCCACCTTCAAACCAAGGTCTACGCTTAAAACCTGACCTTTGGCCTGCTCCCTTATCTCCTCGTCCAGCAGACTTACCTAAGCCGGAACCGTTTCCACGGCCTACACGCTTCCGATTTTTAGTTGAGCCAGGTATAGGAGTTAACGATTCTAAATTCATAATTCTTCCACTTTCAATAAATAGGGTATCACATTTATCATCCCACGTATCGCTGCTGTATCAGTGTGCTCTACAGTCTGATTTAATCTACGCAATCCCAAAGCTTGCAACGTAGCTTTTGCTTTTGGCTTATAGCCAATACCGCTTTTCACTTGCGTAATTTTCAATGTTTTTATTTTTGCCATTAACTAAAAACCTCACCAATAGTCATCCCACGTTTGTTTGCAACAGCAACTGCATCTTTCATCCTGACCAGTGCATCCATAGTTGCATGAATTAAATTCATGGAATTCTTAGAACCTTGACGTTTTGTCAATATATTATGAATACCAACTTGCTCCATAACTGCTCTTACAGAAGCTCCAGCAATAATTCCAGTACCCGGTGATGCAGGTTTAAGGAAAATTCTACTCGCGCCGTGTTTACCTATAATGGTGTGAGGAATTGTACCATTTACAATAGAAACCTTAATTATACTTCGTTTGGCAATCTCTTTTCCTTTTTGAATTGATGAAATAACCTCATTAGCCTTTCCCAAACCAATACCTATATGACCTTTACCATCACCAACAACAACTAGAGCGGAAAAACGAAATCGTTTTCCGCGAGAAGTAACTTTCGCTGTTCTATTTATTTTTACAACCGCCTCTTCCTTTAGGTCAAGCTCAGCTGGATTTATGATTCCCAAATCAGACTCTCCTTAAAATTTTAATCCACCTTCACGAGCGGCTTCTGCAAATGCTTTAACTCTGCCATGATAGGGATAACCATTTCTATCGAATACAACAGATCCAACTTTTTCGGATTGTGCTTTTTTTGCTAGAGCTTTTCCTACAATACGACTGATATCTGTTTTATTTCCTGCTTTTTTAAGATCAGGTATTAAATCTTTGTCTTTGGATGAAACTGCTGTTAAAGTATGACCATCAAAGTCATTAACAATCTGGGCTTCAAAATGCTTACTACTCCGAAAAACAACCAACCTCGGCCGTTCAGAATGAAGCCTGGACGTCTTTTTACTTCTATTCCGCCTTCTTTCATCTCTACGAATTACTGAACGATGTTGAGCCATTATGTAGCACCCACAGTTTTACCTTGTTTTGAGCGAACATACTCATCTTTATAACGCACACCTTTCCCTTTATAGGGTTCAGGTTTCCGAAACGAGCGAATTTTTGCTGCTACAGCACCAATCAACTGTTTATCATTCCCTTCCACTTTTAACTCAGTACGGTTTGCACTTACCTTTATTCCTTCAGGCATATCAAAATAAATATCGTGTGAATATCCCAATTGTAGTTTCAAACGATTACCCTGCACTTCAGCTTGATATCCAACACCTATAATTTCTAGCTCTTTTGTAAAACCTTCAGACACACCTAGGATCATATTATTAAGCATTTGCCGTGTTGTTCCATGAAGAGCTCTGTGTTCACGCGTATCACTTGGACGTTCTACAACAACTGTACTATCAGATTGATATATTTTCATATCCTTATGAGCATTGAATTCAAGTAAACCTTTCGGGCCTGAGACTTTAACAACACTTCCTTCAAAGTCAACCTTTACGCCATCGGGTATACTTACTGGATTCTTACCTATTCTTGACATCGTATTTAATAAACCTCACAGAGTAATTCACCGCCAACACCTAACTGATTGGCTTTTTTATTTGAAAGCACACCAACAGACGTTGAAAGAATTGAGATACCTAACCCATCTAAAACACGAGGTGCTTCTCCTACTCCCACATAAACGCGTAAACCAGGACGACTGACACGTTTTATACTATCAATGACTGGTTTCCCTTGGTAATCATATTTTAAGAATAGGCGAATATTTTCTTTCCCTTTATCCAGTGCAATGAAAAAGAAATCTTCAATATATTTTTCTTCCTTTAAAACCAATGCGATTCGTTTTTTTAATGCACTACTGGGAATATCCACCCAACGTTTATTGGCTGATAACCCATTCCGAATTCGCGTTAGAAAATCTGCTATTGGATCAGACATTGACATAAAATTTCTCCCCTACCAACTCGCTTTAGTTACACCAGGAATTTCACCTTTCAGTGCCATTTCTCTAAAGCAAATACGACAAAGACCGAACCGTCTTAAGTAAGCATGTGGCCGTCCACATTTAAAACAACGATTCTTTTCTCGTGTAGAAAATTTTGCTTTTCTTTTTGATTTATGTATTTGTGATTTTTTTGCCATTAGGCCGCCTCTTCAACTTCCTGACTTACTGGTTTATCTCTTAATGGCAAGCCAAAGTATTTTAATAGATGGTATGCTTCGTTATCTGTTTTTGCTGTAGTTGTGATTGTAATATTCAGTCCACGAATAGCTTCAATTTTATCATAATCTATTTCAGTAAAAATTATTTGTTCTTTAATTCCAAAGTTATAATTCCCTCGCCCATCAAAAGATTTAAATGACAATCCACGAAAATCTCTTGTCCTAGGCAAAGCTACACAGATTAACCTTTCTAGAAATTCATACATTCTATCTGAACGCAATGTTACTATACAGCCAACTGGAAATCCTTTACGAATTTTAAAGTTTGATATATCTTTTTTAGATTTAGTTATAACGGGTTTTTGACCAGAAATTAAAGACATTTCATCCACTGCGCTTTCTAAACTCTTTGAATTTGTCTTTGCATCACCCAACCCCATATTTAAAGCGATACTTGTTAGTTTCGGGACTTCCATCATATTATCATAATTGAATTGCTTTTGCATCAAAGCTATAATTTGTTCTTTATAAAATAATTTTAAAGAAGGAACATAAACTAATTTTTCAGTATTCGCTTTTGCTTTCATTGTCTTTGTTTTTTTCGTCTCTGCCATTCTTATACTTCAATCTCTTCACTAGTTTTTTTTGAAATACGAACTTTAGAGCCATCTTCCAGTTTTTTAAATCCTGTACGTGTTGCCTGTCCACCATATACAATCATTACATTCGAAATATGAATTGATGCTTCTCTTTCTACTATTCCACCAGAAGGATTCTCTTGTGTAGGACGAGCGGCCTTCTTCATAAAGTTAATTCCTTCAACTATCACACGCTGTTTTTGAGGAAAAACTTGAAGAATTTTCCCTTCCAAACCTCGATGGTTCCCACTAATTATTTTAACGATCATACCTTTTTTTACATGCATTTTTAAAGGACCTCCGGTGCCATGGAAATAATTCTCATAAAGCCTCCGTCTCTTAATTCACGGGCTACAGGACCAAAAATACGTGTCCCCCTTGGTTCACCTGCACTATTTAATAAAACAGCAGCATTTTCATCAAATCGAATTTTGCTTCCGTCTCTTCGGCTAATTTCTTTTCGAGTACGAACAACAACAGCTCGGTGCACTTCACCTTTTTTCACCATCCCGCCTGGTAATGCTTTTTTCACAGTAATAACAATTTGATCTCCAATGCTTGCATATTTCCGTTTTGATCCGCCTAATACTTTGAAACATAGAATTTCCTTTGCTCCTGTATTATCTGCAACTTTTAATCTTGTCTCCTGTTGAATCACTTTACTACTAACCTATTCTTACAACTTCACGGATAATTTCGCTGACCTGCCAACGTTTTCTTTTACTCATTGGCTTGATTGCTGATATTTTCACTATATCTCCATGCTTTGGAGAAATAGATGTAACATGAGCTAAATAGTTTTTAAACTTTTTTACTCGTTTATGATAAACAGGATGCGGTATCTTTCGAGTGACTTTCACGGCTACAGTATTTTGCATTTTAGTACTAATTACTTCACCAATCAAGGTTTGACGTTTACGTTCAGATTTCATACTTCATCACCTTGAACCTGAACCATTCGGATACCCATTTTATTTTCATTTAAAACTGTTTTGATTTGGGCAATTTCTTTTTTTATCTTGGAAATCATAGTACCATCTTCTAATTGCTGCAAAGCTTGCTGAAAAAGAAGATTTTGAAGCGCCTCTAAATTTTCATCCAATCTGAGTTTTAATTCGACCTCATTCATACCTCTCAACTCTGCGGGTTTCATTAAAATTTCCTCCGTTCTACCACTTTTGTTTTTATTGGAAGTTTATGCCCTGCATCACGAAATGCTTCATCAGCTTGTTCACGAGTTACACCATCAACCTCAAATAATATTCTACCTGGTTTTACAACAGCAATCCAATGATCTAGGGTACCTTTACCTTTACCCATTCTTGTTTCAGCTGGACGCGCAGTTACAGGTTTGTCAGGGAAAATGCGAATCCACATCTTACCTATTTTCCTTACAATTCTTGAAATCACAATACGTGATGCTTCGATTTGCCTTGCGGTAACCCATCCGGATTCGGTCGCTTTTAATCCATAATTGCCAAAAGCAACGTGATTTCCCCGCATAGCCATACCACGACGATTTCCACGATGTACTCTTCTAAATTTTACTTTTTTTGGTTCTAACATTATTTATTAACTCTTAACGACTGAACTGTCCATTACAGATCCATACTTTGATACCAATCACACCGTATTGTGTATGAGCTTCAGTCAAAGCATAATCGATATCGGCTCTAAGTGTATGTAATGGGACACTACCATCTGAAAATTTTTCGCTGCGGGCAATTTCTACGCCTCCAAGACGACCCGCAACATTAATCCTAATTCCTTCTGCACCCATTCTCATAGTCGATTGAATAGTCTTATTTACCACCCTACGGTACGAAATTTTCTTTCTCAATTGATGTGCAATATTTGATCCGACCAATGCTGCATCCAGTTCTGGACGTTTTACCTCTGAAATATTGATTTGTGCATCTTTTTTCCCTGTAAGTTGACGAAGCTCTTTTTTTAAACGATTTACTTCTTCTCCACCACGCCCAATCACTATTCCAGGACGTGCTGTAAAGATTGTAATTGTGACTTTTTTGGATGTCCGAGCAATTTCAACTTTTGAGATTCCTGCATTGGGAAGTCGATGTGAAATATATTTTCTGATTCGAACGTCTTCTTCTAATTCATTACTGTAATTATTTTTTGGCGCAAACCAGCTTGAGCTCCATTTTTTATTGACGCTTAATCTATATCCAACTGGATGTGTTTTCTGACCCAAAGATAACCTCTTTATTTTCCGTCGCTTACAACGATTGTTAAATGACTAGTAGGCCTGCGAAGACGAGATGCCCTACCCATAGATGCAGCACGAAATCTCTTCATGACAGGACCACCATCAACAAATGCTTCTTTAACCCCCAGTCCTTCGGGATCAATATTTAACTCATCATTCTGACTAATAAGGTTTGCTACTGCCGATCTCAGTGTTTTTTCAATTAAACCAGCAGCTTTCTCAGGAGAAAAATGGAGTTGATTTAATGCATCTCCCACTTTCAAGCCTCGAACATTATTAAGTGTCTTACGAATTTTTCTGGGAGACTGATGTACATATCTTGTACTTGCTTTTGCTTCCATTTTTAGTTCTTCCTATCGCCTGAATGCATTCTAAAAATACGTGTTGGTGAAAATTCACCTAATTTATGCCCAACCATATTTTCGTAAATAAAAACTGGGATAAATTTATTCCCATTGTGAACAGCTAAAGTATGCCCCACAAAATCAGGTGTAATCATAGAACTTCGCGACCAAGTTTTGATAACTTTTTTCTTACCGTCTTCATTTATCTTTTGAATTTTTTTCAAAAGTTTCTCGTCAACAAATGGTCCTTTTTTTAAAGAGCGTGCCATACTTTTCTATTTTCTCCTCTTTATAATCATATGATTCGTTTTTTTATTTTTTTTCCGAGTCTTATAACCCTTAGTTGGTTTACCCCATGGTGTGCTCGGATGGCGACCTCCAGATGATTTTCCTTCGCCCCCTCCCATAGGATGATCTACAGGATTCATAGCGACACCCCTAACTTTTGGACGCCGGCCTAACCACCGATTACGACCAGCTTTGCCGGACACTACCTGCTCGTGACTCCGGTTACCAACCTGGCCGATAGTGGCCATGCATTCTTCGCGAACCATACGAATTTCACCAGAAGGTAATTTTAAGGTAGAAAATCCATCTGCATGAGCCATGACTTGCGCTGCTGCACCTGCTGACCGAACCATTTGTCCACCTTTTCCTGGAATCATTTCTACATTATGTACAAATAGACCCGCTGGAATATTTTTTAGTTGCAATGCATTCGCCACTTTGAGAGTTGTATTTTCTCCTGACAAAACAGGATCGCCTACTTTTAATCCCAGAGGAGCCAAAATATATCTTTTTTCACCATCCGCATAATGGATCAAGGATATATAAGCAGACCGATTTGGATCATATTCAACAGTAGCAACTTTACCCGGGACATCAAACTTATCCCGCTTGAAATCAATTAGTCTGTATCTGCGTTTATGCCCACCACCGCGGCGTCGGATTGTGATCCGCCCTGAATTATTTCGACCTCCACTTTTTCGCAAAGGAGTTGTCAAACTTTTTTCAGGCTTGTCTGTTGTTAAATCTGCAAAATCAGGACGAGATGCAAATCGTGAACCAGGCGTTACAGGTTTTAATTGTCTAACACCCATAACTAATTCGCTCTTTCTCCACTAAGGAGATCAATTACTGAACCAGATTCAAGCGTAATTATTGCTTTTTTATAACCAGCTCGTTTACCAGTGGTTCGTATGGTTCTGCCACCACTTCTCACTGTCATTTGTTTATGTTTGCCCGTACGATTCATTGTCGAAACTTTTTCAACTTTAACATCAAATTTGTTTTCTATAGCTTTTTTGATTTCAGACTTATTTGCATTTGATGCAACAAGAAATGCAAATTTATTTTCACGCTCTTCAAGAATAGCCATTTTCTCAGTCAAAATTGGTTTTATAATAATTTGTGAATACATGGTTACAATGCTAATATTTTTGTTAAAACAGACATACTGGCTTTATCAACAACAAGGATTTCACAATCAATTAAATCATATGTACTGACCTTTGCAGCATCTACCATATAAACATTTGATAAATTTCTTGTTGCTTTATCTAAGTTTTCATCGAATCCGCTAATTAACAGTGTAATCTTTTTAGTATCTATTTCTAATTTTTTTAAAATAGATAGGAATTCCACAGTTTTATGAGAATCTAATGTAAATTCTTCAATTACTAATAGTTTACCTTCCGCTGCCTTATCGGATAATACTGATTTTCTGGCTAGACGGCTTAGTTTTTTTGGTAATTTATGATGATAATCATGTGGTTCCGGGCCAAATACAGTTCCCCCTCCTTTCCATAATGGAGAACGAATGGTTCCTGCACGAGCAACACCACGGCCTTTTTGCTTCCATGGTTTTTTACCACCCCCCTGAACTGCAGAACGGTTTTTTGTAGCATGGGTTCCTTGCCGCATATTAGTCATTTCAGCTAATACGGCCTGCCGAACAACAGCTTCATTGGGTTTTATCGAAAATACAGATTTATCCACCTGTATATCTCCAGCTTTAGTTCCATCCAATTTCATTACATCTAACTTCATTTTATTTTAAAATTATTACTGTTCCGTTTTTAGCTCCTGGGACAGAACCCTTTACCAATAACTGATTATTTTCTTTATCAACTTTAATTACCTGTAGATTTTCTACTGTAACCTTGGAATTACCATGGTGACCTGCCATTCTCATACCTGGAAAAACTCTCGAAGGGTCTGATGCTTGCCCTATCGAACCTGGTGCTCTTTCTGTATGTCCAGTACCATGTGTTTTCTTTTGACGGGAAAAGTTATGACGTTTTATTACTCCTGTAAATCCCTTTCCTTTTGATGTTCCGGAAACGCTCACAAAATCACCTTCCCGAAACAAACCAACGTGAAATGCCTGACCTGTTTTATATTCGAATCCAGGTACCTTATTAAATTCAACTAAGACTTTTTGATGATTAACACCAGCAGTAAAAAAATGTCCTTGAAGTGGCTTAGATGTATGCTTTGCCTTTCTTTTCCCGTACCCAACTTGTACCGCATCATATCCATCTTTATCAATCGATTTTACTTGCGTGACAGTACAAGGCCCAGCCTGGAGTACAGTCACTGGAATGATATTACCATTATCATCAAAGACACGACTCATTCCAATTTTTTCGCCAATTAATCCACGCATTATTAAACCTTAATCTCAATATCAACACCAGCAGGCAAATCTAGCTTCATTAATGACTCAACCGTTTTAGGTGTGGAGTTTAGAATATCAACCAATCGTTTATGAATTTTGGTTTGAAATTGCTCGCGGGATTTTTTATCAACGTGAGGAGAACGTAATACAGTGTAAACCGACCTCTTGGAAGGTAAAGGAATTGGGCCAGAAATAATTGCACCAGTTGACTTTGCAGTTTTTACAATCTTTTCCGTTGATTTATCTAAAAGAATATGATCATAAGCCCGAAGGCTAATTCTTATTGTTTGATTAGCCATTAATTTTTACTCAACAATTTCAGTAACTACACCAGCACCAACAGTATGGCCACCTTCTCGGATAGCAAAACGAAGTTCTTGATCCATTGCGATCGGCGTAATTAATTCAACCTCAAATTCTACATTATCTCCAGGCATAACCATTTCAGTACCGCCTGGTAATGTAACAACACCTGTCACATCAGTGGTCCTGAAGTAGAACTGGGGACGGTAACCATTGAAAAATGGTGTATGCCGTCCACCCTCTTCTTTTTTCAATACATAGACACTAGCTTTAAACTTCGTGTGAGGAGTAATACTGCCTGGTGCCGCCAAAACCATACCGCGGTTTAAATCTTCTTTATCTACACCACGTAAGAGCAATCCTGCATTATCACCGGCCTGTCCTTCATCCAGAAGTTTTCGGAACATTTCAACACCAGTTACAGTAGTTTTAGAATCTGCACCCATCCCAAGAATAGAAACTTCATCACCTACTTTAATAATACCACGCTCAATACGGCCTGTACCAACAGTTCCACGACCTGTAATGGAAAAAACATCTTCTACTGGCATAAGGAAAGGCTTATCCACATCACGCTCTGGCTCAGGAATAAAATTATCACAAGCTTCTAATAACTCGACAATACATTTATTGGCTCCTTCATCACTGGGTGAATTCAATGCATTCAGTGCAGACCCTTTAATAATCGGAGTATCATCGCCAGGAAACTCATACTCATTCAACAGGTCACGAAGCTCCATCTCAACAAGCTCTACTAATTCTTCATCATCTACTTGATCGGTCTTATTCATAAATACAACTATAGAAGGAACATTTACCTGCTTTGCTAAAAGAACATGTTCCCTTGTTTGCGGCATTGGACCATCTGCCGCAGATACAACTAATACAGCACCATCCATCTGCGCAGCACCAGTAATCATATTTTTAATATAATCTGCGTGACCTGGACAATCTACATGAGCATAATGACGATTACCTGTCTCATACTCAACGTGAGCAGTCTGAATTGTAATACCACGTTCTCTTTCTTCAGGGGCATTATCAATATTATCAAAAGCCATTGCCTCTGCAAAACCACGAGAACTCTGAACCATCGTAATAGCAGCTGTCAAAGTGGTTTTACCATGATCCACGTGACCTATTGTACCTATGTTCACGTGGGGCTTCGTTCTCTCAAATTTTTCCTTAGCCATAATTCAACTCCAAATGACTTATTATTAAGAAACTTTCCCGTGCACTTTTTCCAAAATCTCTGACTCAATACTGGCTGGCACTTGTTGATATTTTGCAAATTCCATATGGAAAACTGCTCGGCCTTGTGTAATAGATCTAAGATCAGTTACATAACCGAACATATTACTTAATGGGACAAAGGCACGAACGACTTGCGCTTCTTTTCGCTGGTCCATTCCTTCTATTTTTCCTCTGCGTGAATTCAAATCTCCCATGACATCTCCAAGATATTCATCCGGCACAATCACTTCCACCTTCATAATAGGTTCCATTAATTTAGGCGCTGCTTTTTTACAAGCATCCTGGACTGCCATGGATCCTGCAATTTTGAATGCCATTTCCGATGAATCCACATCATGGTAAGAACCAAAAGTTAACTCAACACGAATATCTTCAATTGGGTAACCAGCTATGACACCATTTTTTAGAGCCTCTTGCATACCTGCATCAACTGAAGGAATATATTCTCTTGGAATCACCCCACCAACAATTTTGTTTTCAAAATGATAGCCTTTCCCAGGTTCATTNGGCCCAACATTTATCACAACATGACCATATTGACCACGACCACCGGATTGGCGAACAAATTTTGTATCCACATCTNTGACNNTTTTAGTAATAGCTTCACGATATGCTACCATTGGNTTACCAATATTTGCATGAACTTTAAATTCCCTAAGTAAACGATCAACAAGAATTTCCAAATGCAATTCACCCATTCCAGCAATGATTGTTTGGCCTGTTTCATCATCGGTTGAAACTTTAAATGTTGGATCTTCTTCACCTAACTTGTGAAGCCCTTTGAACAATGAATCTTGGTCGCCTTTACTTACTGGTTCAACAGATACCGCCACTACAGGCTCAGGAAAATCCATAGATTCTAAGAGAATTTGGTTTTTTTCATCACAAAGTGTGTGACCAGTTTTAACATTTTTAAGGCCCACAGCTGCAACAATTTCACCCGTAGATACAGAATCACGCTCTTCGCGTTTATTGGAATGCATTAATAAAACCCGACTAATCCGCTCTCGTTTTCCAGATGTAGGATTATAAATGTAAGATCCTGCACTTAAGCGACCTGAATAAACTCTCATATAGGTCAATTTTCCTACGTAAGGATCAGTCATTATCTTGAAAGCCAATGCACTAAATGGTTCTTCATCTTTCGGCTCCCGAACCAACGTATTATCCGAGTTATAGGTATCAGTTCCATTTACAGAACCAATATCTAGAGGTGAAGGTAAAAGATTAACAATTGCGTCTAGTAATCTTTGAACACCTTTGTTTTTAAAGGCTGATCCGCAGAGAGTTGGAACAAATGTATTATCTAAACATCCTTTTCGTATAGCTTCTTTTAGCTCAGCAACAGTTATTTCTTCATCACCTAGGTATTTTTCCATAAGGTTTTCATCATAGGTAGCTGTTTCTTCAATTAAATGGTGACGCCATTTTTCCGCTTCATCCATCATATCTGCAGGGATCTCCCCATATTCAAAACGGGAGCCTAATGTACTTTCATTATAAAGGATAGATTTCATCTCACATAGATCAATTATGCCAGTAAACATTTCACCAGAACCAATAGGTATTACCATCGGTAGAGGCGCTGCGCCTAAACGATCTTTTATCATATCAACAACATGATAAAAATCTGCACCTACACGATCCATTTTATTTACAAAAGCAATTCTAGGAACATTGTATTTATCAGCTTGACGCCAAACCGTTTCACTCTGAGGTTCTACGCCACCAACTGCACAGAATACAGCAACAGAACCATCCAATACCCTGAGTGAACGTTCAACCTCTACTGTAAAATCAACGTGACCGGGTGTGTCAATAATATTGATACGATGATCTTCCCACATGCAGGTAGTTGCTGCAGAAGTAATCGTAATACCACGTTCCTGCTCTTGCTCCATCCAATCCATTGTAGCAGCCCCATCGTGAACTTCACCTATTCGATGAGTACGACCAGTATAAAAAAGAACGCGCTCAGTAAGTGTAGTCTTACCAGCATCAATATGTGCCATGATACCGATATTTCTAACTTGTTCTAATTTTGTTTGCTTCAACTTAAATATCTAAAATTGATGTTTAACGAAAATGAGCAAAGGCTTTATTTGCGTCTGCCATACGATGAGTATCGTCTTTCTTTTTGATTGCACCGCCTTCACCATTCGCAGCCGAAATTAGCTCCGAAGCCAACCTTTCAGACATAGGTTTCCCAGAACGTCCAGTTGCAGCACTAATAATCCATTGAGAAGCCAAATAAAACCTACGATTCTTTGGTACTTCAATTGGTACCTGGTAAGTCGCTCCTCCAATTCTTCGCGATTTTACTTCAACAGAAGGAGATGCATTTTCTATCGCTTTTTCAAATATTTTCAAACCTTCTGTTTTTGTACGTTGCTTAATGGAATTCATGGCACCATAAAATATTTTTTCGGCTATACCTTTTTTGCCTTGCTCCATAATATAATTCACAAATTTAGCGACCAATTTATCATTATATACTGGGTCAGGTAAAATTTTTCTTTTTTCAGGTCGTCTACGTCTCATTATACAGCTAGTTTATTTCGGTTTTTTGGCCCCATAACGGGAACGGCTTGTTTTTCGATCAGCAACACCTGCAGTATCTAAAGTACCACGAACAATGTGATAACGTACGCCTGGTAAGTCCTTAACTCTCCCACCTTCAATTAAAACTATGCTATGCTCCTGCAAGTTATGTCCTTCACCAGGAATATACGCTGTAACTTCCATTCCATTTGTCAACCGAACCCTTGCAACCTTCCTAAGTGCGGAGTTTGGTTTTTTTGGCGTAGTTGTATAAACACGCGTACAAACACCACGTTTCTGAGGGTTCATCATAAGAGCAGGCGTATTCTTTTTCTTTGATACACGCTTGCGACCTTTGCGAACTAGTTGATTTATCGTCGGCATATCATTTCATCCAAAGCTTATTAAATTACGGATGAAAGAGAAAGAACTACAATAAACATTTTGAGAATATTATTTACCTTTATGCAACAGCATCACCTGGCTCAGACTCAGTATCATCGAATGTTTCATGAACACCAACAAGTATATTATCAATACCTGGTGTGCCAGTTCCGGCAGGAATCAGACGACCGACCGCTACATTCTCTTTCAATCCCTGTAAATAATCTGTTTTTCCTGCAGTTGAAGCATCAGTGAGTACTCTAGTTGTTTCCTGAAATGATGCTGCAGAAATAAAACTTTCAGTATTAAGTGAAGCTCTGGTAATTCCCATTAGGATCGGCTCAAATGTTGCAGGTTTAGTTTTTCGATAAGTGGCAACATCTTCTCCTGCTGCTTTTAATTCTTTATTGATTTCAAGAAACTCAGTTCGCTCAATAATTGAGCCTGATTCAAGATCAGAATCACCAACTTCATTCACAATAACCATATTTGATATACGCTCATTTTCAGCAAAGAATTCTCGTTTAGAAACACGGTCTTCTTCTAGAAACCAAGTGTCTCCTGTATCTTTAACACTTACTTTTTGCATCATTTGCCCAACAATAACTTCAATGTGCTTATCGTTAATCTTAACACCTTGCAAGCGGTAAACTTCTTGAATTTCATTCACTAAGTAGTCACGCACAGCCGCAGGCCCCAACACATGAAGAATATCATCAGGTGAAATCGCACCCTCACATAGCTCAGTTCCAGCATTGATAAAGTCACCTTCATGGACTATAACATGTTTTCCGTATGGAATGGAATAGGTTCTTTCTTCTTCATCTACACCCATCACATGAATTTTCCTTACACCACGTTTTGTCTGACCAAAACGTACTGTTCCATTAATTTCTGTCATTACTGCAGGATTTGCAGGCTTCCGAGCTTCAAACAACTCAGCAACACGCGGTAAACCACCTGTAATATCTCTTGATTTACCAATTTCCTTAGGAATTTTAACTAATGTTTGCCCACGCTGCACTTTCTGTTTATCCGTTACTACTAATGTCGCTTTTACAGGAAGAATTGTACCACCAGCCAAAATTTTACCATCTTTATCAATAATTTCAATGTGCGGACTTAATTTGCGGTCTCTAGCCTCTACAACTACCATCTGTTTCTTCCCACCTTCAACGGCTTCTACCGCATAAGTCTCACCCTCAATGAAGTCATTCAGTGCAACATACCCCGTCTCTCTAGCAAGGATGATATCGGTATAGGGATCCCATTTAATTAGTGTCTTATTTGCTTCAATTATATCGCCGTCATTAACAAATATAGTCGAGCCATATGGGACATTGAAGGATGCATTTTGGTTTCCATCATCATCCAAAATAGAAAGTTTTGCATGCCGTACCATACAACGCGTTACCCTTATTCCCGCTTCATCAATCGTTTCAGCATAATCATAATTATCAGAAAATTTAATGGTCCCAGGACGTTTTGCTACCATTTCAGACTGTTCAATTATCCGGGTTGCTGTTCCACCAATATGGAAAGTACGAAGTGTTAACTGCGTTCCAGGTTCACCAATACTCTGTGCAGCACGAATTCCTACTGCGGTTCCTATATCAACTAATTGATGAGTTGATAAATCCCATCCATAGCATTTAGCGCAACATCCTCGTTTGGACTCGCAGGTTAAAATGGATCGTATTCGAATATTTTCAACACCGCTATCACCAATTATCTCCGCTTGTGATTCATCAATCACCGTACCAGATTTCACAACGACTTGTCCTTTTACAATAAAGTCATCCAATATAGTACGACCTAATATTCTATCAGATAATGGTTCAATAATCTCTTCCCCTTCTTTCAGATCTGAAATCACGATTCCATTAATTGTGCCACAATCCGTAATATATACAACTACATCCTGAGCAACATCGACTAAACGTCGTGTCAAGTAACCGGCATCCGCAGTTTTCAATGCAGTATCGGCTAGACCTTTTCTAGCTCCATGCGTAGAAATAAAATATTCAAAAACAGATAGTCCTTCTTTGAAATTTGATGTAATAGGTGACTCAATAATTTCACCAACTCCACCTTTCATAGATTTTTGAGGCTTTGCCATCAAACCACGCATACCAGCCAACTGCTTAATCTGATCTTGTGAGCCACGAGCACCAGAATCCGCCATCATATATACAGGATTAAAACCTTGACGGTCAGTTTTTAAGGCATCCATCATAGTACCGGCTACTCTATTCGTAGCATGGGTCCATACATCAATAACTTTATTATATCTTTCACCATCTGTCAAAATATGTCTATCAAATTTATTCTTGATCTCATCTACTTCTTTTTGAGCTTCATACAAAATATCATCTTTCTTTTCGGGAATAAGTACATCACTTATTGCAATGGAAGCACCACTTCCCGTTGCCATACCGAATCCAAGGTCTTTTAATCGATCCAGAAAAAGAACTGTTTGATAATTTCCTGAAATTAAGTATGCTTCATTTACAATATTGGTAAGCTTCTTTTTGTCAATAATATCATTTACAAATTCAACAGATTTTGGAAGGATTGAATTAAATATAATTCTTCCAACAGTTGTATTTTTAATCCATTCTCCATTATGCTGCACACTCACAATTGCATGAAGTCCGACTGCCCTATTTTCGTAAGCTAGTAACCCTTCTTGAATCGAACTAAAGATTTTCCCTTCACCTTTGTCACCTTTTTGCGGTAGGGATAAATAGTAGCATCCCAAGACCATATCTTGAGAAGGCACTGCAATTGGTTGACCATTTGCAGGGTGGAGTATGTTATGGCTAGATAGCATCAACATACGAGCTTCCATTTGCGCCTCAAGTGAAAGTGGAACATGAACAGCCATCTGATCACCATCAAAATCAGCATTAAATGCAGAGCAGACTAATGGATGCAACTGAATAGCTTTTCCATCAACAAGAATTGGCTGAAATGCCTGTATCCCCAATCTGTGAAGAGTGGGTGCACGGTTCAGTAGCACAGGATGATCTTGCACTACATATTCCAATACTTTATAAACCACAGGTTCACAATTCTCTACCATAAGTTTTGCACTTCTGGGAGTCTGAACATAACCTCGCGCCATTAGTTCATGAATCATATGCGGTTTAAAAAGTTCAAGTGCCATATTTTTTGGCATACCGCACTCATGAAGGTTGAGGTCCGGGCCAACTACAATAACTGATCTTCCTGAATAATCAACACGCTTTCCTAACAGGTTTTGGCGAAATCTTCCAGTCTTCCCTCGCAACATATCCGACAAGGATTTGAGCGGACGCCGAGATCCGCTACGAATTGCTGTTTTTCGTCGATTATTATCAAATAATGCATCAACAGATTCTTGTAGCATCCGGTTCTCATTTCTTAAAATGACATCCGGTGCTTTTATTTCCATAAGCTGTTTAAGTCTGTTATTTCTTATGATTATACGACGATATAAGTCATTCAAGTCTGATGCTGCAAATCGCCCACCTTCAAGTGGAACTAATGGTCGTAATTCTGGCGGTATGACTGGCAATATTGATACAATCATCCATTCTGGCCTATTTAATCGTTTTTTAGTAGGGTCTGGTACAAAAGCCTGCACTACCTTTAACCGCTTCAGCGCATCTGCTCGTTTTTGTTTAGACTTTGAAGTTTTTACCACATCAATTAGTTCTTTTTTCAAATCAAGAATATTGATACGTGACAACATTTCCTTGATTGCATCTCCACCCATGGTTGCTAGAAAATAATTTTCATTATCCCTATCTTCTTCAGAAACTGCACGGTACCCGAATTGCTGTTCTAATTCAAGATATTCGTCTTCTTCAAGTAGTTCAAAATGGTTTAAACCACTTGCACCAGGCTCAATAACCATAAACATTTCATAATAGATAACGCGTTCAAGATCCTTGGTGCTTTTTCCAGCAAGATAGCTCAATTTGCTTGGAATAGATCTTAAGTACCATATATGTACAACAGGGACAGCCAATGTGATATGCCCCATCCTCTCTCTCCGAACTTTCTTACGAGTTACTTCAACCCCACATCGGTCACAAATGATTCCGCGATATCGTATTCCTTTGTATTTGCCACAATGACATTCATAGTCTTTTACCGGGCCAAATATCTTTTCACAGAATAAGCCATCTTTTTCTGGCTTGTAAGAACGATAATTAATCGTTTCCGGTTTTAATACCTCTCCGTATGAGCGAGCAAGAATCATTTCCGGAGATGCTAATCCTATTGTGATTGAATTATAATTGCTTGAAGTATCAATATTGGTTGATTGTATGTATGTCAAAACAAGGACTCCTTATTTAATCCAGTTCTACATCAATACAAAGACCTTGGAGTTCTTTGATCATGACATTAAAGGATTCTGGTGATGAATATTCAGGCATTTGTTCGCCACGGACGATTGAATTATAAACTTTTGACCGCCCTTCCACATCATCTGATTTTACTGTTAATAGTTCATGTAAGGTATGGGCCGCACCGTATGCTTGAAGTGCCCAAACTTCCATCTCACCAAATCGCTGACCACCAAATTGAGCTTTACCACCTAGTGGCTGTTGTGTGATAAGTGAATAAGGCCCAGTAGATCTAGCATGCATTTTGTCATCGACCATGTGGCTTAATTTCATCATGTAAATACTACCGACTGTGACAGGATTATCAAAATATTCACCTGTTTTCCCATCAATCAAAGGAGCCTTTCCGCTTTCAGGTAAACCTGCTTTTTCGAGTTCCCTTGCTACTTCATCTGGTGTTGCACCATCGAAAACTGGAGTGGCAAAACTTGTACCGGTAATCTCACCAACCCATCCAAGCATTGTTTCATAAAGCTGGCCTAAATTCATACGTGAAGGCACACCCAGCGGATTTAAGACAACATCCACAGGTGTTCCATCTTCCATATATGGCATATCTTCTTCCGGAACAATTGTTGCAACAATGCCTTTATTTCCGTGTCTACCAGCCATTTTATCGCCCACAGATATTTTTCGTTTTTGTGCTACAAATACTTTGGCCAGTTTTAAGATACCTGGTTGAAGCTCATCTCCAACACGGAGTTTAAAAATTTCCCGTTCAAGATTTGTTTCAATTCTAGCCCATTCTTCCCTGAAAGACCTCCATACAGCTTTGATTTTTTTCCATACAGCTTTATCTTCAATCCATGCGCCATCCTGCGCAAAGCGCTCCATATCAAAACTTTTCAGACGTTTTAATGTTAGTTTTGTAGATTTTTTGATAAGAGTTTTACCTGATGAAACATCACGAATACCATTTGAAATTTGATCTTTTAGCAAATTGGTTAATTTTTCATCTCTAGACTCTTTTAGTCTTTTCTTTTGTTCAGAAGCAGATTTTTGGAAAAGGAGTATTTGCTCCCTTTCTTCCTTTTTAGTTCTTTTCGCCTGCTTCTCAAAAAGTTGAGTTTTAATCACAACTCCCTTTATTCCTGGCTCTGCCCGCTTGGAAGCATCTTTTACTTCTCCAGCTTTTTCACCAAAAATAGCACGGAGTAATTTCTCTTCTGGCGTAGGATCCGTTTCACCTTTTGGAGTAACTTTTCCAATTAGAATATCACCTTCTTTTACACGTGCACCAGGACGGATTATACCTGACTCATCCAGATCTTTTGTTGCTTCTTCACTAACATTTGGAATTTCTGGAGTTAATTCTTCCTGGCCTCTTTTCGTATCTCGCACTTCTAATTCAACTTCATTACAATGGACTGAACTAAAAATATCCTCTTTTACCAACCGCTCATTAAGAACAATAGCATCTTCGAAATTGTAACCGCGCCAAGGCATAAATGCTACACGAATATTTGAACCCAAAGCAAGCTCGCCCTTTTCAGTAGCAGCTCCATCTGCAATTACATCACCTTTTTTAACCCGAGCTCCTTCTTTCACTAAAGGACGTTGGTTGTGAACAGTATTTTGATTAGTGCGATGAAACTTTTTCAGCCCAATTTCAATAATATTCTCACCTTCATAAAGCGCTAAGGAATCCATTACATCTTTTCGCTTAATTTGAATGCATTCTGAATCCACATATACTACTCTTCCATCAACAGGTGATGTTACGGCAGATCGTGAGTCAACTGCGACTTTGCCTTCGATTCCAGTCCCCACGATAGGAGCCTGTGGGCTCATCAAAGGAACAGCTTGTCGTTGCATATTTGACCCCATCAAGGCACGGTTTGCGTCATCGTGCTCCAAAAACGGTATCAATGCAGCAGCTACACTTAGAATTTGATTTGGTGATACTTCGACAAAATCCACGTCATCAGGGCTCACAATTGGGAAATCACCCTTGACACGAGCTCTGATTTTTTCTTCTAAAAGCTTACCATCATCATTCCTATCTGTAGAAGCCTGTGCTACAAGGACTCGATCCTCATCATCTGCAGAAAGATATTCGATCTTATTGGTCACAATAGAACCTTCGCCATTCTTTTTGATTTTTCTGTATGGTGATTCAATAAATCCATGATCATTTACTTCTGCAAACATAGCCAGAGATGAAATCAAACCAATATTTGGACCTTCCGGTGTCTCAATGGGGCAAAGTCTACCATAGTGAGTATAGTGCACATCTCTAACTTCAAAACCTGCACGTTCGCGAGTTAATCCACCGGGCCCAAGAGCAGAAATACGACGTTTATGTGTGATTTCTGCCAGAGGATTGGTTTGATCACCAAATTGAGATAACTGTGAAGTACCAAAAAATGTATTGATAACCGTTGTAACTACACGGGAATTGATCAAATCCTGAGGTGTAATACTCTCGGATTCTCGCAAATTCATTCTGTCATGAATAGTACGAATCATCCGGCTCAAAGCCACACTAAACTGATTAGTTAATTGCTCCCCTATCGTTTTTACACGTCGATTCCCCAGGTGGTCTATATCATCTACACCTCTCTCACCCTTACGCATTTCAATAAGGAAATTGATGACCTGAATGATGTCATCCATAGTTAGGACAGTATCTTCAACATTTACATTTAAGTTAAACTGTTGGTTTAAGCGATATCTTCCAACTTGACCCAAATCATACTTTTTAGGGCTAAAAAATATTCGCTCAATAAACTTTTGTGCAGTTTCAAGGTTTGGAGGCTCACTTGATCGAATAAGTTGATAAACAACACCAAGCGCATCTTCTGTACTTCTTGTGGGATCCTTTTCAATGGTATTCAATAGTAGCATAGAATGGAAATTTTTATTACCATCTACGACTTTGACTTCAGTAATACCAGCTTCCTTTAAAGATTCAATATTCTCAACTGTGAGCTCTGAACCACCTTCTAAAAAGATTTCTCCTGTTCGAGTATCAACAATATCTTCTGTTACAGTTGCGCTAATAAACTGGCTTAGATCATCTTTCTTCGGATTAAGTGATTTAATTGAACCGAATGCATTAAAAATATCTGTATTCGAAGAGTAACCTAATGCTCTTAAAAGCATGGTAACAGGGAATTTTCTTCTACGATCTATAATTACGAATAAGCAGTCATTAATGTCTGTTGTAAAATCAACCCAAGAACCACGAGCGGGAATTATGCGAGCTTGAAATAACTTAGTCCCATTAGGATGAATGGATTCATCAAAGAACACACCTGGCGAGCGTTGCAATTGAGACACAATGACTCTTTCGGCGCCATTTATAATGAAGGTTCCCTTTTGGCTCATATAGGGAATATTCCCAAAATATACATCCTGTTCAATACTTTGCGCATATTCATTTTTATTGTTCTCATCTGTAATGTGCAAGGCAAGTCGAACACGTAGTGGCGCAGAATATGTTACGCCACGATCCATACATTCATCCGGAGTATATTTAGGCTGCCCTAGATAATAGGTTTTGTATTGAAGGATATAATTCCGATGAGAATCTTCAATCGGAAAAACATTATTAAAGACTCCCTCTAATCCAATTTGCTTACGAGCTTCCGGTGGAACCCATTCCTGCAAGAATTTCTGATAAGCTTTAGTTTGAATTGAGAGAAGATCAGGTACGTCCACAAAAGCGGGAATTTTAGAAAAAGATTCTCGCTGAGCGGTTTGATTATTTGAAGATATCAATTAAGACTCCCGCTGTTAAAATAATGAAAAAAGTATGGTTACTTTAATTAAGCAATGTCAACTTCAGCCCCAGCTTCTTCTAACTGAGTCTTGATGTCATTGGCCTCTGTTTCAGAAACACCTTCTTTCAGTGCTTTCGGTGCGGAATCAACAAGTTCTTTAGCTTCCTTTAATCCTAAATCCGTGAGGCCTCTAACTACTTTGATAACATTGATCTTAGCTTGACCAGCTGATTTAAGAATAACGTCAAATTCAGTTTTTGCTTCTGCACCGCCATCTCCACCAGCAGCCGGAGCGGCTGCTACGGCAACCGGAGCGGCTGCGGTTACACCGAATTTTTCTTCGATTTCATTTATGAGTTCTGAGATTTCCACCATATTTGATTCTTCAAGATATGTGAGAACGTCTGCACGAGTAACTGCCATTTTGACTACTCCTTTACTATTATTCAAGATTAAAATTTATGTTCTTTTAAATTATTCAAAACACCTACAGTATTCTGCATTGGTGAACTTAATGTGGAAACTAACTTTTGCAATGGGCTGTTTAACATAGCAACCAGCTTTGCTAATAATTCTTCCTTATTTGGCAAGTCTGCCAACTTTTTAAATTCTTCCCCAGGTAAAAACTCACCATCAAATAAAATTCCTTTTACGGTTGGCAAATCATTATCCTTATTAAATTTTTTAATTACCTTAGCTGGTGAAACTGGTTCACCATAGGATATGGCAATTGCAGTAGATCCTGTTAGGACTTCATCTAAACCAGTTATTTTATTTTCTTCGGCAGCTAATTTGATCAGTGTATTCTTTGCAACCTTGTATTCAACATCAGCTTTAAAAAATTCACTTCTAAGCTTGGTCACATCACTAACATTTAATCCGTGATATTCAGTAAAATAAACGGCCTTAGCTTTGGAGAAGGCTTCCGTTAGTTGTTTTACCTGTTCAATATTTTTTGTATTAGGCATAAGACTACCTTATAGATGTATGGTCAATTTGGATTCCCGGTCCCATAGTAGATGAAACAGACATTTTTTCTAGATACTGGCCTTTTACTGATGCTGGCCGGGCTTTTATCACTGTATCATAAACTTTTTCAATATTTTCAACTAATTTTTCCTTATCAAAGGAAATTTTTCCACAGACTACATGAATAATACCGGTTTTTTCGACACGCAATTCAACCTGTCCAGCTTTTAAATCTTTTACTGCTTTTGCCACATCCATAGTAACAGTTCCACTTTTTGGATTAGGCATAAGTCCTTTCGGACCTAATATTTTCCCTAATTTACCTAATTCACCCATCATATCTGGCGTGGCAATAATTTTATCTACATCTGTCCAACCATTTTTGATTTTAGATAAATAATCCTTGTTACCGACATAATCAGCACCGGCTTCCTGTGCTTCTTTTTCTTTTGGTCCTTGAGCCAAAACTAAAACAGAAACACTTTTCCCTGTTCCATGAGGCAATGGCGTTGTTATCCGAATATTTTCTTCTGCATGACGAGGATCTACGTCCAAATTAATTGACAAATCTACACTTTCATCAAATTTGGTATATTTGTATTCCAAAACCATTTCTACTGCTTCAACTAATGGATAAGCTTTCATCTTGTCATATTTTTCAGATATTGATTTCTTATTTTTAGATATTTTCATATTTAAACTTTAACCATTGACTTCAATACCCATTGAAACACAAGTACCTTTGATCATTATCATAGCCTGTTCAACAGTATTGGCGTTTAAGTCCGGCATTTTTATTTCAGCAATAGATCGGATGTCGGATTCTGTGATTGTCCCAACCTTTTCACGGTTAGGCTCACCGGAACCTTTTGGAATTTTTGCAGCTTTTAGAATTAATTTTGCAGCAGGAGGCGTTTTCGTAATAAAGGTAAAACTGCGATCAGCATAAACTGTGATTTCCACAGGAATTACATCACCCATCTTATCTTGAGTTTCAGCATTAAAAGCTTTGCAAAAATCCATTATATTCACGCCATGTTGACCTAATGCCGGGCCAACAGGCGGCGCAGGATTTGCCTGACCAGCCTGAATCTGCAATTTAATAAATCCAATAATTTTTTTTGCCATAATAAATAAAACCTTATTTAATTTTCCATTTTAACTTGAAGATAATCAAGCTCAACGGGAGTTTGTCTCCCAAAAATACTTACCAAAACCTTTAGTTTCTGCTTATCGTGGTTTACTTCCTGTACAAGCCCTGAAAAATCCATAAATGGACCATCTGTTACCTTGACAGGGTCACCGACCTTATATGGCGCAGCCTCTGTAACTCTTAGAGGGCCATCACCTCCATCAAAATCTCCTAGGAAACGCTGTGCTTCTTCAGGCCTCAACGGCTGTGGCGATCCTTTTGGACCAACAAAAGAAATCACACCATTTACATTTTCAAGGAGATAACGTGTTTCCTTATTCATTTCAAGCCGAATAAGCAAATAACCGGGAAAAAAGACCCGCTCTTTTATTTTCTTTTTCCCGTCTCTCATTTCAACAATGTTTTCAGATGGGACTAGCACATCACTGATTTTATCATCCATTTCTGAAATAGAAACATCGTATAGAATGGCTTCTTTAATCTTTTTTTCCTTTCCGGAAATAACTCGTAACGTATACCAGTCCATAAACTATAGAATAAAATTCATTACTTTCGATAATAGGAAATCCACAAAGAACAAAAATATAATCAAAATGAAAGATAAGGATAAGACCACATAGGTTGAACTTTTCAATTCTTCCCAATTTGGCCACGAAACTTTTTTCATCTCAAACTGAACATCAGCTATAAATTGCTGAAGCTTTTTAATCACTCTATTTTCCTTATTTTTGTAAGTCTTTAAAAGTAGTTCAATAATTGCAGGAGAGACAGGACTTGAACCTGCAACCTACGGCTTTGGAGGCCGTTGCTCTACCAATTGAGCTACTCTCCTATAATTAGCCAGGGTGAATAATACATCCACTAAAAAAAGGCTATTTCGTTTCTTTGAAAACAACATGTTTACGTACAAAAGGGTCATATTTTTTGTATTCTACACGACCGGGATGGAGTTTTTTACTTTTAGTTATCGTATAACGATAGCCTGTCCCAGCTGTACTTTCAATTTGTATTATTGCACGTTTACTATTACCTGCCATAGCACATAATCCTATTCAACAATTTCAGTAACTACACCAGCACCAACAGTATGGCCACCTTCTCGGATAGCAAAACGAAGTTCTTGATCCATCGCGATCGGCGTAATTAATTCAACATCAAATTCTACATTATCTCCAGGCATAACCATTTCTGTTCCACTTGGTAATGTAGCGACTCCTGTTACATCGGTAGTTCTAAAATAAAACTGTGGTCTATATCCATTGAAAAAAGGAGTATGCCTACCACCTTCATCTTTCTTCAGCACATAAACACTAGCTTTAAATTTAGTATGAGGTGTAATTGAACCTGGGGCAGCAAGAACCATACCCCTAGTTAAGTCTTCCTT
>PBKF01000052.1 GCA_002722105.1 Fidelibacterota bacterium
ATGCGCCCGTAGCTCAGCTGGATAGAGCGTTGGATTCCGGTTCCAAAGGCCACAGGTTCGAATCCTGTCGGGCGTACGACCAATATTTCAATGATGTTATTAGAAAAATGATTAATCGTTCCATTCTTTTTATTTTATTTTATTCATATATATACCCATTGCCATTGGAAGAAAGTGATTGCATTGACTTTATAGAAGCTCGCTATGCAGGTGCAGATTCAACGGTTTATTCCATGATCTCTAATGATTTTACTTATAACCATATACCATACGTTGGGTTAGGGATATTAACGGAATACCGAAATGGCAGTTTATTAATTACACATATAGTCAACGATTCCTTACAAACGAATCTAAAAGTGGGAGACCAGATTCATGAAGTAAATGGCAAAGTTGTTAGTAAAAATACAAGTTTTAATGGGGCAGTAGGATCAGAACAAAAATTAATCGTTACAAAAAGGGGAGATTCAACATTTAGTACAATTTATCTGCCACTGATTCAGATCCAATATTCTCAAAATGATTCACTATTTCTTTTGGATATTGTAGACTATAGAAATACCTGGTATGACTATCATGTTGAAATATTAGATATCATTAATCATAAAAATAAGGCAGCCGTATATTATTTATGGGAAGGGTCAAAAAAAGAGAATGGACCTGTTTATTATTTCAATGCAATCGAATTGTTTTATATAGATGATGAAACGGATTTAATCAATCGTGTCGATGGATTATGGTCAGAGAAACAATTTAGGGATCAATTCAGATAATAGATTCAATTTGGGATACCATATCTGCATGGATATTTGGATTACAAACAAGAATATTATTTTCGTAGATGGAAAATTTTGATCCATCCAATTGAGTAACCGAACAACCTGCTTCTTCTGCGATTAAAATTCCCGCTGCTGTATCCCAAGGACTTAAGTCAAATTCCCAAAATCCATCTACTTTCCCAGATGCGACATGGCACATATCTATTGCTGCTGCACCAAGTCTTCGTACGCCTTGTGTTATATCAGTAAAATGTTTGTGGAGACGCATATTTCTTTCCCATAATTCACCATGGTCATATCCAAATCCTGTAACAAGCAGACTTTGTTCCAAATTGTCAATACTTGAGCATTGTATTTCTTTTCCTTCGCACCAGGCACCTTCATCTTTTACGGCTGTATAAAGTTTAGTATTAGGCATTTCCATCACAACTCCCACAAGAGGCTTATTTTGGAAAAATAGTCCTATAGACACAGCAAAAGAAGGGTATCCATGGACAAAATTTGTTGTACCGTCTAAAGGATCAATAATCCAGAGATAATTAGATTCTGAAGAATCAATTCCGGATTCTTCCGCTAAAAAACTGTGATCCGGGAAAAAGGATTTAATAATTGATTTAATGCTTTTTTCAGAAAGTAGATCTGTTTCTGTAACAAGATCGGTTTTTCCTTTATGATCAGCTATCCTTGGTTTTTCAAGGGCGTTCATAACAATGTGAGAAGCTGCAATAGCAGCCTCCACAGCAACATTTAAAAGATCATCATTTTTGATAGGGGACATGCTCTTGGGAAAAATAATCTTTGGTCATGGTTTTAAGTGCACCAGTTAATAAGACAATTGAGATTAGATTTGGGAATGTCATAATTCCAAGAGCCGCATCACCAAAGGCCCAGATGGCTTCTAATTCTGCAACTCCACCAACAAAAACAAAGAAAACATATACCCACAAGTAAGGCATGATTGCTTTTTCACCAAACAGATAAACTGCAGACCGATTACCATAAAAAGACCATGCTATAGCAGTAGAAATAGCAAAGAGTAATACAGAAACTGTTACAATTTTATCACCAAAACTAATAATGAATGCCAATCCTTCTTTAAAAGCGAATGATGTAAGCAGACTGGAGTTGAACAATTCTCGTCCCTGATAAACACCAACGGAAAGAGCAGCATTGAATTCATCCATAGATGAAGCTGTAATTTTCACAAAAAATTCCGTGTGCATCCATGCACCCGTGGAAATAATAACTAAACCGGTCATAGTACATATAATTAACGTATCAATATATGGTCCAAGCATTGCTACAGCGCCTTCACGAACAGAATATTTCGTCTTCGCAGTGGAATGCGCAATGGCAGCAGATCCTTGCCCAGCTTCATTAGAGTATAAACCTCTTTTGATTCCCCAGAGCATTGTCATAAGAATACCGCCACCAGTTCCTGCGATAGTTGCAGGTGGATTAAATGCCATTGAAAATATCAGTCCAAAACTTTCTGATATCTTATCTATATTTGCAATAATAATAAGAGATGCAGACACTATATAAACTAAAGCCATAACAGGAGCGAGGTATCCGGTGACGTTTCCGATTCGGCTAATTCCTCCAATAATTACCATACCAACAATAGCTGCCATGATAACACCATTAATGCATTGCAGAATAGACACTTCAAAGCCTGCCCATAATTCATGTTTTGTTGTTAGAAAATGTGAATTACCAACAATGCCAGAAACTTCAGAATAAATTTGATCAGAAACTGTAAAGGATTGAATAGCATTTCCCGTGGCAAAAGAGCAAATAACTGCAAATGCTGCAAAAGCAACTGCCATCCAGCGCCAGTTCTTACCTAAGCCATTTTCAATAGTGTACATGGGGCCACCCGCAGTCTTACCCAGTGCATCCATTTCACGGTATTTTAAAGATAAAGTACATTCAGCATATTTCAAGGTAGTGCCGAAAAAAGCTGTCACCCACATCCAAAATAAAGCACCAGGTCCGCCATAGTAGATTGCCGTTGCTACACCTGCGATGTTTCCGATTCCAACAGTAGCTGATAAAGCAGTTGTAAGGGCCCTAAAATGATTTAAATCGCCTTCATCATCGGGATTGTCATATATACCCCGGGTTACATCAATACCGTGCCGTAAATATTGAATTTGGGGAAATCCAAGCCTGACAGTTGCGTATATGCCAGTTCCAACTAATGCAAGAACCATCAATGGCACAGCTCGTTTAGAAGGGAAGGACCATATTGCTTCAAATGTTTGCAGGCCAAAGGCATACATGATAAAAACAATGATACCAAAAGCAATCAAGCCGGCGTTTTGTCTATCCATGAAATCTCCATACGGGTTAGAAATAAGGTAGTAAGTTTAGAGAGAAGTGAGTTTAGGCACAAACCGTTATTCAAGTATTGTCTATAGATGTAGATTTTAGGGTATAGATAGTGACTATATACACTCATTAAGTATAATTATTTTGTACTTCATATCTTTAGTAAAAATTATTTTAAAGAAAAATGGATATTATTGCAGGCGTAGATGAAGCAGGCCGAGGTCCTTTGGCGGGACCAGTAGTTGCAGCAGCGGTAATTCTTCCTGACAGCCATACTATTGATGGTCTACGGGACTCTAAAAAGTTGTCGAAAAAGAAACGTAGTGAATTATATAATATAATTTATGATCAAGCAACTGGTGTTGGTGTTGGAGAGGTGGATGTTAAAACTATTGATCAGATTAATATAAGAGAAGCAACATTGCAGGCAATGCAGATAGCCGTGGGAAATTTACCTAACAGGCCGACTAAGCTTTTAATTGATGGACATCCATTGAAAAACCAGGTTATACCCAATGAAGGAATTGTTGGTGGGGATGACCTGATTGATTCAATTAAAGCAGCATCAATTATTGCAAAAGTCCACCGTGATAAATTGATGGCAGAGTATGGATGTATTTTTCCTGAATACGGATTTGAAAATCATAATGGATATGGAACAGAATTTCATCTAAATGCTCTGAAAGAAAATAGAGCGACACCTATTCATCGTAGATCTTTCAAACCGGTATCAAATAAAATGCCAACATTATCTTGGCTATCTGAACAAAATAAAATAGGATGGATGGGTGAAAAATTGGCTGCACTTTATCTTAAGGGTAAAGGTTTTAAAATTGTTGAAATGAATAGAGATTGCTCACCACATGGTGAAATTAATATCATTTCAATAGATAAAGACGAAACTGTATTCGTTGAAGTAAAAACAGAATATAAATCAAATTCTGATTTATTATATAAAAAAGTTAATTCTTTAAAACTCCAAAAATTAGTTAACGCAATCCAATTTTATCAAAATCAAACGGAACAAATCTATACATTTCGAATTGATTTTATATCTGTTGTCTTAGAAAATAAAAATCCAATAATTAAATATTTTGAAGGAATTAGCGTTGAATAAGTTCCTAATTTCTATAGTGGATTCATTCTAATGAATAAGAAAAAAATAATTTCGGAAACCAAGGCGATTATTTATATCGTACTGACAGTACTACTTGTAAAAGTAACTGTACTTGAAGCATATATAGTCCCAACTGGAAGCATGGAGAACACAATCATGACAGGTGATTTCCTTATTGGGAGTCGTTTTGTATATGGTATGAGAACTCCAGATTGGATCGGAATTCCTTATACAGATATTGGATTTTTTATACCTTACATCAAATTTCCGGAATTTCGAATTCCATCAAAGGGAGATGTATTGATTTTTAAATATCCTCGTGATAAATATGTAAAATATGTAAAACGCTGTGTTGGTGGCCCTGGAGACACAGTTGAAATAAGAGATAAAAAATTATTAATTAATAATATAGAAATTCCAATGTGGGAAAATGGGAAATACTTAACAGCACCTATGCAAACTCAATACCGGCAACCAGATATTTTTCTATCATCTGATTCAAATATTAACAGGGATAATCTCGGCCCAGTTTATATCCCAAAAAATGGTGATATTATTCCAATTGACTCTGAAACCAATTGGAGATATTTATTACCGATCATGCTTATGGAAGGTCACCAAGCAACTTTAAAAAATGATGAAGTAGAATATACTTTTACATTACAGGATCCAAACGAGCTTTGGCGACGGAAGGGGAAAGAATATGTTTTTAATGATTATTTTCCTAAAGGAAAATTAATTACTCCATGGAGCAAAGCAATTAAGGATGATCATTTTGATTTCTTGTTGATTGATGGTAAACCTGTAACCGAATATTCACAGCATAAGGTCTCCCAAAATTATTATTGGACTATGGGTGATAATCGTGATGACAGTCTTGACTCCCGCTACTGGGGATTTGTTTCTGAAAATAATATTTTAGGTGAAGCTTTGTTTACTTATTTCTCTCTTGATCTTAATACATGGATACCCCGTTGGGAACGTATAGGGACTATCTTAAGGTAACTTTTGCGAATACCATTATTAGTTTTTCTTTTTTTCACTAATGTAAAGTTCTCATTTTGCCCTACACCACCAAGAATGGTGCTGCACTTTTCTTATGAAAAATCCAGAGATGAAGCTATCCCAGAAATGAGAGATTTTTTAATTGATCAGGGTTTCAAAATTCTTGAATATGCGCCAGAAGATGGTTTTATGTTTACAGATTTTAAACTATTTAATTGGGGTGAAGGTCAACGTTTATTATCTCTCTCAGTTCACATCCACGATAAAATGACAATTACAGGAACTGGAAAGTATGACATACCAGTTTCAGGTATTGGCTACGAAGATGAATTACTTAAAATTAAATCAGTTGATAAATTACCGTATATAATACAAAAGAAAACATTTCTAACCATCATAGACCCACTTGATAGTTTAGGATACAAACAAATGAAACATTGGCCGTGAACTTCAAGGTTGCGAAGAAACTAATCTTGTATGAAATTCCACGATTAATTTTTGCTATTCCTTAATTAATTTGTTAAAGAGATATGGGAATTGATTTCGAAAGTCAGGATGGTAGAACTAGTTATCTAAATGAAAAACTAGATGATCTATTGTCCGGTATTAACGCAGGTTATGGTCAGGCCCTTCTGGATGAGTTAGTAACTCGGTTGAAGAGAACCATTACTGATTTTAATGAAGAAGTTGAAGGTATTATGGGTGAATTAAAGGTGAGTTCGGAACGTCGCAGCCAAATTCTTCATGATTTAATGGAAGGAAAGGATTCATCTCCTGGAAAGGATAGATCTGATCAGGATGCTGAGAGAGATACCTCGGGCATGAGTGAATGGGAAAAAAGACTTGAAGGAATGTAAAGTAACTCAGAGGATATAATGAACGCAAAGGATAAATTTGTTTTTGGTTTGTTAGGCGCCCTAATCATAGGTGCATTTTATTTTCAATTTTTAACAGATGAATTAACTATGAGAATGGATGAGCTTAATCTTGCAGATAAGGAACATGTTGATATCGTTCTAAATGAATTTGCAGATAGCTTACGTGTCTATAATTTAAGATTTGTTGGCCGCGGTAAACATCTAAGAAAGGCACAACGAGATATTGTTGCGAACACTGATTTGATTCAAAAGAATACAGATTCACTGGCTTCAATGATAGATGATGTTAGTTTTACGCTGGATAATTTCATGCGTGAGACGAAGAAAAATTTTAATAATGTGAATGATGACATTGACGATTTGGCCACAGAAATGAAAGGAACTATCCGTAAATTAAAGCAAGGCATTTCAGACTTGGAGCAAATGACTTCGACCCTTGAGAAAAGACTAAAAGAAATTGAAGACTTAGCTTTGATTCAGGAAGAAAAAGCCGAAGCTGCCGAAGAAGCAGCAGAAGACGATTAAAATTAGATTTACTATATAAGAACACCCTCCTAAGTAAAAGGGGGCCGATTTTCGGCCCCTTTTTGCTATATCATCTAACGCAATAATTAATTTCATCTTAATTTTTGCTATGGTTAAACTTTCAAATCATATCCTAATAACTGAGAAGTTTTAACTCTGTAATAGGGATTAATTTCCATAGAACTGGATTATTAATATTATTCTGAAAATCATAAACTAAAAAATTATTGATGAAAGATAAAAAATTTTGGATTTTTGTTTATTTTATATCCCTCATTATAATTGGTTCTCTAGGGTACTATATTATTGGCGGAAATGATTGGACATTATTAGATAGTCTTTATATGACTATAATTACTCTTGCATCAGTAGGCTATGGTGAGGTTCATGTTTTAGATAATTACGGAAAAATTTGGTCAATTTTATTAATCATTTTTGGGGTAACTGGTGTTGGTGTATTATTTAGAACTATAAATGAAGAATTCATTCAATCACAACGTTTCTGGAAGAAAAAAATGAAAAAAACAATATCAAAACTTAAAAATCACCATATAATATGTGGATATGGTAGGATGGGTGCGGTAATAGCAAAAGAATTGAAGGATAAAAATCAAAAATTCTTAATCATTGAAAAAAACGAAGAAAAAGTTGAACAAATTAGAGATAACGATATGTTGTGCCTTCAAGGAGATGCTACTTCTGAAAAGACATTAAAATCTGCCAACATAGATAAAGCATCTGGAATCGCTGTTGTCCTTAAGACAGATCAAGATAATCTCTTTGTCACAATGACCATAAAAACAATTTATCCCGAAATATTTTTATTAAGCCGATGTGCCAAAGAAGATAATCAATCAAAATTAATTAGAGCCGGTGCAAATAAAGTAATTAATCCATATATCTCGGGAGGCCACAGAATGGCCGAAATCTTAATTAAACCACAGGTTGAAGATTCTATATCAGTAGTTTCACCAAAAAATTCCAAAATGAATCTCACTATTGATGAAATAAGCTTAAATGATGTTCAGAAATATGATAGTGTTACAATAAAAGAATCTCGTATAAGGGAAAAATTTGGAATTTCTATTGTTGGAATTATGGATGATAATGGTAAATCCATAATAAATCCTTTATCAGATCAAATATTAAGATCTAATCAAACAATTATTCTTATAGGCGATGTACATAAAATGAATAAATTTAAAGAAGAATTACCATAAATACATATGGGTTAATTGCGTATAAGATATATTATCTATAATAGGGTTAAGTTACAAGATATGTATTAACATGTCCTATTCCTTTTATATTTGTCTTCTCTTTTAATTTGTATGAATAACGATCCCCTAAAAATGATTTTGTATGTTCGGAAATTTGAATACAACCCGGTGGGCAGGTTGTCTCAAGTCGATTGGCCATGTTAACAGAAGCGCCCCATAAATCATAAGCAAATTTATTTTTCCCGATTATTCCAGCTACAATTGGTCCTGTATGTACCCCGATTCGAATATTTAAATCCATTTCTTTCGTATTTTTATCAATTTGATTAATTGCCTTGATAAAATCCTTTCCTAGTTCAATTATATCTTTTGCTGATTGAGATTTGTCAGATGTCAGGCCACCTACGGCAAAATAACTATCTCCAATTGTTTTTATTTTTTCAATATTATGTTTATCGGCAAGTTCATCAAAAGTTTTAAAAATGGTATTTAAGATTTTTACAAGGTTGTTCGGACTTAATACTTGGGCCTGTGGGGTGAAATTGATTATGTCACAAAATATTATGGATACATCTTCATGTTTATTTGCTATATCTGTCTCTCCTGACTTTAATCTTTGTGCAATATCTTGAGGTAAAATATTTAATAAAAGATGTTCAGATCTGTCTCTTTCTTCTTGAAGCTCGTGCATCAAGATCTTTTCCTTATCCCTTAATTTTTTCTTTTCCATGCATGATGCTATTCGTGCATCAAGTATCGATTTCTCAAAGGGCTTTGTTATATAATCATCTGCACCGGCTTCTATGCATCTGTAAATACTATCGGTATCATCCATAGATGAAATCATTATGACAGGCAATTCATGGAATCTATTATCACTTCTAATGAATTTTAAAACTTCATACCCATTCATTTCTGGCATGACAATATCCAAAAGGACCAGATCGGTATCTAAATTAACAGTTAAAGACTCTGTTGCCTCTTTTCCATCGTTAGCTGTAATTACCTCATGCCCCTGTTTTGAGAGTCTCTTTTTGAGTAGTTGAGTATTGTTTTTATTATCATCCACAACTAATAATTTCCCCAGTATTTTCTGTTTATCTTCCTTTTTATCTATTGGTTGAATGCTATCCATTACATCCTGTACCATGGAATAATTCCCCACACTGGATCCACCACTTTCTATATTTTCAAAATCACTCTCATTGAATTTTATAATATTATCTAATTCTCTTTCTAATAAACGACCAGAATCTGATATCCTATGTATGTCCGATTGAAAATTATCAATATCAATTGATTCATAATCTTCTAGCAAAAGCTCAGAATATCCGACAATGGTATTTAATGGTTCTCTAATGGCAGTTTCTGTATCCTTTGCGAGAGTAACTAGGGTTTTATTAGGATTTTCTAGAGCTTTATCATCAAAGTTTTGTTCAATTATTTCTAGAATTTCTTGTCCAGCTTGATATAATTTATTCAGATCAGATATTGGGCTACTGATTCCTTCATCCTCACAATCTTCTATTAACATTTCACTATAGCCAAGAATCGCATTGATAGGGTTTTTGAGGTTGTGTCTAGCCTTACCAAGGTATGCTTCTTTTATTCTTTTATCCATTACTTTAGAGAAAGATCACTTAATTTTTAAATAAAGTCCTTTATTTTTCCTAGCAATCTTTTGAATTCAATCGGTTTTGTATCGTACTCATCTGCACCCGCTTCCAGTGCCTTTTCTCTATCACCCGCCATTGCATGAGCTGTAAGAACAATAATCGGTATGTCTTTTGTGTTCTGATCTGCCTTAATGGTTGATGTTGCTTGCCATCCGTCCATGACAGGTAGGCTAAGATCCATTAAAATGATGTCTGGATTCTCACTCTTGGACATGTCTACACCCTTTTGACCATCTTCAGCCATAACTATATCAAAACCCTTCCTTTGAAGTCTCCTAGATAGCATGTCACGGTTCATTTCATTGTCTTCTACAATTAAGATTTTTATCATTTTGGTTACCCCATTTTTAATTTTTTAATTTTTTCACTTACTTCAGTCATTAATTCCTTTTTGCTGTAAGACCCTTTTTGCATTATGGTCTCTACATTTCCTTTTAGTCTAGCATGATCTTCCTTGGTAAGATCTTTTGCAGTGATTACAACAACAGGAATGTCTAGCCACTCCTTATTCTCTCTGAGTCTTTCGGAGAACTCAAATCCATCCATTTCAGGCATCATGAGATCTAATAAAACAAGGCCAGGCTTACCTTGGCGAACTTTTTCAAGACCTTCCTTACCATTATTTGCTGTTCGAACCTTATACTCGTTATTCTCTAAACTTTTTTTAAGCATGTCTCTAGTTGTTTCATCATCTTCAACTATCAATATGGACTGAGAGCCTGATTCAATTTCATGATTTTTGAGAATTTCTGATAGTCTTTCCCAGTCTACAGGTTTCGTCAAATAGTCTGTTGCACCAAGGGAGTAACCTATGTCTGGCTCATCTGCCATTGTTAGCATTATTACTGGGATATTTTTTGTCACATCGTTCGCCTGAAGAGCGGCAAGTACCTCCCATCCATCCATCTCGGGCATCATTACATCCAAAGTAATTAGGTCTGGTTTGTGTTTAGCGGCAAGTTGCAGGCCTTCATCTCCGTTTCTAGCCTGAATGATTAAGTAGTCCTGTTTCTCAAGGAATTTTTTCATCATATCCTGAGCATTAGCATCATCATCAATTACAAGTATAGTGTAGTTTGAATCGGTAATTACCTCTTGATTTAACCTATCACTTTCTACCTTTTCTTCCACTACGTTTACTGGTATGGATACGGTAAAGGAAGTTCCCTTACCTTCCTCTGATTTAAGTCCTATCTCTCCTCCCATCATCTCTGAAAACATCTTGGTGATGGTTAGACCCAGGCCTGTTCCACCAAATTTTCTAGTTGTTTTTTCATCTGCTTGAGTGAATGGCTGAAATACTTTGCTTACTTGCGCTTTTGTCATTCCAATTCCAGTATCCGAAACGACAAAATCGATTGCATCATTAATACTTGTAGAGTTTTTAATTCCAATCGTTATATTTCCTTCTTTAGTGAATTTTGAAGCATTGCTCAAAAGATTCAATAGAATCTGCCGTATTTTAGTTATGTCAGCTTTCATTGTAGTAATCTCTGTCTTATAATCCACAATAATGGTATTACTATTCTTTTCAACCAATGGTTTTATGGTTGCCTCTATTTCATCAATCACCTTTTTCAAAGAAAATTCCTCAATATATAGCTCCATCTTTCCAGACTCGACCTTAGAAAGATCCAAGATGTCATTTATTAAACCTAGCAAATGTTTACCAGAACTATTTATCTTATCTAGGTCTGGGATGAAGTCTTCATTTTCATCCTCTGCGTCTTCAATTAGCATTTCGCTATAACCGATTATGGCATTCAGTGGAGTTCGCAGTTCATGGCTCATGTTTGCTAAAAATGTACTCTTAGCTTCGTTGGCTGCTTCTGCTGCCTTCTGTGATTCCAGCAGCTCTGAATTTTTTTCTTCAAGTCTTTCTCTTGCTTCACGATCCTTCTTTTGGGATTCTTCTCTAAGCTTAGCAGATAGTTGTCTTTGCTTGATATATTTATTTGTAGTGAAACCAGACATATAAAAAAGAAGTCCTATTAATCCCCAGAATGGAATGGATGTGGGCGGATTTAGATACCAAGGTAGCACTACACTGAACTTTACACCTTTAGGAGGAGAGTAGTTCAAATCTCTATCAATTGCCTGTATCTGAAATTCATAGTCACCACTATTTTTCGGAATCCAGTCCATTTCGTTACCCGTGAATGGCTTACTCCATTTTTCATCATCACCGATTATCCTATATCTATACTTCTGCTTTTGTTGAATAGTATTATAGTTTGCGGCATTAAATGAAAAACGTATTCTATAATCTGTCTGCGTTGAAATTTCTTCGTCATTGTTCTTATCAATGAAATATTTATTTTTAGGTGTTGTAACAGAAGAAATGTTAACAAGCCCAGCATTGTTTGTTGGTGTGTATTGAGAAATACCTCTGGATGTACAGAAAAAGAATTTTTGTCCGGAAATTGAAGTAATTCCATTTATAGTATTTCCAATAAGACCATCTCTTATGTCAAGAGAACCCCAGACTTCCCCATCGTAAAATGCTACGCCTGCTCCAAAGGTGCCAACCCATACCCTATCATAATCATCAACATAAACATGAAAAGTCTCTGAAGATGCAAGTCCATCTTCAACATCAAAATGCTCCATGCTTTTACCATCATACTTAAATACTCCCCCTCCATCTGTTGCAATCCAAATATTACCTTCCGAGTCTACATCAATGTCATGAGCCCTAGGATCAGTAAGTCCATCTTCTTCGATCAGAGTTTTTGCAATACCATCCTTAAATATCATGACACCAGCTCCATACTGACCAATGACAATAGAGCCATCTATATTAGAAACTATATCATTGTCATTATTCCATCCTCCAATATTTACCCCTTCTTTTTTGCCGTAGGTTGTGAAATCATTTCCGTCAAATGAAGTAAGCCCCTTCGATGTTAGAAACCAGACAATTCCATTTTTATCAACACAGATTCCATCTACATTCTCAGATGGCATACCATCAGATTCGGTATAATTTTTGAAAATTTTACCATTGAACATAGAAATCCCTCTATTGGTTGCTATCCATAGATTACCATAGTTATCCATACTTATATCTTTTACATTATTGCTTCGTAAGCCATCCTGCATCGTATATATTTTTTTTAATTTTTCATTTTTAATCTCATAAATACCTTGACCGTTGGTACCAACCCATAATGTTTTCTCTGGATCAACAATCATCCTGCTTTTCAGACTCAGAGGAATACTATCATTAACCGTAAGGTTTCTTATAGATGATGGATCATATTTCCATGCACCATACTGCCAGCCTGCAAACCAATACATTCCATCCTTAGACTTGGCCATTGTAAACATATTAGCTAGCCATTTATCATCGCCCGCTCTTACGGGATCTAGTGTATAAAATGTACCATCTTCTCTTAGTTTAGAAATTCCCCTGTTTGTAGATACTAAGATGTCACTATTTTCATCAAAATATATGTCATTTACCTGTCGAGTATTTAACCCCTTTAGAATAGAACTATTTTTGAATGACATACCATCATAGATAGACAATCCATTGTTAGTGGCAATCCAAATTTCACCTTTAGGAGATTTAACTATGCTATTAATCACATTTGAAGGAAGCCCATCATAAATATTATAATTTTTGAATTTTTTACCATTGTAGAATACCAATCCATTTTGGGTACCGATCCACATGTTATTACCTTCCAGTAATAATGACCGCACTGAACCATTACCTACTCCGTCAGAATAGTTGTAGTTTGTAAAATTTTCACCATCCAAAATCGTTAATCCAGCACTACTTCCAAAAATTAATCTACCGTATTCATCTTCTGCTATAGCAACAACACCTTGAATTGGCACATCTTCAGAAAAGTAATAAGGCGTTATGTTCATTTCAGGATCAATTTTAACTAAACCCAAATCACTTCTTTTAGATGTCGATGCCCCAGCCCATATATTACCTTTTGAATCTTTAAACAATTTATTAATTGGTCTTGTTGGGAGACCATCCTTTGGAGTTAGGCTCTTCATTTCAATTCCATTAAAAATGGAAATCCCCGTCCAACAAGCAAACCATATGTTATTGTCATCATCAATTAGTATATCACTAACCCAGTTGCTTAATAATCCATCGAGGTAGTCTACATTTTCCCATTTACCTCTATCTGGAGTTGGAGTCTTGAAATCGGCGTTAAGATAATTCTGCTTACTAGGACTTATGTCAAAAATTTTTCTCTTACCTTTTTTATCGTTGAGGTAATAGTCCTTATCAGGATAGGAAACAAACAGTTCGTAGTTCCCGAATGGTAAATTTTCAAATTTATAACTCCCATCTAAACTTGTATTTGTTATGTTCATTGGTAGACCTCTTTTGTCACCAATAAGATTTGCACGAATTCTAGTTCCAGGTTGTGGGTTTTTTCCATCAAGTGATAGAACCTTCCCTTCGATGGATGGTATCTTCCCTACGGTTATCTTATAATTTTTTCTGGATCCTGGTTTTATATTATTTATTATCTTGGATGCATATCGATCTTCTCGACCATTAACATAAAGAATGAAATCTTCACTATCACTTCTTAATCTAAATGCTCTTTCTGCATATCCATTCAAATCAGCAGTCCCACCAGTTTCAAAATAATCATTACCTCTGATTTGAAAACCAGCAAAAGGAATTGGATTTCCGCTTTTATCAATAAATTGAAATGTCATTTCCACCCTTTTTTCATCCACCATGAAAAAACCAAATCCAAAATGATCAGAGTTCTTTAAAGACACAATAAGTTGATTTCTCCCTTTTTTTATTTTTTTTCTAAAAATTCCCTTTGATTGTTCGTATTGCTTATGAATTTCTTCACCATTCAGATAGACTAACTGACTTTTTGTCTGATAAAAAGCATTCAATATAGCTATTTCAGTGTTCTTAGTAGAAAATACTTCTGCAACACCAATCACATAATCATTTTCCTTAAGGTCATTGTAAAGTTGTCCTATGAAATTAAATTCACCACTAGTGGTTGCATCTTTTATAATGTAATTTTTTCCATCATGAATAAAAACTGAGTCATCCCCAATTCCATTTTCAAGTATAAGATTTAGTATTTCACTGTGGATATCTTCTGAATCAATGGGACCAACTAATGACCAGTTAGAAATTGCTGCTTCTGTCCCAATTCTGTTTGTGTTTGCTCTTTCAGCAAATGTCATTGCCACTAGAATCAAGATTATTAAAATATTTTTCTTCATTGTTTTAAATTCCTAAATAAAATTAAAAATCAATCATGATACTATGATGTTAATTATCCTTCCAGGTATGTAAATAATTTTCCTCAATTCACCAGTTTCCAAATATTTTTTCCCAAAGGATGTTTCCCCTACTATTTTAAATGCATCAGTTTCCTGAGTATCTTTAAGGATCTTTATGGTTCCCCTAGTTTTTCCATTAAATTGTACTGCAAGGGTGATTTTCTGATCAGAAAATAGATTTTCATCATGTACTGGCCACTGAGCGCTCGTAATTGGTTCATATCCTAGTTTTTCATTTAATTCTTCAGCTATGTGAGGAGCAAATGGGTTCAATAGAATTAAGAATTCATGTAAAACTTTCTTATCAAATTTTTCAAGTGTATTTAAATGATTGGTAAATATCATTAACTGAGAAACAGCAGTATTGAATCTAAGGTCACCAAGATCAAGAGTCACTTTTTTGATTGTCTGGTGTAATAGCTTAATGGTCTCTTGATCAGAACAATTTTCTTTTATAATTTTATTTTGATTATGAAAAAGACGCCAGACTTTCTGAAGAAATCTATAACATCCTTGTAGACCTGTTGTGCTCCAGGGTTTTGATTTCTCTAGTGGGCCCATAAACATCTCATAAAGTCGAAAACTATCCGCACCATAGTCATTAACTACATCATCAGGATTGATAACATTTCCGCGGGATTTACTCATTTTTAATCCATCTTCACCCTGTATCATACCCTGATTAAATAACTTTTTGAATGGTTCCTTTGTGGATACCAGACCTAGGTCAAATAAAACATGATGCCAAAAGCGTGAGTATAAAAGATGTAGCACTGCATGCTCAACACCACCAATATATAAGTCAACAGGCATCCAGTATGACTCTTCATCCTTTCCCCAAGCTAGTTTTTCATTGTTTGGATCCGTAAATCGCAGGAAATACCAGCATGAACCAGCCCATTGTGGCATGGTATTCGTTTCTCTTTTCCCTTCTTTTAATTTAACCCATTCTTTTATATTTGCTAGAGGAGATTCTCCAGTTTCAGCTGGTAAATATTTATCAACTTGTGGAAGAGTAAGCGGAAGATCTGATTCATTTATCGTAATAATACTCCCATCGGATTTATGTATTACAGGTATGGGCTCCCCCCAATATCTTTGGCGAGAGAATAACCAATCTCTTAGCTTATACTGTGTGGATGCTTCTCCCTTACCAACCTTTTCTAACCATTTGATTGTAGACAGAATAGCCTTTGAAACCTTTTTTCCATTTAAGTTAAGACCTTCATTATTTGATGAATTTATCATCATACCATTAAGATTATCAGTATAGGCATTTTCCCTAATATTACCACCAGAGACAACTTCCACTATAGGTAAATCATATTCCTTGGCAAATTCATAATCACGCTGATCATGTCCAGGAACCGCCATTATAGCACCAGTTCCATAACTCATTAATACATAATCAGCCACCCAGATCGGTATTTCTTCTCCATTCACGGGGTTAATTGCAAATGCATCTAATGCCACGCCAGTTTTGTCCTTGTTTAACTCCCCTCTATCCAAATCACTTTTTCTTTTAGCTGTTTCAACATAAGAAAAAACTTTATTTTTGTTTGAATTCGACACAAGCCGTTCAACCAAAGGATGCTCTGGTGCTAAAACTAAATAGGTAGCTCCAAATAGAGTATCTGGCCTTGTAGTATATACTGTAATATTAGAATTTATACTTGATAAGCTAAAGTGTACATTGGCCCCTTTTGATTTGCCAATCCAATTTCTCTGTAGATCTTTTACACTTTCAGGCCAATCTAAATCATCTAACCCTTCTAGTAATGATTCAGCGTAATCAGTAATCTTTAGCATCCACTGACGCATTGGTTGCTGAATCACAGGATGTCCACCAATTTCCGATTTACCATCAACAACTTCTTCATTGGCAAGGACAGCTTTTAATTCTGGACACCAATTGACAGGTATTTCTGCTTCATATGCCAAACCTTTTTTATGCAATTGTAAAAATATCCACTGGGTCCACCTATAGTAATTTTTATCAGTTGTATTTATTTCTCTGTCCCAATCATAAGAAAAACCAAGCATTTTAATCTGCCGCTTGAAGTTTTTTATATTATTTTCAGTTGTTTCTCTTGGATGGGTACCTGATTTAATTGCGTATTGTTCAGCAGGAAGTCCAAAAGCATCCCAACCCATGGGGTGTAATACATTAAAACCTTGGAGACGTTTAAATCGGCAGTATATATCGGTAGCTGTATATCCTAGAGGGTGACCGACATGGAGTCCGGTTCCTGAAGGATATGGAAACATATCCAGGACATATAATTTTTCCCTTTTCGGGTCAATTACCGCCTTGAATGTTTTGTTTTCATCCCAAAATTTTTGCCATTTGGCTTCTATTAGTAAATGATCGTAGTTCATAAAAAAGGGGGCGAAAAGTTACCTTTAAGCCCCCATACTTTAAAAAGATCTTTCCGATTTATTTAAAACATAAATGATAGGCCTAAAGATATGTTCTCATCTACAGGTTTATAAAATTCTCCTGTGTCTGGATTTAAAATTTCACTGTTATCATATTTAGCATTGTATTTGTTGGTATAATTTAAATCAATAGATAAAGCATCATAAAATGTTACGACTGAAACCTTTAATTCATGCTCGAATAAATAGTCTTCAAAGTCATCCACTCTTGGTTTATAATAAAAGCGATAATCAAAAACAACATTACCATCAAATAATTTTACTTTATACTTTGGACGAATCGAATGACGAAAGAATGAAGAATCAGTAATGGCTTCTCCATAAGTAGTATCATAAGCCCAATAATCTTCATAATAATCATCTTCCGTTGAATCAATTCCTGTAATAATAGATGATTTATAGGATTCATCTTCAGCCAGGAAGGCATAGCTGATTGATAAACCCTTAAGTAATCCAACTTTTGCTCCAAGTCCATAATTGAGTCGATTTTCCAATCCAATAGTTTTATCAAAAGATTTTTGAAAAAATAAGAAAGGAGAAAATCTTTGGTTAGCCCAAAGGTCAAATTTTGATGTCAATGATTGGTCATCCGTAAAAGCTTCGCCATCTAACCTATCATCACTTCGGGAAAAATTAATACTGAATTCTGTATCTTCTAATGGACCTATCTGCCCTACAATACTATAACTAAATCCATAATAAAGAGATAAGAAATCAGTATTTCCTTTATCTTGAGAAAAACTTACATCTACACTGGTAAACATTTCATTTCCAGATTCTTCTTCATACTCTGATGTGTCAGCATCTTGGGCAATTGCAGGTCTTAAGATGATAGATGAAACAAAAATAAGAATCATCGAGAGCCTAAATTTAAACATGGATTTTCTCCCCGGTTTTATTAGCATAATTATAAATGATAATTAGGAAATAAAAAAGGGTACGATTAACGTACCCTTTTTTATTTCATTGTAGAAGACAAAGCTATTTATTTTTATTAAAGCCTTTGAAGAATCCTTTCTTTTTCTTCTTACCTTTTTTACCAATCTTCTTTCCTTTCTTCTTCTTCTTCTTCTTTATTTCTGCACTGGCAAAAACTGCATCATCACCATCTTGTTGGATGGCAAATTCTACTTCATTAGTATCAACTGTATTTTCAGCTGGTAAAACAGCAACAAGTGATAACATTACCAGAGTAGAAATGACTGATTTAAATATGCGAGTCATAATACTCTCCTTTATTTATTATTTGGTATACCATTACTCGTCAAAAATATTTGACTAGTCGCTTCGAATCTATGTTCATATAATACTCATAGTCAATGAAATTCCACAGAAATAATAATAAGTGTGGCATTTATCACAAACAGACTTTTATACTATGTTTTTTATCTGGAATATTTTTAATAATATTGCCCGCCTTTTTTGGAACAATTTAAACATTTGTACATACATTACTTCTACAATCAAGGAGATATAAGTTGATAAACATCGAAAATCTGTCCAAGAGTTATGGACATGTTCAAGCAGTAAAGTCAATTTCCTTTTCATTATCTGATAAAGAAATTGTTGGATTCCTAGGAGCCAATGGTGCTGGTAAAAGTACAACGTTAAAAATCATGACAGGTTACCTATCCCCTAGCTCAGGAAATGTTTTTGTTAATGATAAAAATATTATTGATCATAATCTAGAAATTCAAAAACAAATTGGCTATCTCCCTGAATTGAATCCTCTTTACGGAGAAATGAAAGTATATGAATATTTAAAGTTTCACGCTGAAATTCGTGGTATTACTGATCAAAATTTTAAGAGTGCACTAGAACGCGTAGTTTCAGAATGTGGCCTACAGGGTGTTGTTCATAGAACTGTTGGAAATTGCTCAAAAGGATATAAACAGAGAATTGGATTAGCTGCGGCAATGATCCATGACCCTAAAATTCTTATTTTAGATGAACCTGTTACTGGGTTAGATCCAAATCAAATTGTAGAAATCCGTCAATTAATTAAGAAATTAGGAAAAGAAAAGCTCGTTCTTATGTCTTCTCATATCCTTCAGGAAATACAAGCAACAGTGGATCGCATCATTATTATTAATAAAGGTGAAATTGTTGCTGATGGTACCAGTGAAGAATTACTTGCAGACTCACAAGGTAGGACTCAAATTAATTTAGAAATTCAAAATGCAGAAGAAAATACCATCCAAGAAATGAAAGCCGTAATTCCTTCTGTAGATTTGAATTCCATCAATAAAACAGATGAATCTATACAAGTAGTATTAGAACATGGTAATGGTTCTGACCCACGAAAGGATATTTTTGATTATGCAGTCAAAAACGGGTGGACTATTTTAGAGATGAGTGCTTCCAAACGAAATCTTGAAGATATTTTTAGACACTTGACTTATGAAGGAGATTCGGCTGATGCATAGTATTAAATCTATATATAAAAAGGAATTACGTTCTTTTTTCACTAGTCCAATGGCTTACA